>JAPXRP010000143.1:0-11151 GCA_033813475.1 Candidatus Hydrogenedentota bacterium
CAGCGCGACCTTCTTCGCCGCCGAGCAGGCGCGGGCGGCGGGGGCCGAGGTGGTCTTCGACATTGACTTCCGCCCCGACCAGTGGCACGACCCGCGCGCCTTCGGCGTGATGGCGCGGGCCATCCTTCCGCTGGTGGACATCGTGCTCGGCACGGACGACGAGATCAACGCGGCGATGCTCCAGGACCCCGCGCAGATCACCCTCACCCACTCGCAGGTGTCGGACACCAAGGTGGCGGGCGACGTGGACGCGGGGATCGCGGCGCTGCTGGCGCGCGGGCCGAAGGCGCTGGTGCACAAGCGCGGGATACACGGCGCCCGGGTCCACCTGCGGCGGGAGGACGGCGGCGTGGACCAGATTGACGCGCCGGGCTATCCCGTCGAGGTGTACAACATCCTCGGCGCGGGCGACGCCTTCGCGGCGGGGTTCCTCTGCGGCCGGGTCCGCGGGCTGGACTGGCGGCAGTCCGGACGCCTTGGCGCGGCCTGCGGCGCCATCGTTGTGACCAAGCACGGCTGCGCCAACTTCATGCCCACCTGGGACGAGGTGATGGCCTTCGTCGGCGAACGCGGCGGGCTGTAAGCGCGCGCTGCACCCGGATACGGCGGGGGTTTCTGAAACCGGCTGATCGGTCGGGGAGTCCTCTGGACAGATTTGCTGCGGGCTCGCAGGCACCGCGATGGAGGGTTGGGAAGATGGAAAAACGGGGCCTCTTGACCCTTTCGTGTACGGCCTTCGCGCTCCTGCTTCTGTCGGGGTGCGCAACCGCCCCCCGGAGGCCATCCGTGGATTCAGACGAGTTCGCGCTTGGCATCCTGAAGGACCTCCTGGGCGGACTTCCCGCATCGGCGGACAATATCCACGCCCACTATGAATCCAGTCCCGCGGTAGACGTCCTTTTAGGGTGTCTGGAGGCGGAGACATCGGCCCTGGAGGCGCTGCTTGACAGATCGAGCCGGCTTCCGATGAACCGTCAACTGTTCGAAACAGGCCCCGCAAAAGACTGGCTGCTGAAAGACCGCCCCTTCCTCGCGGAGACATGCCCCTGGTGGAAACCTGAAAGGGCGTCCCGTTTCGGCAAGGTGGTCATTATCAAGCGCTACGACGACCCCTCAGAGGAAGCCGACACCCCCAGACAGTTCTACTAGAAGACCCACCACTGGGTGGGTCTGGGCGACATCGGCGACGGAAGAGGCGTCCTGTACCTCATGGTGGTCTGGGACGCCCCAAAGCAGGACAGGTCTGGAACGGAATGACCCTCACCCTCCGCAGGCCGAAGGCAGGGGACCACACGCTCCGTAGCGCGGCGGGCTGCAAGCGGAGACCCGGCGGGGAGAAACGCGTCAGCCTTTCGCCACGTCCTCTTCCCAGGCGCGCAACGCCGCCAGGAGCTCCTCTTTCAGGCCGCCGCGGGAGGCGGAGAGGTCGCGCTGTTCGCCGACATCCTCGTCCAGGTTAAAGAGCTGCGCCTCGTCCTTTTCCGCGACCAGTTTCCAGGGGCCCCGCCGGACGGCCCGCGCGTCGCCGATCCGCCAGAAGAGGTCGCGCGCGGGCAGGCCCTTTTCGCCGAAGAGGACGGGCAGAAGCGATGTCCCGTCCAGCCCGCCGGGGGCGGCCGCGCCCGCGAGGGCCGCATAGGTGGGCAGCAGGTCCATGGTCATGGCCGTCTCGCCGCAGGCGATTCCCTGCGGGACCCGCCCGGGCCACCACGCGATGGCCGGCACCCGGTGTCCGCCCTCCCAGACCTCCGTCTTCTGTCCTCGGCAGGGATCGTTCCGCGAAATCTCCCCCTGGAATTTTCCCTCGTAGTGCCGGTAGCCGCCGTTGTCGGAGGCGAAGAGCACGAAGGTGTTGTCCTCCAGCCCCAGCTCGCGCAGGGCCGCCATGATGGCGCCCACGCTGTCGTCCAAGGCGGAGACCATTTTTCCCACGACGGGGGCCACGGCGCCCTCCGGATGGGGGCCGAGCTTCCCGGGGTTCCAGTAGTCCGTGCCGGCTGTGCGGTGGGCCGCCTCGCCCGGCGCCTGCCACGGGAAATGGATCACGAGGTGGGCCGCATAGATGAAGAACGGCCGGTCCCGGTTCTCCCGCATGAACTCCACCGTGTGCCGGGTGACCAGCTCCGAACTGTACCCCTCCTCCATTTCGATCTCGTCGTTGTGGTACCAGTCCTCCCTGCCTGAGCGGCTGAGATGCGAGATGTGGTCGCCGTCCCCCGTGAGCAGGCCGCGGAAGTCATCAAACCCGAAGCGGGACGGCAGATGCGGGGAGCGGTATCCGAGATGCCACTTCCCGTACATGGCCGTCGCGTACCCGGCGTCCTTGAGCATCCGGGGGAGGGTTGCCGCGTCCGTCGGGAGCCCCGTCTCCGGGGTTTGCTCCGACAGCGCCCCCTCGAAGGCCCTCCCGAGGCGGTGCTGGTACCTGCCGGTCAGCAGGGCGGCCCGGGTGGCGGAGCACATGGGGCCGTTCGCGTGGAAGTCCGTGAACCGCATGCCCTCGCGGGCCAGTTGGTCGAGATGGGGCGTGGCGTTGGACGGATGCCCGTAACAGGCCAGGTCGCCGTACCCGAGATCGTCCGCTAGAATCAGGATGAAGTTCGGCGGCCGTTTTTTCGTGGGTGCCGCCCCCCGGGCGGGGGCGGGCACGGCGAAGGGGAGGGTCCCCCCGGCCAGCGCGCCCGCGCATGCCGTTAAGAAGGTTCGCCGTCGCATCATCCGTCTGCCTCCCATGTGTTCCGCCCGTTGCTGTTCGCGCGCCGGACAGGGGTCACACGCTCCGGAGCGCGGCCCGCAGTTTGTCGAGCATCGGCGGCACGGCGGTGAGGGGGTCGGCGTCCTCCTCGTACTCCAGCGCGACATAGCCGCGGTAGCCCGCGTCGCGCAGGATGCCCGCGATGCGGGCGAAGTCGGCCTCCCCCTTCTTGCCGTCCACGTTCACGGCCGCCTTGACCTGAACGTTCAGCGCCTTCGGCGCGAGTTGGGCCATGTTCGCGTAGGGGTCCCCGTGGAAGTTCCCCGTGTCGAGGTTCACGCCGAGCCATTCGTGGTTGACCGTGTCCAGGATGCGCAGCACGTCGTCTGCGGTCTCGGTGAGGTAGCCGTGGTTCTCGATGGCGAGAAAGACCCCGCGGGATCCGGCATAATCGCAGGCCTCGCGGATGCCCGCCACGGCGCGGTCAAAGGCCGCCGCCCGGTCCGTCTTCTTGTCCTCGCGGCCCGCGAAGATGCGGATGACCGGCGCGCCGATCTCGACGGCGTTGCCGATCCAGCGTTTCATGTCGGCCATCTCCCGCGCGCGGTCGTCCCCCTCGGGCAGGCAGAAATTGTTGCCCACGGCGGTGCCGGAAATCTCGATCCCCAGCCGGAAGGCCTTCGCCTTGAGCGAGTGGAGATACGCGGGCTCCTCCGAACTGAAATAGTACGACGTCGGCTCAAACGCGTCCAGCCCCCAGTCCGGACACCGGTCCAGCAGGTCATGCAGCGTCATGGTGCCCTTCTTGTCCCCGCGCGGCAGCAGGTCGCGGAACGAGTAGGCCGCCAGGCTGAGGCGCAGGGGGGCCTTTGCGGCGGCCTCCGCAGCCCGCGCGGGTTTCGGGTTCACCGCCAGGGCGCACGCCAAAGCCCCGCCGCCCGCCAGCAACTGTCTGCGTGTGGTCTTCATGCCGGAATCCTCCAGGGTGTTCCGTCCATTATAGGGGGGACGGGGGCGGGGAAGGCAACGGGGGGACGAACCGACAGAAGGTTGCCGCCATGGGCTGGGCGGTGACCTCTTGTCAGGAGGGCTGTGGCGGGAACGAGATTGCCGCACTCGCTTCGCTCGTTCGCAATGACGCGTGTTTTCGCGGTCGCTGCAATGACACGCGTCTTTCCGTCATGGCGAGCGGAGCGAAGCCATCTCTTGCCCGCCACGGCCCGATTTCCGCGACATCTTGCCCCCCCGTCTCACTCCCCCCGCGCATTGCCGGTTTCCGTTTCCGATCTGCTATCATGGCGCGTTGTCGTGTCTGTCATCTGTTTGCGAGGGCGTGTTTTCAACCCATTGGGAGGTCGTGCCATGCGAATGACGATGGCTCAGGCGGTGATCCGGTTTCTCAAGAACCAGTACACGGAGCGCGACGGCGTGGAGCAGCCGCTGTTCGCGGGGTGCTTCGGCATCTTCGGCCACGGGTGCGTGGCGGGGATCGGGCAGGCGCTCCAGCAGAACCCCGACTTCCGCTACTACCAGATCCGCAACGAGCAGGCGATGGTCCACGCGGCGGCGGGCTACGCCAAGATGAAGAACCGCATGCAGACCTTCGCGTGCGTGTCCTCCATCGGCCCCGGCGCGACCAACATGGTCACCGGCGCGGCGGGCGCCACGGTCAACCGCCTGCCCGTGCTGCTCATGCCGGGCGACATCTTCGCGCGGCGCAACGTGGCCCCGGTGCTCCAGCAGCTGGAGTCGGGGCAGACCCAGGACATCTCGGTCAACGACTGCTTCAAGCCCGTCAGCCGCTACTGGGACCGCATCAACCGGGCGGACCAGATTCTCTGCTCCCTGCCCGAGGCCATGCGGGTGCTGACGAGCCCCGCCGAAACCGGCGCGGTGACGCTGGCCCTGCCGCAGGATGTGCAGGCGGAGGCCTATGACTATCCGGAGGAGTTCTTCAACAAGCGGGTGTGGCACATCGCGCGGACGCGGGCGGACCGGGCGGCGCTGGCGCGCGCGGCGGAGTGGATCCGCGCGGCGAAGCGCCCGCTCATCGTGGCGGGCGGCGGCGTGATCTACAGCGACGCCTGCGACGCCCTGCGGGCCTTCGTCGAGGCGGCGGGCATCCCCGTTGGCGAGACCATGGCGGGCAAGGGCAGCCTGCGCTACGACCACCCGCTGAACCTGGGCGCCGTCGGCGTGACCGGCACCAGCGCGGCGAACCCCATGGCCCGCGACGCGGACCTGGTCATCGGGGTCGGCACCCGGTACAGCGACTTCACCACGGCCAGCAAGACGGCCTTCCAGAACCCGGACGTGCGGTTTATCAATATCAACGCGGCGGAGTTCGACGCGAACAAGCACTGCGCCCTGCCGGTGGTGGGCGACGCCCGCGCCGCGCTGGAGGAGCTGGGCGAACTGCTGGCGGGCCATTGCACGGCGGCGGAATACCAGGCCGAGGCCCGCGCCCTCCACGACGCGTGGGAGGCCGAGGTGGACCGCATCTACGCCATCCGCAACACGCCCCTGACGAGCCAGGGCGAGCTGGTGGGCGCGGTGAATGAATTGAGCAAGCCCGAGAGCATCATGGTCTGCGCGTCGGGCTCCCTGCCCGGCGACCTGCACAAGCTGTGGCGGTCCCGCCACCCGAAGAACTACCACCTCGAGTACGGCTACAGCTGCATGGGCTACGAGATCGCCGGCGGGCTCGGCGTCAAGATGGCCGCCCCGGACCGCGACGTGTACATCATGCAGGGCGACGGCGGCTACCTCATGCTGAACGCCGAGATTGTGACCTCCATCCAGGAGGGCTTCAAGCTCACGATCATCATCTTCGACAACTTCGGCTACAAGAGCATCGGCTCCCTGAGCCGGTCGCTGGGCCAGGAGGGCTTCGGCACGCGCTACGTGTATCCGAAGGACGGCATGCTCCCCAGCGACGCCGCCGGGGAGAACGTGGAGGTGCTGCCCGTGGACCTGGCGGCGAACGCCCGCAGCCTCGGCGCGCACGTCATCGAGTGCAAAACCTACGACGACTTCGCCGCGGCCATCAAGGCGGCGGAGGCCGTCGAGCGGACCACGGTCATTTACGTGCAGAACGACCGCTACGTGAACGTGCCCGGCTACGACAGCTGGTGGGACGTGCCCGTGGCCGAGGTCAGCGAGATGGAAAGCGTGCGCGCCGCCCGCAAGGCGTGGGAGGAGATGCGCGCGAAGGAACGGTATTACCTGTAACCAAAGCCTTTCGGCGGGGATGGTCATGGCAAAGCGTCTGTTGAACTACATTAACGGGGAGTGGGTCCCCTCGAAGGCGGCGGAGTGCCTGCCCGTTGTGAACCCCGGCACCGGCGACCTGATCGCCGAGCTGCCCCTGTCGCCTGCGGCCGAGGTGGCCGCGGCGGCGGAGGGCGCGGACCAGGCGTTCCGCGAGTGGCGGCGCGTGCCCGCGCCCGACCGCATCCAGTTCCTCTTCAAGCTCAAGCAGCTCATGGAGGAGAACCTGGACGCCCTCGCGCGGTCGTGCACCGAGGAGTGCGGCAAGACCCGCGCCGAGAGCGTGGGCGAGCTGCGCCGCGCCATCGAGAACGTGGAGGTCGCCTGCGGCATCCCGCTGCTCATGCAGGGGCGGAACAACGAGGACATCGCCCGGGGCATTGACGAGCACATGTTCCGCCAGCCCGTCGGCGTGGGCGCCATGATCGCCCCCTTCAACTTCCCGGCCATGATCCCGTTCTGGTTCCTGCCCTACGCGTTGGCGACGGGCAACAGCTTCATCGTGAAGCCGAGCGAGAAATGCCCCCTCACCCAGCAGCGCGTCTTTGAACTGGTGGACCAGCTCGGGCTGCCGCCCGGCGTGCTCCAGCTCGTGAACGGCGGCCGCGAGACCGTGGAGGCCCTGCTGGACCACCCGGCCGTCCGCGCCGTCAGCATGGTGGGCTCCACGCCCGCCGCGCGGGCCATCTATTCGCGGGCCGCGGCGAACGGCAAGCGCGCGCAGTGCCAGGGCGGCGCGAAAAACCCCGTGCTCATCATGCCCGACGCCGACCTGGAGACCACGACGCGCATCCTCGCCGACTCCGCCTTCGGCTGCGCGGGCCAGCGCTGCCTCGCCCTGTCCGTGGGCATCACCGTCGGTTCGGCGCGGGACGCCTTCCGCGAGCGCTTCGCCGAGGCGGCGCGCGCGCGCAAAGTGGGCTACGGCCTGGACGAGGGCGTTGAGATGGGCGCGGTCATCAGCGCCGAGAGCAAGGCCCGCATCGAGGGCCTCATCGGCGCGGCCGAGGCCGAGGGCGCGAAGGTGCTGGTGGACGGGCGCGGCCGCACGGTGCCGGGGCACGAGAAGGGCAGTTTTGTTTTCCCCACGCTGCTCGACGAGGTGCCCCCGAAGGGCGAGATTGCCCGGACGGAAATCTTCGGCCCCGTGTTCAGCCTCATGCACGCCGAAACCCTCGAAGAGGGCATCGCGATGGTGAACGACCGGGCCTACGGCAACATGGCCAGCATCTTCACGTCCAGCGGCGCCGCCGCGCGCCGCTTCCGCAACGAGGCCCGCGCGGGGAACATCGGCGTCAACATCGGCATCGCCGCGCCCATGGCCTTCTTCCCCTTCAGCGGCTGGGCCGACAGCTTTTTCGGCGACCTCCACGGCCAGGCCGAGCACGCCGTCGAGTTCTTCACGGAGACCAAGGTCGTCGTCGAGCGCTGGCCCAAGGAATGGAGCAGGCAGTTCTAAAAGGAGCACATCGGACCGATCCGACGGATCCGACCGGTCGGACGTCCGAAACAAGAGAAAGAGGTTCTGCGGTATGGCGGAGATTCGCGTTGGCAACGCCCCCTGTTCCTGGGGCAGTCTGGAGTTTGAGGGCCTCGGCGGCCAGCCGCTCACCTGCGAGCGCATGCTCGACGAGCTGGTGGAGACGGGTTACTGCGGCACGGAGCTGGGCGACTGGGGCTTCATGCCCACCGAGTCCGCCGCGCTGCGCGCCGTGCTGGAGGCGCGCGGCGTGACGATGGTCGGCGCGTTTGTGCCCGTGCGTTTCGCCGATGAGAGCGCCCACGCCGCGGGCGCGGAGGCCGCCGTGCGCGTGGCGCGCCTGCTGGCCGGGGCCGCCGCGCCGGACCACGCGCCGATGGTCATCCTCGCCGACGACAACGGGAGCGTCCCGGCGCGCACGGCGAACGCCGGCCGCGTGACGCCCGCCCTGGGCCTCGACGACGCCGGGTGGGCCGTGTTCTGCCGGGGCGTGGAGGCCGTGTCCCGCGCCGTGGGGGAGGCCACCGGGTTGCCCGTCGGTTTCCACCACCACTGCGCGGGCTATGTCGAGACGCCCGACGAGATCGCCGCGCTCCTGCGCGGGACCAGCCCCGAACTCCTCGGACTGGTCTTCGACACGGGGCACTACGCCTTCGGCGCGGGCGACCGCGACGGCGCCGCCACCCGCGCCGGGCTGGACCGCTTCGCCGGCCGCATCACCCACATGCATTACAAGGACTGCGAACCGGAGGTGGCGGCCCGCGCCGCCGCCGAAGGCTGGGACTATTTCCAGTCCGTGGGCAATGGCGTCTTCTGCGAGCTGGGAAAGGGCCGCGTGGACTTCCCCGCCACCACCGAGGAACTCCGCCGCCGCGACTACACCGGATTCATCACCGTCGAGCAGGACGTCCTGCCGGGCATGGGCGCCCCCAAAGAAAGCGCCCGCAGAAACCGCGAATATCTTAAGACATTGGGACTGTAAGGCGCCCCGGCGGCGTGGTATCATCCTACTGACGGAGACACCGAACCGAAAACGGGACACGGGAAACATGGACACCCTGCTGGAAGAACTCGAAAAGCTTCCCCTCGCCGAGCGCATGCAGCTCGTGGAGGACCTGTGGGACAGCATCGCCCGCAGCCGGGAGGAGCTGCCCATCCCCCAGTGGCAGAAGGACGCGCTGGAGGAACGCAAGCGGGCGTTTCTGCAGCACCCGGACGCCGGACAGTCCTGGGAAGAGGCCAAAGAAGACATCCTCCGCACCCCATGAAGGCAAAGGCTTCTCTGGTTCTAGCCCCCGAAGCCAAGGGGGACGTTGGGGAGGCGTACCGCTGGTACGAAACCCAGTCTGCCGGTCTGGGGTTGGATTGTTTTTGCTGCATTGACCCTAATTTCCGGATAAGAGATCGCGCGCGTCTGGGACATTTCGAGAACGAGGTTGCTTCACTCGCTTCGCTCGTTCGCAATGACGGGCGTTTCCGCGTCATTGCGAGTCGGCCGCCCCGGCCGACGCGGCAATCTCTTGTCGGAACTACCCAGACCCCCAAAAAGTGGCGCGGCTGCCCCACCAACCATGACGGAGTGACGAAATGGACAAGAGCCTTCTGAACATCGGCCTCATCGGCGTGGGACGCATCGGCAAGGTGCATGCGGAGCACCTGGCGTACCGGATTCCGCGGGCGCGGCTGGCGGCGGTTTCGGACGTGAACCTCGAGGCGGCCGCGGCGCTGGGCGCGAAGCTGGGCGTGGGGCGCGTGGAGGCGGACCACCGGGCGCTGCTGGCGGACCCGGCGCTGGACGCCGTGGTGATCTGCTCGCCGACGGACCTGCACGCGCCCATGATCGAAGCCTCGGCGGCGGCGGGCAAGCACATCTTCTGCGAGAAGCCCGTCGCGCGGACGCTGGGGGAGATTGACCGGGCGCTGGACGCCGTGGCGCGCGCGGGCGTGAAGCTCCAGATCGGGTTCAACCGGCGCTTCGACGCGAACTTCGCGCGGGTGCGCCGGGCCATTTCGTCCGGCGAGATCGGTGAGCCGCACCTGCTGCACATCGTCAGCCGCGACCCGGGTCCGCCGCCCATCGAGTACGTCCGCGTGTCGGGCGGCATGTTCCTCGACATGACGATCCACGACTTCGACATGGCCCGCTTCCTCATCGGGGAGGAGGTGGAGGAGGTCTTCGCCGCGGGGGCGGTTCGCGTGGACCCCGCCATTGGCGCGGCGGGCGACCTGGACACGGCGCTGGTCACGCTGAAGTTCGCCGGCGGCGCGCTGGGCGTCATTGACAACAGCCGCCGCGCGGTCTACGGCTACGACCAGCGCGTGGAGGTGCTCGGCAGCGCGGGCGGCGCGGCCGTCGCCAACAACCACCCGAACACGGCGGTCATCAGCGACGCCGCCAGCGTCCACCGCGACCTGCCGCTCAACTTCTTCATGGACCGCTACCTCGACAGTTTCCTGACCGAGATGGCCGCCTTCGTGGACGCCGTGCTCGACGGCGCGCCCATCCCCGTGACGGGCGAAGACGGCCGCGCCGCCGTGGCCCTCGGCATCGCCGCCCGCCGCTCCCACGACGAAAACCGCCCCGTGCGCCTGGACGAGATCAAGGCGTAGCGCGGCGGGGAAGGGATTCAAGTAGCGCCTGCGGTACGGTGTTGTCCGGGTCCCCCCTTCAGGGGGGTGGTTCGCGGGAGCGAACCGGGGGATGTTCCGGATTGCGGCGCGTTGGCGGGCGAGAAGAACATCCCCCGTCCGCGAGGACGCGGTCCCCGCCCCTGAAGGGGGGACCGAGAGAAGCCGGCCTTTTGAAACAGGCTGCTACGCCCCGGGCTGCAACCGTATAAAATGCCGCGTGACGATGCCCGCGGCGAGTTCCCTGGCCTCGATGGTCCAGATGCCGGGCACGTCGTTCGCGGCGAAGGCCAGCCGGAGGTCGAGGACGCCGCCCGGCGCGGCGTGGAAACCGCTGAACTCGGCGCGTCGTCCGTCGGGGTCGAGGATGCGCAGCTCCAGCGGGATCACCGCGTCCACCAGGTTGCCCTCCCTGTCCGTGACGACCACCCGGGCCTCCATCTCCTGCCCGCAAGCCGCCATGCCCGGAGCCTGCACCGCGACGGCCTCCACGGGGGTGTCGGTGACGAGGAAAATCCTGCCGCCGCCCGGTTCCAGCTCCACGGGGATGCTGAGGGTGCCGTTTTCGGAGGTTGCGGCGACTTCGCGGTGTTCGACCAAGTCGTAAACCCGGCCCTTCTCCCTGCTCAGTGTGAGCACAGACACCACGGGAAGCCCCTGCTCCATGACGAGGCCGTGGCGGCCGACATAGTTCCCAAACTCGCGGCAGTCGTTGACGACAAAGACGTAGTCGGAGGTCCCGTACCGGCGCAGATAGGGGAGCACGTCGGCGGGGTAAGCGGCCACGGGCGCGCGGTAGCGCCCCTCCAGGGCGGCGGACAGCGCCCCGGCGCGGGCCACGAGGGCCTGCTTGTCCTCGTCGGCCTTCTTGGTGCGGGTGTACGGCTCCAGCAGGATGTCCGGCTTCACGGCGGGGCATAGGCGGTCGTCGCCGACGAGCAGCCCCCCGGTGGCCTGGAAGGCGTTGACCCTCTCCACCACCGACGCAGGCAGGACATCGCAGTCTGCGAGGACCAGCACCTTGTACCCGTCCAGCCCATGTTTCAGGATCGTCTCCTCATACACGATCTCCGGCTGG
>JAPXRP010000144.1:0-11098 GCA_033813475.1 Candidatus Hydrogenedentota bacterium
AGGCACAACAGAAGCGTTCTCCCTGAATCTTGGTAAGAAAGCAAATGGCGCGATAATAGGCGCCCCGGTAAGATTAGCAAATGGCTTGACACGCTTGCGGCGAGGGCGCGTTCAGCCGGGCGCCCCCTTTCTGTTATACTTGGGATACGGGGACGCGGCGTGCGGCCCCGGCTGGAGGACACCCGCCCGGCCATGAACCGCTTTTCGGCAAATACCGCCCTCACGGCGCTGGCGGCCGCCCTGGCGCTGTCCATCGGCGCCTTCGCGGACGGCGGCGGCTATCCGCGCGGGGAGGTGGCCGAGGTGACCGCCGCGTCGCCGGAGGAAATGGCCCGCCTCACGGCGTCCGGCCTGGTGGTGGATGATGTGTCGGGCCTCACCGCGCGCGTCTGCCTGCTGGGGGACGACCGGGCCGCGCTGGACGCTTTGGGCTTCCCCTACCGCATCCTGCCGGCGGACATTCTGGACGAAAAGGCGGTGCTTGGTTACCGCGCCAACCCCGAGATTGAGGCCGCCTTCACCCAGTGGGCCGCGGCCTATCCCGGCCTGTGCGCGGCAGGGTCGCTGGGAACCTCGGTGCAGGGGCGGAACCTCTGGTATCTGCGGATCACGGCCAACCCCTCCGTGGAGGCGGACAAGCCCGCCGTGAAGCTCCTTTCCACCATCCACGGGAACGAGCCGGTGGGCACGGAGCTGCTGCTGGATTTGGCGGAGCTGCTGCTGGAGGGCCACGGGACCGACCCGCGCCTCACGGCGCTGGTGGACACGACGGACCTCTGGCTGGTGCCGCTGATGAACCCCGACGGCATGGAGGCGCGCTCGCGCTACAACGCCAACAGCCAGGACCTCAACCGGGTCTTTCCGGTCTACGGCGCGAACTACACGGGCACTTTTTTTGACTCGCCCCTCGGCGACGGGGACCGGCAGCCGGAGGTGGCGGCGGTCATGCGCTGGTCAGCCTCGCGGCCCTTCGTGGTGTCGGCCAACTTTCACGGCGGCGCGCTGGTCGTGAACTACCCCTACGACCACCAGCCGGGCGTGCCCAGCGGGCAGCCCGCGCTCTCGCCCGACGAGGCCCTCCTCCGGGTGGTTTCCCTGGCGTACGCCTCCCGCAATCCGGACATGTATGCGAGCACGGTTTTCACCGAGGGCGTCACCAACGGGTCCGCCTGGTACGCCGCCACGGGCACCATGCAGGACTGGTCCTACCGGTTCATGGGGTGCATGGAGGTGACGGTGGAGCTGGGCGCGGCCAAGTGGCCGAGTTACACGCTGCTCCCGTCGTATTGGGAGGCGAACCGGGAGGCCATGCTCGCCTACATTGAGACCGCGCACACGGGGGTGCGCGGGCTGTGTCTGGACCGCGCCACCGGCGCGCCCGTCCTCGCGCGGGTGACCGTGTCGGGCAACAGCCAGCCGGTCTTCTCCAGCCCCCACGCGGGCAACTACCACCGCCTGCTCCTGCCGGGCACCTACAGCCTGTCCTGGGAGGCGCCCGGCCACATCACCTACCATGTGGACGGGATCACGGTGGCGGGCGGGCCGGCCACGCGGCGCGACGTGACCGTCTCGGACGGGGATCTCAACGCCGACGGCGTGGTCGGGGCGGCGGACATCCAGCTCGCCGTCAACGCCGTGCTCGGCGACGCGGTTGGTGTGGACGCGGACGTGGACGGGCGGGGGCTCTCGGCCACGGACATCCAGGCGGTGATCAACCGGTCGCTGGCGCGCTGACGGCGGACGCCGTCACTTCGCCCAGATCACCCGGTCAATGAGGGGGATGTACTCCGACCACTCCTGGCCCTTGTCGCGCGTCTCCCGGATGATGCGGGAGAAGGCCGTCGCCTGGGCGTCCAGATTGTCAAGGTGGTGCAGCACCACGGCCTCCAGGGTGCGCGGCGTCACGGGGGACCCGTTGGCGAGCTCGCCGTGGTGGGAGAGGATGCAGTGCAGGAGCCGCATCCGGAGGGGCTCCGGGAAGTCCCCGACCTCCGCCATCCGCGCCTCGGCCATCTGGCAGCCGATGTGCAGGTGGCCCAGCAGCTTGCCGGGGGTCGTGTAGTCCACAAAGAGCTCATGGCTCATCTCGTCGAGTTTGCCGATGTCGTGCAGGAAGATGCCGCAGAGGAGGATGTCCCGGTTCACCTCGGGGAACAGCTCGCAGAGCGTGACGGCGAGGCGGGCCATCTCGTAGCAGTGCCGCGCGAGGCCGCCCGCGTACTCGTGGTGCCATTTCTTCGCCGCCGCCGCCGCGGCGAACTGGTCCATCAGGGCCTTGTCGTTGCGGAACGCGGCCAGGAGCCGCGCCAGATGGGGGTCCTCCACCGTGTCCAGCAGGGCCAGCAGGCCTTCCAGGCTCTCCTTGGCGTTCTCCGGGGTGTTCACCAGGTCCTCGACGCAGTACTCGTCGGCGCGCATGGGCAGCACCGCCTCCACCCGGATCTGCAGCCGGCCCTGGAACACGCTGACAAGCCCGCGGACGTTGACCACGTCCCCCGGCTCGAACAGTTTGGCGGTGTCGGTGGCGTTGTTCCACAGAACCCCGCCGATCTCGCCGGTCCGGTCCTTGAAGACCATGCCGAGAAACTTGCCGCCGTCCTGCTTCTGGCGCAGGTCCTTGCGCGACGCCACGAAGTAGTCGTTGACGTGGTCGCCCTCCTGCAGGGTGTTGACATACTGGCGCTTCATCTTTGTCCTCCGGAAACCGGGGGGCGGGGGCCTCAGCCCATGCCCTCGTCCGTCTCCCTGTTCATTTCCTTCTGGTTTTCCAGGCGGCGGCGCTCCTTTTCGGCCTTCACCGCCTCCTCATCGGCGCCGCCGGCCTCATCGAGGGCCTCCACCCCGCCCAGCGGGTCGAAGACCCGGAACAAAAAGGCGCGCTGCTCGATGCCCGACAGGCCGTCGAGGACGCCCCAGTGCACGGCGTACACGCCCGGGGTCAGCGGTTCGGCGGGCTCGATGCGCACGAGCGCATGGTCGTCGCCGTCCAGCGGCAGCATTGTTGCGGCGACCGGGGTGTCGGCCACCCACACCTGCTCCTCCACCTCGCGGAGCACCGGCCCTGCGGCGCCGGGGCGCACGCCCTGGGTCTGCCTGGCCGCCACGCGCTGCAGGCGCACGAGGCGGGCGTCGTAGCCGGGCAGCTTGCAGGCCGCCAGCAGGGGGCCCTCCGCGCCCGCCGTGCCGCCGCCGAACGGCGCCACGCCCTCCCCCGACGGCATGACGGGGGTGCCGTGGACCACGCCGCGGTCCGCGGTCATGTAGGGCAGGGGGCGCGGGTGCTCCAGCTCGGTGTAGCGGTAGTTTGTGAACAGGAACACCCCCTCGGATTCCGGCACCGGCCACAGGCGCGCCTCGGGGGCCTCCACCCGGCCGCCGCCCTGCGTCTCCACCTCGATGCGCCCCGTCGCGTACCCCGTTTTCATGAAGGTGAGCGCCGCGCGGCCCGGCGCCGCGCGGACGGCGTAGCGCCCGTGCAGGTCCGTGATCTGGGAGGCCTCCCGCCCGTCCACCGCCACGGCGACCCCGGGCAGCGCCTCGCCCGCCACATCGCGCACGGTTCCGCGCACAACGGCACCGGAACCGCACCCCGGCAGGCAGGACACAACCAGGAGAAAGGCCCCCGCCACAGCCCGCCGCAGGCGGCGCGAAAGCCCCCCGGTCGTGGTGTCTCTTTTCATGTCAGCCCGCTTCTTCATTGAACCGGCGCAGGAAGGCGGCGCTTTCGGCCACCTCGGCGATGGCCTCCCCGAGGGCCGTGTCCTGCTCCACAATGAACCACGCGGCCCCGGCCGCTTCCGCCGCCGGAAGCAGGACGGCCCAATCCATGGTACCGCGCCCAAGGGGGGTGAAGACAAGGTTTCCCTCCGGCCCGGGGCGGCTGTCCTTCACATGGACCAGGGAAACCCGGCCCGCGTATCGGCGCAGCAGCGCGGCCGGGTCGGCCCCGCCCACGGAGGCCCAGCACAGGTCCAGCTCCAACGCGAGGTGGTCCGGGTCGCTGTGCTCCATCAGGAGGTCGAGGGCGCTCCGCCCGCCGAACACGGGGGGAATCTCGTGGTCATGGTTGTGGTAGCTGAGGGTGAGCCCCTCGGCCCTGAGAAACGCCCCCACCCTGTCCAGCTCGCGGGCCAGGGCAACCCAGCCGGCCTCGTCGGCGCAGGAGGCGGGGTCTGTCCAGGGCATGACCAGATGGCGGACGCCAAAGCATCGGGCGGTATCCGCCGCCGTGGCCGGGTCCGAGGTCAGTTCCATGCAGGGAAAGTGCGCCGAGACGGCCCGCAGGCCGGCCCAGGAAAGCAGCTCGGCGAATTCCCCCCGGGGCAGGCCGGCCGAACCGGCGAGCTCGACATGGTCGTAGCCGGCGGTTTTCACCCGCGCCAGGGCGCGCCGGGGGTTGCTGGCAAGCTCGTCACGGACGGAATAGAGCTGGAGGGCGCAGGGACGGGGCATCCGGGACTCCTTTCCGGGGTCGGGGAACCCGGCCCGCAGGGCGGCGCGGCGCCGCAAGAGAAACGGCGGAGCAGCAGGCCGTGTGCCGGCGCGCTGCTCCGTCTGAAAACCTACCCGGACCGGGGGTCACTCCTCCGGTTTGTACTCGCCGATGCCGACCAGCTCGATGCGGGCCACGGGGCTGCCGTCGCCCTTGCGGTTCCCGAGGCGCAGGATGCGGGTGTAGCCGCCCGGGCGCTCCGAGAAGGAGGGGCCGATCTCGTTGAACAGCTTGCGGACGACATCATCGTCGCGGAGGGCGGCGAAGGCGCGGCGGCGGTTGGCCACGGAGTCCGTCTTGGCCAGGGTGACCAGGGGCTCCGCGAAGATGCGCAGCTCCTTGGCCTTGAAGACGCCCGTGGTGATGGCGCCGTGCCTGAACAGGGCCACCGCGAGGTGCTTCATGGTCGCTTTTCTGTGGGACGTGTCGCGGCCGAGCCGGCGACCGGATTTCATGTGTCGCATTGCTGGTTATTCCTCTTCGTCTTCGTCTTCGTCGTCATCGTCGGCGGATTTCCGACGGCGGGGTTTCGGTTCGTCCTCCTCGTCGGCCGGGTCGTCGGCGGGGATGTCGCCCAGCGCGCCCACGGCCATGCCGAGGCTCAGGCCCAGCTCCGCAAGCTTGTCCTCAATCTCCTTGAGCGACTGCTTGCCGAAGTTGTGGAAGCCGAGAAGCTCGGGCTCCGTCCGGGCAACAAGCTGGCCCAGCGTGCGGATGCGCTCCGCCTTGAGGCAGTTCGCCGCGCGCACGCTCAGCTCCACCTCGGCGATGGGCCGGGTGAGAAGCTGCACCAGCTCGCTGTCCTCGGGAATCCCGGACCCGCCCGCGGCGCCCTCCTCGTCCTCCTTCGGAATAAAGATGGTGAAGTGGCGGATGAGCAGGTCGGCGGCCTCGGTCAGCGCGTCGGACGGGGAGATGGACCCGTCCGTCGTGATGTCGAGGATGAGGCGGTCGTAGTCCGTACGGTGGCCGACGCGCGCGTCCTCCACCTGGAAGTTGACCTTGACCACGGGGGAAAAGCCCGCGTCGAGGTAGATGGTGCCGAGGGGGGCGTGCTCCAGCTCGAACTGGTCGGCCGTGACATACCCGCGGCCCCGCGCAACCTTGATCTCCATGCTGATCTTGCTGCCCGCCTTGACGCAGGTGAAAACGACGTGGCCGGGGTTGAAAACGTCAATCTCCTGCCCGGCGAACAGGTCGGCGGCCGTCACCGGCCCCTCCCCGCCCGTCCAGGTGAAGGTGAAGATGACGGAGTCCTTGTCGTTCAGGCGGACACAGCAGCGCTTGAGGTTGAGAACGATGTCCGTGACGTCCTCAAGCACGCCGGGGACCGCCGAGAACTCGTGGTGGATGTCCTCGAAGCGGATCGCCGTGACGGCGGACCCCTCCAGGGAGGCCAGCAGCACGCGCCGCAGCGCGTTGCCCATGGTCGTGCCGTAGCCGCGCTCGAACGGCTCCACAACGATGCGGGCGCTGTGCCCGTCCGCGCCGGCGTCGGCCTTCACGGTCTTGGGGATGGTGAATTCTTTGCTAATCATCTGTTCACGCCTTTCAACACTTGAGCCCTGGCAGACGCCCGCCCCTCTTGGAAGCCGCGTGTGCGAAAAGCCGGCACGGCGCATCGGGCGCCGTCTCGGCGCCTCAGACGCGCCGCCGCTTCGACGGCCGGCACCCGTTGTGCGGAATGGGTGTGACGTCGCGGATCAGCGTGACGGTGAGCCCGGCGGCCTGGATGGCCCGGATGGACGACTCGCGCCCGGCGCCCGGCCCGTTGACGTAGGCCCTCACCTCGCGCAGCCCCATGTCCAACGCCTTCTTTCCGGCCTGCTCGGCCGCGACCTGGGCGGCGAACGCCGTGCTCTTGCGGGATCCGGAGAACCCGACCTGGCCGGCGCTCGACCACGAGATCACATTGCCCTGCATGTCGGTGATCGAGATGATCGTGTTGTTGAAGGTGGCCTGGATGTGCGCGACCCCGGAGGTCACGTTCAGCGCAAGCCTGCGCTTCTTCGTCTTTGCCTTGCGTTTGTCTTTCGCCACGTTTGCTGGTCTCCTTGAGCGTCCGCGGTGCCGCGGCGCGGTCCTTTTGTGCCCTGGGTCCCCCCCGCTGCGGGGGCGGCGGCGCCGTTACTTCTTCTTGACAACCGCGATGCGCCGCGGGCCCTTGCGGGTGCGGGCGTTGGTGCTCGTGCGCTGGCCGTTCACCGGGAGGCCGCGCTTGTGCCGCGTGCCCCGGTAGCAGTTGATGTCCATCAGCCGCTTGATGTTCGAGCCCGTCTCGCGGCGGAGGTCGCCCTCCACCTTGTACTCATTCTGGATGCACGCGGCGATGGCGGACACCTGCTCGTCCGTGAGGTCGCGGACGCGCACGTCGGGGCTGATGCCGACCGCCGCCAGGACCTGGCGCGAACGCGCGGGCCCGATGCCGTAGATGTACTGCAGCCCCGCCTCAATCCGCTTCTCGCGGGGCAGATCCACACCGATGATACGCGCCATGAACTGTCTCTCCCGGTTGCGCGCGAACGCGCCCTGTGCTCCGGCCCGAAGGGGCCGCCAATCTTTCCTTTTCGGCCGGCCGCTACTTCTGACGGTAGACGATGCGGCCCCGTGTGAGGTCGTAGGGCGACATCTCCACCTTCACGGTGTCGCCGGGCAGTATGCGGATGTAGTGCATCCGCATCTTGCCCGAGATGTGCGCCAGCAGCATGTGCCCGTTCTTAAGCTCCACGCGGAACATCGCGTTCGGCAGGGGCTCGACCACCGTGCCCTCGACTTCGATTGCGTCTTCTTTCATGCGGTCCAGTCTTCCGTTTCCGGAATCAAGCATTCCCGCCCGCGGCCCCGGGGCCGCAAGCCTCGTCTTCAGCGCCGTCCAGGACCCCCCACCGGATGCGGGAACCCTGCGACAGTATCTCGCCGCCGCCCTTGCGGACGACGACCGTATGCTCGAAATGGGCGCTCGGCTTGCCGTCCGCCGTCACCACCGTCCACCCGTCCCGCAGCACGCGCACACGGTGCGTGCCCAGGTTCACCATGGGCTCTATGGCGAGCACCATGCCCTCCCGCAGGAGCGGCCCGTTCTCGCCCGAGTCAAAATTCAGAATCTGCGGGTCCTCGTGCATCTCCGTGCCGATGCCGTGGCCCACAAAGTCGCGCACAATGCCGTAGCCGGCGGGGCGGCACTCGCCCTCGACCGCCCGGCCCACCGCGCGCAGGAAATTTCCCGCCCGCGCCGCCGCCACCGCCCGCGCCAGCGCGCGGTCGGTCGCGCGCATCAGGCCCCGGCGGGCCTCGTCCACCTCGCCGCAGGGCAGGGTCACCGCCGCGTCGCCGTAGTACCCTCGGTGGAGGGCGCCGCAGTCTATGCTGACCAGCTCGCCCTCGCGCAGAACCCTCTTGCCGGGAATCCCGTGCACCACCTCCTGGTCCACCGACACGCACAGCGTCGCGGGGAAGCCCCTGTAGCCCTTGAAGGCCGGCTTCGCGCCGCGCTCCAGGATCAGGGCCTCCGCCGCGCGGTCCAGCTCCAGCGTGGTGACGCCGGGGCGCACCATGCCCGACAGCATGTCGTGCACGGCCGCCACAATCTGGTTCGCCTCCCGAAGCAGGCCGATTTCCCGCTCGCTGCGGATCGCTATCATCCTGGGACCGCCCGTCTTGACCGACCCGCGCGCGCCGGGGGCGCGGGATGTGGCAAAGCATTCAATTGTAACACAGCCGCCGCGGGCGGTTCATCCGCGCCCGCTAGCGGCGCGCGCGGATTTTGCCGCGCCCGCTGCTGAACCCCTCGTAGTGGCGCATGATGAGGTGCTGCTCGATCTGCTTGATCGTGTCCAGCCCCACGCCCACGAGGATCAGCAGCGTTGTGCCGCCGAAGAAATGGATCAGGTTGAAATCCTGCACGCCCAGGACGGCGAAGAGCGCCATGGGCACCAGGGCCACGGCCGCCAGGAACAGCGAACCGCTGGTCGTGATGCGCACCATCACCTGGTTCAGGTAGTCCGCCGTGGCCTTGCCGGGGCGCACGCCCACGATGACCCCGCCGTACTTCTTCAGGTTGTCCGCCATCTCCACCGGGTTGAACGTGATCGCCGTGTAGAAGAAGGCGAAGAAGACGATCATGCCCGCGTACATCAGGTTGTAGGGGAGCCCGTAGGGGTTGAACAGCCAGGTCACCGCGCTTTCCACCCCGGGAATCTTGATCTGCTCGGCGATGGTCCCCGGCAGCATGAGGATGGAGCTGGCGAAGATGATCGGGATGACGCCCGCGTGGTTCACGCGCAGGGGGAGATAGGTCCGCGTGCCGCCGGTCATGCCCCGGCCCTTGATCTGGCGGGGGTACTGCACGGGAATTCGCCGCTGGCCCGTGGTGATGACAATGGCCCCGGCCGTCACCAGCACCATGATGAACACCAGCGCCAGCCCGACGAAGACGCTCATCTGGTCGTTGGCGATCATGCGGCCCGCGTTCCGGATGGCGTTGGGCAGGTCGGCCACGATGCCGATGAAGATCAGCAGCGAGATGCCGTTGCCGATGCCGTGCTCGCTGATCTGCTCGCCGATCCACATGAGGAAGGCCGTGCCGGTGGTCAGGGTGAGCACGCTCAGGGCGATGAACATCGGGCCCGGGTTGGGCACCACCTCGCGCCCCATGCTCTGGAGGTAGAGGCTGATGGGCACCGACTGCACAAGGCACAGCGCGATGGTGCCGTAGCGGGTGTACTCGTTGATCTTGCGCTGCCCCTCGGCGCCCGTCTTCTGGAGCGCCTCGAGCGACGGGATCACCGGGATCAGCAGCGACAGGATGATGGACGCCGTGATGTAGGGCATGATGCCCAGGGCGAACACCGTCGCGCGGCTGAACGCGCCGCCCGTGAACATGTCGTAGAACCCCAGAAGGCCGCCGCCGGTGCGGCCGAGCATCTCGACCAGCGCCGCGCCGTCCACTCCGGGGACCGGAACGAACGCGCCGAGGCGGAACAGCACCAGCATGAACAGGGTGAAGATCAGCCTGCTGCGGAGTTCAGGGATTTTGAACGCGTTTTTAAAGGCTTCTACCGGTTCTGCCACTGAAACGATCCTTTGCTATTCCTGTGCCTTCCGCCTGTCCGCGGGGACGCTCACGCGCCCGCCGCCGCCGGCGCGGCGGACACCAGCTCGAGGGTGCCGCCGGCCTGCTCCACCTTGGCCTTCGCCGAGGCGGAGGCCTGCTCCACGCGGATGGTGAACTTCTTGGTGATCTCGCCGCGGCCGAGGAGCTTCACCCCGGCGCACTCGGTCTTCACAATGCCCCGCTCCTGGAGCATTTCGGTCGTGATCAGGTCGCCGTCCGCAAACTTGTCGGCCAGCACGTCTATGTTGATCTCGGCGAAGGGCCGGCGCTTCTCGTGGTAGAACCCGCGCTTCGGCAGCCGCCGGTTGAGGGGCATCTGGCCGCCCTCAAACCCCATCTTGCGGCTGTAGCCGGCGCGGGACTTCTGGCCCTTGTGGCCGCGGCCGGCCGTCTTGCCGTTGCCGGACCCGTGCCCGCGCGCCACGCGCTTGGGTTTCTTGTTGGCCCCGGGGCCCGCCTTCAGTGTGTGCAGTTCCATGTCTTCATCCTTGTGCCGCGCCGCGCGCGGCGCCGTCGGCCCGGCTCAGAGCACCTCGGAAACTTCCAGTCCGCGCTCGGAGGCCAGGTCTTCCACCGTCTTCAGTTGCTTGAGCCCCTCGATGGTCGCCCACACCACGTTCGTGGCGCTGTTCGACCCGAGAGACTTCGTCAGGATGTTCTGGTAGCCCGCCGCCTCGACCACGGCCCGCACGGGGCCGCCGGCCACGATGCCCGTGCCCAGGGAGGCCGGCTTGAGCAGGACGTGGGCCGCGTCCAGACGGCCGATCACCTCGTGGGGCACCGTCGTGTTCACGATGGGCACCGTGACCATGTCGCGCTTGGCGCGCTCCACCGCCTTGCGGATGGCCTCGGGCACCTCGCCCGCCTTGCCCTTGCCCGCGCCGACGCGGCCCTTGCCGTCGCCCACGACCACCGTGGCGCTGAAGCTGAACCGCCGGCCGCCCTTGACGACCTTGGCGACGCGGTAGATCTTCACCACCTGCTCGATGAACTCGTTCTGGGGCTCGTCATCGCGGCTGCGACGGCGGTCGTCCCGCCTGTTTCCTGACGCTGTGCTGCTCAAAGGATGTGTCTCCTGTCTAGAATTGCAGACCGGCTTCGCGCGCCGCGTCGGCCAGGGCCTTGATGCGCCCGTGATACAGACGGCCGCCGCGGTCGAAGCTCACTTTTTCTATTGAACGGGCCAGGGCCGCCTCGCCCAGGGCCCTGCCGACGGCCTTGGCGGACTCGATGTTCCCGCCGCCGATCTTGAGCGCCACGGAGGACGCGCAGGCCAGCGTGCGGCCCGTCGTGTCGTCTATGATCTGCGCGTAGATGTGGCCCAGGGTCCGGGTCACGCGCAGCCGCGGCCGCTCCGGGGTGCCGGAGATCCGCTTGCGGATGTACTTTGCCCGCCGCAGGCGGTGCGCCGTCTTGTCCTTCAGATTGCCCATCTCAATGCTCTCCTAAGAGGCTGCCCTCCGGGGGGCGCGCGCGCCGTGCGCGCGCCGCGC
>JAPXRP010000145.1:0-11001 GCA_033813475.1 Candidatus Hydrogenedentota bacterium
GCGCTCCGGCGGCGGCGCGGTCCGCGGGCCGGGGGAGAAGTGAACCATGCCGTTGCGCGTTGTCGTCCTGCTGTCCGGAAGCGGCACCACCCTGCAAAACCTGATAGACCACATCGCCCGGGGCGCACTCGACGTCCGGATCACCGGCGTCGTGTCGTCGCGCGCGGGGGTCTACGGCCTGGAGCGCGCGCGCCTCGCGGGCATCCCGGCGGCCACCGTGCCCCGGAAGGCCTATGCCGACGATGCCGCCTTCAACGCCGACCTGTGGCGCGAGATCCGCGGCATGGGCGCGGACCTCGTGGTGCTCGCCGGGTTCATGTCCCTCATCACGGTGCCCGAAGACTTCCACAACCGCATCATCAACGTGCACCCCGCGCTCATCCCCGCCTTCTGCGGCCACAAGATGTACGGACACCACGTCCACGAGGCCGTCCTCGCCTTCGGCGCCAAGGTCTCCGGCGCCACCGTGCACTTCGTGGACGACCAGTACGACCACGGCCCCATTATCCTGCAGAAATGCGTGCCCGTCCTCGACGACGACACGCCGGACACCCTCGCCGACCGCGTGCAGGCCGCCGAGCGCGAAATCTACCCGCAGGCCCTCCAGCTCATCGCCGGGGGCAGGGTCACCGTCGAGGGCCGCCGCGTCCGCGTGCGATAGGCCGCCCCAACCCCGCAAAACGCGCGCCGCAAAAACCCGAGACGCTATACTGTCCGCAGCTAAGGAGGCGCTTTCCATGCTGAAACGACTGTTCCGGTGGCTTCTGTTTCCGGCGGTGCTGCTGCTCGTGGTGCTGATGGGCGCGCTGCACGCGGTGAACCTCAGCTCGGTGTTTGAATGGGGCAAGCCGCGCGCGGAGGGCAAGCCGACGCCGCGCCCGGAGGGCATGGGCTGGGTGGACCTGCTGGACGCGGAGCATGCCCCGCTCTGGAAGAACCTGGACGACGACAAGAAAGTGTTTGAGATCGAGGACGGCGTGCTGCACATCCTCGGCGAGTCCCTGCACCCGCTCCACTACGCCACATACACGGGCGAGGAGTTCGCGGACTTCGACCTGCATCTGGAGTTCAAGCTGACCACCCCGCGCATTTCGCCCCTGGCGGCGCTGATGGTAAACCCGCAGATCATGTGCAACAGCGGCGTGTTCCTCCGCGCGCCCGTGGGCGACTCGCCCCTGCGCGGGTTTGAGATCCAGGTGCTGGGGGATTACGGCTGGCCCGCGACCAAGAACGGCACGGGCGCGATCTACGACGTGGTGAGCCCCATGTTCAACCTGGCCCGGCCCACCGGCGAGTGGAACAGCTACGACATCTCCCTGCGCGGCTCGGCGGTGACGGTGACGGTGAACGGGTGGAAGGTGATAGACACGGACTTCGCGCAGATGACGCAGCCCATCGGGAAGTTCAAGACGCCCTACGCCGAAATGCCGAAGGCGGGCCGCATCGCCCTGCAGGACCACGGCGGCGAGCTGTGGTACCGCAACATCCTGATCCGCCGCGCGGAGGGCCCGGCCGCAACGGTCAAGCGCGCCATCACCAATCTCGTGAACTAGGAGCGCGCGCCATGGCCGGCCTCTTTCAGACCCCCGTCCGCCCGGACTGGGAGGGTTTCCTCAAGTGTGTCACGCGGTCCGGCATGCCGGAGCGGGTGCACCACATCGAGCTGTTCATTGATCCGGAGGTGCAGGACGCGGTCTGCGCCCGCTTCGGGCTGGAGGAGGGGCTGGACCGGACGGACCCGCATTTCGCGCTGCGGCGGCAGGTGCGGCTGCATGAGTTTCTGGGCTACGACTTCATCCGCTGCGGCCCCGAGGGCATGGACATGCCGATGAATCGGCTGGTCACCGGCGACACCGCCGGGGCCCTCGCGCGCGGCGGCGGGCGGTCCTACCTCGACGAGCACCGCGGCCCCGTGACGACGTGGGAGGAGTTCGAGGCCTACCCGTGGCCGGACGTGGGGAAGATGACCACGCGCAGCCTGGAATGGTGCGAGAAGAACCTGCCGGAGGGGATGTGCGTCGTCGGGGGCAGCGGCTTCGCCCACTTCGCCGAGCACCTCACCTGGCTCATGGGCTACACCACGTTCTGCGAGGCCCTGTTCGAGCGGCGCGACCTCATCCGCACGCTCTATGAACGCATCCTGGAGATGAACCTGCGGGCCGCGACGCTCATGACGCAGTTCTCCTGCGTGAAGGCCCTCTGGGGCAGCGACGACATGGGCTTCCGCGGCGGGCCCCTCATGAGCCCCGACGACCTGCGCGAGTTCGTCCTCCCCGGGCACAAGGCCCTCGCCGACATCGCCCACGCCGCCGGACGCCCCTACCTCCTCCACTCCTGCGGCAACCTCGCCTGCATCCGGGACGACCTCGTGGACGGCGTCGGCATTGACGCCAAGCACTCCTTCGAGGACACCATCGAGCCCGTCACGACGGCCAAAAAGACCTGGGGCCGCCGGGTCGCGCTGCTCGGCGGGATAGACGTGGACTTTCTGTGCCGCGCCGACGAGGCCGCCGTGCGCCGCCGCGTGCGCGACACCCTCGACGTCTGCCTGGAGGGCGGCGGCTACTGCCTCGGCACGGGCAACAGCGTCGCCAACTACATCCCCCTGGACAACTACCTCGCCCTGCTGGACGAGGGGAGGAATTACACCGTCCGGTAGCGGGTGTTCGGACCCCGGGCGCGGGGAGGGCGCGCGGCGCTGCCCGTGGTCAGTTCAGATACCCCAGGGCCCGCATGTTTTCCTGGACTTCCTCCACGGACGGGGAGGTCGTGTCATGCAGGACGCCGCCGTCCAGGCGGAAAAACTTCACGCCGCGCAGGGCGGCCCAGTGGTCGTCCCTGCCCGGGGAAACCACGATCGCGCAGCCGCCGTGGTCCACCTGCGCCTCGCCCGCGTAAAAATAATTCTCGGGCTGGTGGTCCCTGGGCGGGGGGTTCCAGGTGGCGTCCACGGGCGCCGCCCCCGGCAGTTGCACCGTGACCGAGGCGCCCTCCGCGGCGTTGTCCGGCTTCATGACCACCAGAATGACCCACACGCCGTATTTCCCCGGCTCCAGGGGGAATGTCATGGTGATCGGGGGGGCCTTCTCCGTCGGGGTCGCGGCCCACAGCACCCCCTTTGAGAAGGTCCACTGGTTGTCCGCCCGGTCCGCCAGGTCGTCGCCGTCTCCGTCCCGCATGACAATCCTGTCGCGGGGGGACACGGTGTCCGGGGTGAACTCCTTCCGGAAGTCGCACAGATGGAAGGTGCGGGGATACGCCTGGTACCGCTCCCACCGGGGGAGATAGGCGCCGAGAAGCGTGTCGCGGTAATTTGCGAGCACTTCGGGGGACACCCCTTCCAGCTCCCGGCCCCCGGCGTCGTCGGCGGCGAAGACCTTCTCCTCCCCCGTCTCGAGGGTGTGCTCATACCGGTGCTCGCGGGAGACCAGGATGAGGGTGATGTCCTCCTCGTAGCCGCCGGCCCGCGAGAGGACGGGCTCGCCGGTCTCCTCCTTCTCCCCGCGCACGAGGGGCATCAGGCTGACCCCCTCCAGGCCGGCGTCCGTGCGCAGGTCCAGCAGGTCCACCAGGGTGGGGAGAATGTCCAGGCTCCTGGTCAGGCCGGGCACCCGGGCGTCCGCGGGCAGCCCCGGACCCGCCAGAATCAGCGGCGTGCGCAGGACGGGGTCGGCGATGTGTATCTCATGCCCCCAGCGCGTGCCGTCCTCTCCAAGCAGCTCGCCATGGTCCGAGGTGACGATGAAGAGGGTGTTTTCCGCCTCGCCCCGGTCCTCCAAAAACGCCATCAGCTCGCCGAAGGCCCGGTCCGCGCCCATGATGGAGGAGTCGTGCAGGTTGCGCATGCACTCCTTCTCCTCCTCGTCGAAAGAGCAGCCCGTCAGCCCAATCGGCATGCCGTCCCGGATGTCGTCGCTGACATAGGTGTCGGCGGACCATTTGCCCGCGCCCCGGTGGGGGAAATGCGTCTCCATGACGTGAATGTAGAGGAAGTACGGCTTGCCGGACCGTGCGCCCGCGGCGACCAGGTCTTTGATCGCCGGCAGCATCTGGTGCATTGTGGGCGTGGGGAAGCGGTCCTGGCTGGCCACAAACGTGGCCCGGTCAAACGACTGAAACAGGGGGCTTTGGGGCCTCATGAGCCCGTGGGAGGAGGCGAACAGGGTCGAGTACCCGTTCTCCTCGAAAATCTCCGACATGTACTTCTGGTCCGCCGGCCTGATCCGCGGCGTCTCGCGCCCGAAAATGTTGAACAGGCAGCTTGCGGGAAACAGCTGGCCGCTCACATAGGAGGGCACGGACAGCCGCGTCAGGAGGCCCTGCACATAGTTGTTCTCGAAAAGGACCCCCGCCTTTGCGAGTTTGTCAATGGCCGGCGACGTGGCGACCGGGTACCCGTAGCACGAAAGATGGTCGTACCGGCAGGCATCCAGTACCAGCCAGACCACATTGGGGCGCGCGGGGGGGGCGGACGCCGCGGGGCCGGGAAGGGTCTCCGGAGGCGCGGCCGGGGAAAGGGCGCGGCCCAGGAAAAAGGACACCGCGCACAACAGGACCGCCCCCGCAGCCAGCAGAACAATCTTTTTCATCGGGCAGACCTTCCGTTGTCAAAAAGAGAGCCCGGCGCACCCCGGTCCGGCGGGGGGAGCCCTTTCTCCGGGGGCGGCGACGCCGAAGGACACCTTACCAAGGCGGAACCGGGCCGTGCAAGGGCCGCCGGGGCGGCTATTGGGCCGCCGGGGCGTCGTCGTCTTCCGAGGGCGTTGGCGGAACCGCCCGCCGCAGCTCATCGGGGGGCATGCCGCGGGCGAGGAGGGGCGGCATGGCGCGGGGTTCCGTCAGCGTGAAGAGCAGCGCGCCGTCGGTGCTGAACGCCACCCGGTGGGGGCCGTCGCGGCGGTTGGTGAGGCCCTGCGCCGCGGGCTGTAGGGTGAGAATCTCGCGGCCGTCGGCGCTGTCCCACAGTTTGAAGAAGCCGTCGCGCCCGGCGGTGGCGAGGCGCGCGCCGTCGGGACTGAAGGCGGCGCTGCGGATTTCCTCGGTGTGGGCGGCGGTGCGGTGAACGCGGGCGCCCTCCGGGAAGCGCCACACCACCAGTTCGCCGTCCTTGCCGCCCGTGGCCACCAGGTCCTCGCGGCCGTTGAAGGCCACGCAGGCCACGATGGCGTTGTGGCCGCCGAGCCAAAGCGGCTCGGCCTCCGGGCGGGCGGTCTCCCAGACGAAGGCGCCGCAGTTCCAGCCCTCATCGGCGGGGAGCTGCGCCCCCAGGGCGATCCATTTTCCGGAGGGGGAGAACACCAGCCCGGCGGTGAACTCCGTCCGGACGGACAGCACGGCCCCGGTCTGCCAGGTGGCGGTGTCCAGCAGGGCCACCTGAAGCCCCTTCTTCTGCTGTTCGCCGGCGTCGGAAAAGGTGCACACGGCCAGACGGAGTCCGTCGGCGGCGCAGGCGGCCTCCACGGCGCCGGCCTGCTCCCACACCAGCGCGCCCTCCGGCAGGGAGTGGACGGCGGCCCGGTTGCCCTGGCGCAGGGCGACGAGGCTGTCGTCCGCGCCGCAAAAGGCCATCCAGTCCACGGCGGACGACAGGGGAATCTCCGCCTCCAGCGCGTCCGCCGCCAGATTCCACACCGCCAGCCGGAGGTCCGGGCCGGGCGCGCCCGCGCCGGGCCGTCTCCGCAGCACCGCGGCCACCCGCGCCGCGCCCCGGTCAAAGGCCAGGATTTCGGCCTCGCATCCCGGCGCTTCCAGCGTGGCGCGGCGGCGCAGGGTCGCGCCATCCCACACCGCCACCTCGTCCGCCAGCGCGCCGGCCACCAGCCCGGCGCCGCGGTGGAAGGCCGCCGCGCGCGGGGCGGCGTAGCGCAGCTCCTCCGTGAGGTCCCACAGCAGCGCGCCGCGGTCATAGGCCCCGGTGGCCAGGGTCCTGCCGTCGGGGCTGAAGGCCACCGCCAGCAGGGAGCGGTCGTGGCCCTTGAAGGTGTGCAGGCGCTGGGCCGTGGACACGTCCCACAGGTGGGCGGCGCGGTCAAAGCCCGCCGTGACCAGGCGGCGCGCGTCGGGCGCCCAGGCCACGGCGCGGATGCTGTCCAGATGCGCCTTGGCCACCCGCGTCTCGGCGCCGGTCGCCGTGTTCCAGAGGATCAGGTCGCCCAGGCCGTCCCCCGCCGCCAGCCAGGCCCCGTCGGGGCTGAAGGCGGCGCAGTCGGGCAGGGCGAAGGTGCCGGAGAGCAGGGCAAGGCGGCTCCAGTCCGCGGTGGCGCGGACCTCGCAGCCCGTGTCTGAGACGAGGCAGACCAGGGCGCCGCCGGGGCTGAAGGCCGACGCCCGCGCCGAGGCCACCCCGTCCAGGGTGAACACCCCCGCGGCCTCGCCGCCGGGCATGCGGAGCGCCTCCACGGCGCGCGGCCCGGCGCCCCCGCCGGCGTCGGAGCAGAGGAGCAGGTCGCCCCGGGGCGAGAGCTGCATGTGAAACCCCATCTGGGAGGGGGTGGGGCGCTCGAAGACAATCTTTCCCGCGTCCACGCTCCAGACACGCAGCACCCTGTCCGTGTTGAGCGCCGCCACGGTGGACCCGTCGGCGGACAGGCTGACGTAATACCGGGACCGCTCCTTCGTTCCGGCCTCGTTGAACTCGAAGACCTTCGCGTTTTTGCCCCAGTCCCAAACGAAGACCGATGCCGGCGAGGCGACGGCGAAGCGGTTTCCCGCCGCGTCCGCCGCGCCGGCCACGCCGAAGCCCGCCTTGTCCAGCGGCGTGTCCAGGGCCGCGCCGCCTGCGGCGTCGTTGAGGGTGAGGGTGCCGTTGGGCCGCAGGGTGGCGAGGCGCGCGCCGTCGGCGGACCAGGCGAGGAAGATGCCGCCCGTGTTCAGCGCGAGGCGCTCGCCCGCCGCCTGGCGCGTGAGGAAGCCCCACTCCCAGTCGCGGAAGGCCGCCGGGGCGCTTTCCAGCAGCCGGCGCCCCTGGCCCACGCGCGTCTCGTCGAAGGCGCGCCGCGCCAGGGCGATGCTGGCGAAATACAGCTCCCGCTCCGCGCGGGCGCGCTCGGTGTCGGCGGCGCCCCGGGCGGACTCCGCCTCGTCCCGCGCCTCCTGCGCGCGCGCGCGCTCCTCCTCCGCCGCCCGCTGCTGCGCGAGCGCAAAATCGCGCTCGGACCGCACCCGGACGTAGGAGTAGACGCCCAGCGCCAGCAGGAGCACGGCGGCGGCCGCGGCGGTGGAGAGCACGGTGCGGTAGCGGCGCACGAAGCGCCGCGCCAGCTCGTGGAAGGCGTAGGTGTGGGCGCTGACCAGCCCGCCGGAAAGGTACTGCCCGATCTCCTCGGCCAGCTCGCGGGCCGTGGCGTAGCGGTCCTCCGGGGCGCGGGCCATGGCCCGCGCGCACACCGCCGCCAGCTCCCTCGGCGCGTTCTTTTCCAACTGCCCCGCGGGCTTCGGGGGAAACGCGGCCACCCGCTCCAGAAACTCGCGCAGCGACAGCCCGTGGTAGGGCGGGCGGCCCGTGAGGATCGCGTAGAGCACCGCCCCCAGCCCGTAGACGTCCGACCGCTCGTCAATCGCGTCCAGCGCGCCCGCGGCCTGCTCCGGCGACATGTACATGGGCGAGCCGATCGTCTGGCCGTAGGCCGTCTGCATCGTGTCGCCCGTCTCCACCTCGCGCAGGATCCGCGCCGCCGCGCGGAGGTCCCCCGCGTTCATGTCGGCTGTGTCTTTCGCCTTGGCGATGCCCCAGTCAATCACCACCGTCTCGCCGAACTCGCCGACCAGCACGTTCAGCGGCTTGAGGTCGCGGTGGATCACGCCGCGGCTGTGGGCGTAGGCGATCGCGTGGCACAGGTCCAGGAAATGCGGCAGCAGCCGCAGGCGGTCCTCCAGCCGGGGCCGAGCCTCGATCTCCGCCTCCAGCGACTTCCCGCGCACAAAGCGCATGGTGTAGTACAGCGACCCGTCGTCCCGGTAGCCCATCTCGTAGACCGGGATGATGGACGGGTGCTCGAGCTGGCCCGTGATCCGCGCCTCCTGCACGAAGCGCGCCGCGAGGCCCGGCGCCGTCGGCCCGCCGGAAACCCCGGCCATCTGGCCGCTCAGCTCCGGCAGCAGCTGCTTGAACGCCACATCGCGGCCGAGGTGCGTGTCGTGGACCAGCACAATGCGGCCCATGCCGCCCTTTGCGAAGGTGCGCAGCTCCTTGTAGCGGCCGGGGTGCTCCTCCACGGCGGGCACGGAGCGCGGCGCCGCGCCCGCCCCGGCGGAGACCCGCGTGGGCGCGGCGGGCCGCGCGGACACGGGGGAGGCGAAGGCGCCGGCGCCCGCCACGGTTTCAAACACAGACGCCCCGCCCGCCACCGTCGCGGCGGAAGCGTCCTTGTCCCCGACGGGGAAGTCGCCCGTGCCGCTGCGGATGGGGACATCCGTCACCGTGTCCGGCAGGGTCCGCGCGCGGACAGGCACCTGTGCGGGCACGGCGCGCCAGAGGGACGAGATGGCCGCGGCCACTTTGCCGCCGTGCTCCTCCAGGGCCTTCGCCGCCTTCTCCACCAGTTCCCCGCGCTCGGCCCCCGAGATCAGGCCCCGCTCCACCAGGCTCTCGCCCAAATCCCTCCCGTGCAGCTGGCAGTCATAGGCGAAACTCGCCATCTCCTGCGCGGAAATCTTGCCCTCATGGACGGCAATCAGCCCGAGCAGCAGATTCTGGTTCCGGTTTGCCGCCAATAGATTGCTCCCACCTGATGCAGATCACCTTGGGGGAGATTGTCGCCGCACCCGCCCCGCAATGTCAAGAAGCGGGGAGGGCGTTGGTCAGCCCGGCGGCGCATGGAGAGGGAGAATCAAAGCCCAGTGTTTTATCGGAGCCCCCTTCTCCAGGCAGCCCCCTCGCAAATCCCCAGAAGCTGCTGCGGAAATGCAGACGGGTTCTTAGGCGGAGCGGACAGGTTTTTTCGGAACCAAGGTCGCGGATCTCGCACGCCGCGCAACAGGGTTCCGCTTACGGTCTTTTCCATTCCAAGGTTCTGATGAGCGTCTTGAAGGCGGCCCAGCGCCCGGTGAGAAACTGGTATCTTCCGGCGACAATGCCGGGGCTGACGCCAAGCTCCCGCGCAATCCGAACGATCTCGTCGGCCGTTCGGCAACCCCGTATGTTGTTATTGTGTCGGGCGGGGATGAGTGCCTCAGCGGCGAACCGGTTGGCGCGCTCCTCCCGCTCGTCGGTTTCCCCGCCGTCGTTCACCAGAAGCAGCCGTTTGCCGTCATGAAGCACATGGCCCGCCTCATGAAAAAAGGAGAACCAGAAGCGGTCCTCCCCTTTTCCGCGCAGCGAGAGGAGGATCATGGCCTTTTCAGGGGTGAGCCATTTCGTGGCGCCATTCCATGGAACCTTCTGCATTTCCGGAACGAGGGACACGGCAACGCCCGCGCCAGCGCAAAGACGGCGCAGTGCGGGAACGAATTTTTCGGGGGTTTCACGGGTAAGCCCGCGCATCTCGGGAAGGACGGACAGAAAACGCTCACGGTCATAGGAGGCGCATTCAATGTCCCGGGCCTGCAACTCACCCTGGCGCATCCACGCCGAGGCCGGTCCCGGACATGTCTCAAAACAGGTCGAACGGCGCGCCGCAGCTTGAGGCCGGGCCCAAATCTCATTCCATTCCCACACGCCCGCGACACCGTAGAATCCGAGAATGTTGCGCAGCAGCGTGACCCGGTCGGGGTCGTCGGCCACAAGACCCCGGGCGACAAGTTCCCGGACGGGTATGCCGCGAAGCCATTCGAGATCGCCCTGAAGCCGCTCGCGCTCGGCAATGCGGGTAAGCTGCTCACGGTACAGGGCCTCGAGATTGTTCCACATGCGGGCGGGAACGCCCGTGACAAGTTCCAGTTTTCCGGCCGTTTCACAGGTGACGGGTTGTTCGCCGTTAAAGATGCGGTTCAATGTCTGCACAGTCAGGCCGGTGCGCAGGGCAAGCTCCGCCTGAGTCATGCCGAGCGACTCCATAACCTCGCGCAGAGTCTCTCCGGGAGGCACGGCGTAGTCCGGATTGTGCGGGTATGTCTTGAGCGCCTTCATTGCTATTTCCTCGGATGTGGGTCGGTGATTTCTATGACTTCCACCTGTTTCACTCGTTTTCGGTCCACGCCACCGTCAGACCGCAAAGGAACCGGATCGTCTGCGGGGATGAATATCAACCTCCGCGGGTGATCCAAATCCACGGAAAACTGGCCCGCACGGTCCTGCGTCAGTTCATGGCAACGCGCCGGGGGCAGATGCGAGAGATCGGCCAGTGTGTCGGCTGCCCGGAGCTCCATGAGCCGCTGCCTGAGTCTTGCGGCCGTTTTCTGCCCGAAAGCCTTGTCCATTTTCGCCGATTCAGAACAGACCCGCAACAGGGCCTTGTTCCGAAAGAACACATCCACGAGTCATCCTCCCAATAATCTTAACACATCATGTTACACATTTCAAGATTCATCGAAATCGCGGCGCGCCCCGGAGGGATCCGGGACGCGCCGCGGGGGGGGCGTTTCTTGTCTTATCCGGCGTGGGGCAGCTCGAAGGTGTAGGTGCCGCCGCCGCAGCGGATCACCGTCTCGCCGTTCTCGGCGCGGATGTTCTGGCCGAACACGGCGACGGCGGGCTGGCCGCCCTCGGTGACGGCTTCGGGGGCGTCGGTGGGCAGGCAGATGACGGCGTCGGTGTTCTGGGGGATGACGACGGTCAGGCGCATTTTGCCGCCGTCGAGTTTCCAGTCGCTGACGATCTCGCCGCGGATGCAGCGGTGGGCGAGGCGGGCGGACGTGAGGCCGCCGCCGGGGCGCGGGCGCACCTGCACGGTGCGGAAGGCGGTCTGGAGGGGCGCGATGCCCGCGACGTGGCTGTAGAGGAACTCGCCGACGGCGCCGAAGGCGTAGTGGTTGAAGGAGTTCATGCCGGGGTCGGCGAAGCCCTGTTCGGGCGTCCAGCCGTTCCACCGCTCCCACATGGTGGTCGCGCCGAGGGTCACCTGG
>JAPXRP010000146.1:0-10916 GCA_033813475.1 Candidatus Hydrogenedentota bacterium
GGACTGGTGGGCTGCGGCGGGCAGGGCCGCGGGGTGATGGGCGGCGCGCTGGGGCAGAAGGACACGCAGGTGGTGGCGGTGTGCGATGTGAACACGCAGAACATGGCGAAGGCGAAGGAGATGGTGGACGACACCTACGAGAACACGGACTGCGCCACCTACAAGGACTTCCGCGAGCTGATCGCCCGCCCGGACCTGGACGCGGTGATCGTCGGCACGCCGGACCACTGGCACGCCCTGGTCTCCATCGCGGCGGCGAAGGCGAAGAAGGCGATCTACTGCGAGAAGCCCCTGACCTGGTCGCTGGGCGAGGGCAGCGCCGTGGTGGACGCGGTGAGGAAGAACAAGGTCGTCTTCCAGACGGGCAGCATGCAGCGGTCGGGGCGGGAGTTCAAGCTGGCCTGCGAGCTGGTGCGCAACGGCTACCTCGGCAAGGTCACGGACATCAGCGTGGGCCTGCCCAACGGGAACGACGCGAAGTGGGTGGACGAGTACCCCGCGCCGCCGGAGCATCTGGACTACGACTTCTATGTCGGCCCGGCGGAGTGGGTCGCCTACCATCCCGACCGCCTCGACTGGAACTGGCGCTGGTGGATGGGCTTCGGCGGCAGCCAGATGATGGACTGGATCGGCCACCACGGCGACATCGCCCACATGGCCATGGGCTGGGACGAGACGGGCCCCGAGGAGATCACGCCGGTCCTGTGCGAAATGCCCAGGGGCCGCAACAACCTCTACAACGCCTGGGGCAGGTACCTGTTCGAGTGCAAATACGCGGGCGGCGTCACCCTGACCGTCGGCAGCATGAGCGAGATGCCCGACGTCTTCAAGAAGTGCGGCGACACGGGCACCCAGTTCTTCAACAAGCAGGGCGACTGGATCTATGTCTCCCGCAAGGGCTGCCAGGCCAGCGACCCCGAAATCCTGAAGACCAAGATGCGCGACCGGGACTTCCGTTTCCGCGTCGAGCGCAACCACATGCGCGACTGGCTCGACTGCGTCCGCAAGGGCGAGGAGTGCATCGCCCCGGCCAACGCCGGCCACCGCTCCGCCTCCATCGGCCATTTGGGCAAGCTGGCCCTCACCCTCGACGCCAAGCTCAAGTGGGACCCCAAGAAGGAGCGCTTCATTGACAACGACGCCGTGAACGGGCTCCTGACCCGCAAGTACCGCGGCGACTGGAAGCTCGACTGAGGGCCTCCCCCGCCTCCGCAGACCGCACACGGGCGGGCCGGACACCCCGGCCCGCCCTTCTGCCGCCTTCCGGTCTCCTGCCTTTCCCTTCCGTGTCCCCGATCGCCGGACAAGACATCGCGAGATCCGAAGCCGTGGCGGGAACGAGATTGCCGCGCTTCGCTCGCAATGACCGCGGAAACACACGTCATTGCGAAGGAGCGCAGCGACTGCGGCAATCTCGTTCCCGCCACGGAGTCGGTTCTAAGGCATCTTATCCGGTGGTCAGGGGTGGTCCCAAGCTTGACTTGCATCCACCGCCGCGCGGTATCGTGTCCACTCATCACTTAACCGGCGCCGCCCCGGACACGCCCCCCGGCGGCGCGAAAGGATTTTCCCCATGACGAAAGACCTCTCCAGACGCTCCTTCCTGAAACAGGTGTCGGCCGCGGGCCTGGCCATGCCGCTGATCCTCCCCCGCCTGAGCCTGGCCGCGCCGCCCTCGGGCCGGCTCCAGCACGCCGCCATCGGCGTGGGCGGGCAGGGCAACTCCGACCTGGAGAACATCTTCGCCAGCGGCAAGGTGGACGTCTACGCCCTGTGCGACATTGACGAGCGCACGCTCCAGAAGGCGGCCAAGCGCTACCCCGGCGCGCGCCTCTACCGCGACTGGCGCGAGATGCTGGACAAGGAGGAGAAGAACATTGACTCCGTCAACGTGTCCACGCCGGACCACATGCACGCCGCGCCGGCCATGACGGCGATCCGCAAGGGGATGCACGTCTTCTGCGAGAAGCCGCTGACCCACGAGATTTACGAGGCGCGCAAGCTCACCCTCGCCGCCCGCGAAAAGGGCGTCGCCACGCAGATGGGCATCCAGATCCACTCCCACGAGTTCTACCGCACCGCCGTCCACTGGCTGCAGGCGGGCGCCATCGGCAAGGTCACCGCGTGGCACTCCTGGTCCGCCGCCGTCTACACCACGGACGACAAGAAGCGCCCGGCGGGCGCGGACCCCGTGCCCGACCATGTGGCCTGGGACCTCTGGCTCGGCGTCGCGCCGAAGCGCCCCTACAAGAAGGACATCTACCACCCCTTCAAGTGGCGGTGCTGGCGCGATTTCGGCGGCGGCGCCACGGGCGACTTCGGCTGCCACATCTTCGACCCCGTGTTCACGGCACTGGAAATCGGCGCGCCCCTCTCCATCGTCTCCGAGACGGAATGCGTCAGCGACGAGGTGCACCCCGGCTGGTCCATCGCCCGCTATGTCTTCCCCGGCACCCGGCTCACGGCGGGCAAGACCATCGAGGCCGTCTGGATGGACGGCGGGAAAATGCCCGCCCCCGGCGTGTCACCCCATGTGCCCGCCGACCGCGAGCTGCCCCCCAGCGGCTCCCTCATCATCGGCGAGGAGGGCACGCTGCTCGTGCCCCACGTCGGGCCGCCCAAGCTGTTCCCCGAGGAGAAGTTCCAGGACTACCCCAAGCCCGAGCTGGCGCCGCTGGACCACTACCACGAGTTCGTGGAGGCGGCGCTGGGCAACGGAAAGGCAGGGGCCAACTTCGACTTCGCCGGCCCCCTCACCGAGGCCGTGCTGCTGGGCAATATCGCCAACCGCTTCCCCGGCGAAACGCTGGAATGGAACGCCGAGAAGCTCAAGTTCACCAACCACCGCAGGGCGAACGACTACATCCGCCGCCACTACCGCGGCGGCTGGCGCGTGCGCGGGCTCTAGGCCCGCCCCCGGCGCGGGGCCGGAAAAAGGAGAGACGGCATGACCGCAAGACGGGCGTGGCTGGAGGCCGCCGTGGTGTGCGGCGCCCTGGGAATCGGGGTTCCGCTGGCGTGCCAGCCCTTTCCGGTGCTGCGCGTGCCCACGCACGAGTTCTCCCAGGTGTTCACCCTGCTGGCCTTCCTGGTCCTGCCCTTCCTGACCCGGCGGATCGGGCGGCTGCTGCGCGCGCGCCGGCCCGAGGCCCGCGACCGCGAACTGCTGGAGTCGTCGCTGCTGGCGGGGACCGCGGCCGCCTTTGCCTGCGGGGCCCTGGCTTTCGGCGTCATGGCCGTTGCGAACGCCCTCGGCCCCCGGTGCCGCCTGGTGGACGCGGCGCTCTTCTTCTGGGTGACCTATCCCCCGGCGGCCATCCTGGCCGTGGTGATCGGCGCGGCCTGCGTGCGCTGTTCCCTGCGCGCGCCCGTGCTGATGCTGGCCGCCGTGGTGGGCCTGTCGCTGGCGCAGGACGCCGCGCAGGCGCTCTCCGGCGTGCGCACGGCCGACCTGATCCTCGGCGAGCCCCTCGCGCTGAACCAGCGGGTGGCCGCCGCGCCCCCGCTCTTCCATGTGCTCCAGCGGTCCTTCGTGATGCTGCTGGCCGGGGCGGCGGCGGCGTGCGCCGCCTGGGCGGCGGCCCGGCGCGATCTGGCGTCCGGCGGCGGCCCCGTGTCCGCCGTGCGCGCGGCCCGCACCCGGGCGCTGCTCCTGGGCGCGGCGGCGGCCGTCGCGGCGCTCTTCGGCGGCAGCCACATCGGCGTCGGCTGGGGAAAGGCGGCCCTGCATGACCAGCTCCCCCGCGAGCTGCGCACGGAGCATTTCATTGTCCGGCATCCCGCCACGGGCGAGGCCGCCGCGCGGGCGGACGCCGTGGCGCGCCACGCCGAATGGTGCCACGCCTACCTGCGGGGACTCTGGGGGATTGACCCCGTGAAGCCCGTGGAGATTTACGTCTTCAACGGCTCCCGAGACATGGAGCAGGCCACCGGCATGGGCGCCCACGCCGTGGTCCGCAAGGTCTTCGTGGACGCCTACCAGGCGCGGAACAGCATCCTCCTCCACGAGCTGGTCCACGCGCTGCACATCGAGCTTGACCCGAAGTGGACCATCATCCTCAACCGGGGCGCCACCGAGGGGCTCGCGGAGGCCGTGGAGGCCTTCTACGCCGACGCCCCCGAGGCCCACCGCCGCGAGGCCGGCGCCCTGGCCGCGGACAAGCTCCCCTCCGCCGCCGTCTTCATGCACCCCCTGGGCTTCTGGCGCATGAACGAGACCAACGCCTACTACGCCTCCGCGTCGTTCATGGGCTTCCTCATGCGGACCCACGGCCCGGAGAAGTTCCAGGCCTACCAGCGCACCCTCGACTTCGCGCGCGCCTTCGGCAAGGACCTGGAGGGCCTCGACGCCGACTGGCGCGCCTTCCTCCGGACCGTGCCCCTCGACTCCCAGTCGAAGGTGCGCGGCGCCACGGGCTACGACCCCGCCTTCTACGGCCAGGGCTACTCCCAGTGCGACTGCCCCAAGCTCGGCGACGCCGTCCCCAAGCCGGAGGACGCCGCCCAGACCCTCGCCAACGCGGGCCAGTTCGAGGAGGCCGCCCCCCTCTACCGCAGCCTCCACGAAGAAGACGGCGCGCTGAAGAGCCTCATGATGCTCACCCTGTCCCTTTCGCGCGGCGGACGCCCCGGCGAGGCCGCCGAACTCCTCCGCGCGCGCCTGGACCGCCCGGACCTCCCCGAGGCCGAACGCGCCATGCTGCTCGACCGCCACCGCGACGTCCTCATGCGCCTGCGCGCGTGGGACGCGCTGAACCCCGTGCTGGACACGCTGGTGGCCCGCGAGGAGGACCCCGCCGCCCGCGCCGACCGCGAAACCCTCCGCGACTGCCTGCGCGACCCGGCCCTCCGCGACGCGGCCGCCGAGGCGCTCCTCGAGAACGACTACTGCCGCCGGCGCGTCCTGCTGGAGACCCTGCGGCGCGCCCACCCGGACAACGCCGCCGTGCGGCGGCTCTGGCTCATGCGCGGGTTCAGCCTCGACTACGCCGGCCCCGCGGAGGAGCGCAATGCCCGCATTCGGGAGGCGCTGGCCCTCTTCGCCGCCGACCCCGCCGACCGCCGCCTCCTCGCGCCGCACCTGTCCGACGTCCTCGGCCGCCTCCTCGACGACCGCCAGTACGCCGCCGCCCGCGAGGTCTGCGCCGCCCTCCAGTCCGGCGCCGAGGACCCCATCGAGCGCGCCAAACTCGCCCGCTTCACCAGCCGCCTCGACTTCGAGGAGTCGCCCGAGGGCGCCGCCGCCGTAAGGTAACACAGAACAGGCGCAGAAACAGCCTTCAGTGATCAGACCGGCCAGTCGGGATTTTCGCCTTACCGCCGCTGTGCGCACCCTGTGGCCTTTCCGGTAGAATCACAGACGGTTGCGGAATAGGTTTGGCGGCCCATGTGCAGCCGTCAAGGAAGCACGCCCTTGTCTTGGAGGAGTTTCGAATGCTAACGCGGTTAAAGATACGCAATTTCAAAATCCTTGAGGACGTTGATATCGAGCTTGGGGAGCGCGTCCTCTTCATCGGTCCTAACAACTCCGGAAAATCGTCCGCTTTGCAGGCCCTCGTCCTCTGGGACATTGGAGTCAAGCGCTGGTTCGAGAAGCGATCCGAGGGCAATCCCAGAGAAAAGCGACCGGGAGTCACGATTAACCGTAGAGACCTCATCGCCCTGCCAGTCCCTGTGGCAAACCTGCTATGGAGGGATCTGCATGTTCGCGAGCGCGTGAATGAGAGGGGAACTTCCAAGACTCAGAACGTTCTTGTGGACATAACTGTGGAAGGGGTTTCGGGGAAGACGGCATGGACCTGCGGTCTTGAGTTTGATTACGCCAATCAGGAATCCTTCTATTGCCGCCCGTCACGCGCCCAGGATGGGCGGATTACACCGCCAGGAGACGCCTCGCAACTCAATATTGCCTACCTGCCGCCAATGTCAGGCCTGGCAGCCAATGAGACTCGGTTGGACGCTGGTGCCATCAATGTTCGCGTTGGTGAGGGCCGCACGGCCGAAGTACTGAGAAACCTGTGCTATTTGGTCCTGCAAAGTGACGGTGGGGAGGCAAAATGGTCACGGGTTGTGGAGTACATGAGGAACCTTTTTGGGGTTATGCTGGAGGCTCCGGAGTATGTGAAGGAACGCGGCGAGGTTGTCATGTCCTACCGCTCTGCCAACAAGACCCGATTGGACATCTCCTGCAGCGGCAGGGGGCAGCAGCAGACGCTGCTTCTTCTTGCGCATCTGATGGCAAACCCCGGGGCAGTCCTTCTTCTGGACGAACCGGACGCCCATCTCGAAATACTCCGGCAGCGGCAAATCTACAGGGTCCTTGCAGACACGGCGGATGAAACGGGGGGGCAGATCATCGCGGCGAGCCATTCGGAAGTGCTACTGAATGAGACCGCCGAACGCGACACGGTGATTGCGTTCTTGGGCAGTCGCCCGCACAGGATCGGAGATAGGGGTAGCCAGCTTCTCAAGTCTCTTCGTGAATTCGGGTTTGAGCACTATGTCCAAGCCGAAGAAAAGGGATGGGTCCTTTATCTCGAAGGCTCCACAGACCTTTCAATTTTGCAGACCATCGCACGGAGACTTGGTCATAGGGCCGCAGATGCCCTGCAGTGCCCTTATGTCCACTATGTGGGAAACCAGCCGATGAAGGCCCTGGAGCATTACTACGCCCTGCGGGAGGCAAAGACCGACATCCTAGGCTATGCAGTGTATGACCGCCTGGAAATGGCTCTACCGGAAAACCCAAATCTGCCCCAGCACATGTGGAGAAAACGGGAAATCGAGAACTACATATGCACCAAGGACGTGCTCCTTAAGTACGCGGAGAAGATCGGGGAGGAACGGTATGGCGGCCCGATTTTTGCGGAACAAGCCAGGGAAAAAATGAGCGAATCCATGCAAATTATTGAGAAGGCGCTGGCGGACCTGAACAAGCCGTCCCCCTGGGGAGGCGACATTAAAGCAAGCGATGACTTTCTGGACACGTTGTTTCCTCGTTTCTACAAGGCGCTTGACCTGCCGGATGTGCTTGGAAAGACGGGCTACCACGTTCTTGCAGATTTCTTGGCCCCGGACGATATAGATGCCGAGCTGGTTTCCGTCTTGGACGCAATTGCAGACACGGCGGACAAGGCAAATCCGTGTTTTGGATATGGAGCGGGCGACTGAGTCCTTGCCAATGGACCGCGCGTTCATTCCTGTTGCAAGTGCATCTGAGTTTCAACGGGTTTGGTGGGAAAACCGGGGGCAACCGGCAGGCCGCGTTCCCGCTGGCCGTTGCGGGCCGCTGTGGGGTATCCTTTCGGAATGGGCCGCCTGAGGTTTCGGCGGCCCGCAACGCGGTTGTTCCGCTGGAGGCCCCGTCATGCGCCGTCTTTCTTTCGTTGTTCCGGCCCTGCTGGCCGCGCTGTCCCTTTTCCCCGCGTTGGCGGAGCTGCTGCCCGTGTGGACCTTCGCCCCGGCGGCGGAGCAGTTCGACGGGTCCGTGGGCGTCGCCGACCTCAACGGCGACGGCGCGCCGGAGATTGTGGCCACCACGATCCAGGGCGCGGTGATCGCCCTGAACGCGCAGGGCGGCGAGCTGTGGCGGTGGCGGCAGCCGGACCCCATCAGCGTGTCGCCGACCATCGCCGAGGCGATGGCGTCGTCGCCGGGGCCGGAGGTGCTGGTGCTCACGAACACGGGCCGGGTCTACTGCCTGAACGGCGGCAACGGCGAGATTCTCTGGCTGGACACGCTGTCGAGCAGCATCACCTGGGGCGCGGCGGGCATCGCCGCCGCCGACCTGGACCGCGACGGGAATCTGGAGTTCGTCATGGCCGACGCGGCGGGCGAGGTGTCGGCCAAGCGCGGCGACGGCGCGGAGCTGTGGACGCACCACGAGGCCGGCGGCCTGAAATCCGCCCCGGCGGTGGGCGACCTGGACGGCGACGGGAACCTGGAGGTGCTCTTCGCGGCGGAGGCCGCGCCGCTGCTCTGCCTTTCGCACGATGGAAAGCCGCTCTGGCGCATGGCCGGAGGCACCCCGGGCGGCGGCGCGCCGCTCCTGTGCGACCTGGACGGCGACGGCCTGCCGGAAATCCTCGGCGGCACGGGCGACACGCTCTACGCCGCCGGGAATGACGGCGTCGCCAAATGGTCGGCGCCCCTGTCGGGGTCGCTGGACAGCGGCGTGTCCGCGGCGGACCTCGATGGCGACGGCGTGCCGGAGATCATCGCGGCAGACCTGGCGGGCGGGGTGGCGGTGTTCGGCGCCGACGGCAGCCCGCGCTGGACCGCGAACGTGGAGGCGCGCACGCGCCGGTCGCCGACGGTGGCGGACCTGGACGGCGACGGGTCGCCGGAGGTGCTGGTGGCGGGGTACAGCGGGCAGATTCACATTTTCAGCGCCACGGGCGCGCTGGTGGACCGCGTGGCCCTGGGCGGGCCGTGCAACGCCTCGGCGGCGGTGGCCCGCCTCTCCGACGGCGGCCCCCTGACCGTGCTCTGCCCCACGGTGACCGGCACGCTCTATGCGTACCAGTGGCCCGGCAGCGACGGCGGCGACATCCTCTTCCCCGGGTACCGGTTCAACGCGGAGCGCACGGGCGAGGTGCGGTGGGCCGCGCGGAAGCCCGGCGTCCGCCTCGTGAAAATGGACACGGGCCGCGCCCACGTCGGCCGCAACGAGCTGGCCGCGGTGGTGGAGAACCCCGACGGCGAGGCGCTCACTGTTGCGCTGGAGGTGACGCAGAACGGCCGCCCCGCCCGGAGGGAGACCGTCTCCTCCGCCAAAGAGATCCGCGCCGGGCTGGCCTATGTCGTCGGCGCGCGCGGCGAGGCGGACCTGCGCTTCGCCTGCGCCGTCCTGCGCGACGGCGCCGAGGTGCTGCGCCAGGAGCGCGCGCTGAAGGCCGCGCCCTTCTCCGCCGAGCTGGCCGAGGCCGGTCTGGCCGTCGCCCGCATCGCCGAGCACGCGAAAAGCCTGCCGCCGGACATCGCCCCCGCCCTGGAGAAGGAGGCCCTCTATTGGCAGGCGCGCCTGCCCGGCCTGCGCGAGCGCGCCGCCCTCACCTCGCTCTTGTCCGCGCAGGAGCTGTACGCCCTCGGCCGCGACCTCGACGAGGCCCGCGCCGCCGCCGGGCGCATGGCCGCCGTCGCCGCGAAACGCGCCGAGACCGGCGCGCCCCTGGCGGTCTGCGCGGCGAACCCCTGGGCCACCTTCGCCGGGATGGACGAGCTGGCCGAGGGCCGCTGGGCCGGCCCCGAGGTCGCCGTCGCGGCCTTCTCCGGCGAGATCGAGTCCGCCGCCCTCAACGTGTTCAACCTCTCCGCCGACGCGCTGACCGTGCGCGTGGACGCCGGCCCCCTGAAGGGCCCGGACGGCGCGGAGGCCCCGAAGACCGCCCTCATCGCGCGGGAGGCCGTGGCCGTGCCCACGCAGCTCTCCGACACCGTCGCCGACGCCATCCCCCGGCTCGGCGAGGGCCGCACCCTGGTCGTGCCCGCCCTCGACGCGCGCCAGCTCTTCTTCGAGGTGGACACGGCGGGCCTCGCCCCCGGCGCCTGGACCGCTGAAATCCGCCTGCGCGGCCTGGACGTCGCGGGCACGGAGGCCAAGGCGCTGCTGAAACTCACCGTGTGGCCCCATGCCCTGCCCGAGAAGCGCACCCTGGGCCTGTGCCACTGGGGCTATGTCGGGTCCTCGCTCATCAAGGAGCACCCGGAGGAGGCCCTGGCCGACCAGGTGCGCCACGGCACGACGGTCTTCGTCTGCCTGCACCCGCCCAGGGCGAAGTTCGACGCCGACGGGAACCTGACGGGCCCCCTCGACTTCGCCGAGCACGACGCCTACCTCGACGCCCACGCAAAGCACGGGCTCATGCTCTTCTACACCTACGACTCGGCGATCAAGGGGCCGGCGGAAAAGTTCTCCGACCCGTGGAACAAGGCGCACGTCGCCTACCTGCGCGCCTGGGTGGAGCACCTCCAGGCCCGCGGGATGACCTATGACGACTGGGCGCTCTACACCATAGACGAGCCCGGCCTGCGCCCGGGGCTCGTGGACATCCATGTCAAGCTCGGCAAACTCGCCCGCGAGGCCGACCCGAAGATCCGCGTCTACACCGACCCCGTCGGCGACGCGTCCATGGACGACCTGCGCGCCATGCTCCCCGTCACCGACATCTGGTGCCCCCACCGCAACGGCATCGTGAACAAGCCCGACCCGGAGAAGTTCGCCCTCATCCAGAACGCCGGCGGAACGGTCTTCACCTACGAGTGCCAGGACAACGTGAAGCACCGGTCGCCCCTGGGCTACTACCGCGGCCAGGCCTGGCTCTGCTGGCACCACCAGCTCAAGGCCATGGGGTTCTGGACCTACTGCACCTCCCAGTACGACCCGTGGTTCAACAACGGCGAGTCGGAGTACATGCTCATCTACCCCGGCGACGCCGTCGTCGCCAGCAAGCGCTGGCACGCCGTCCGCGACGGCAGCGAGGACCACGCCATGCTCACGGCGCTGCGCGCCGCCGCCGACGCCGCGGAGGCCGCCGGAAAGGCGCCGGACGCCGTGGCGGAGGCGGGGGCCCTGCTCGGCGAGCGCGCCGGGGAGGTGGCCCGCTTCTGCGGCCTCGACGAGGACGGCGAGCTGCCCGGCCCCGGCGGCGTGACGGCCCAGCGGATCATCGAGGACCGGCGCTGGCAGACCGTTCAGACGCTGCGCGCGGACATGGCGCGGCTGCTGGACGCCCTGAAATGACCCGAGCGCGCGGCTTGCCCCCGCGCGGCGAAATGCCCCACAATAGGGGAAACCAAACCCGGCGGGCGACGCGTCGCCGCCGAAGGGAGGACACCGCATGAATGTCGCAATCATCGGGTGCGGCGGCATGGGCGCGCTCCACGCCCAAATGGCCGCAAACTGCGGGCTGAAGGTC
>JAPXRP010000147.1:0-10726 GCA_033813475.1 Candidatus Hydrogenedentota bacterium
CAGGAAAGCCGCGTCCGAACAAGCGGTGAGTGGGCGGGCATTCGCGGAGGATCGCGCCGCCCCCCTTCGGCAACGACGCCCGTTCCGCCGGGCCCAATCTCAAATTTGAAATGTGAGAGGCCCGGCAACAGGCCCGGGGAGGACGCGGGAAACACGGCGCGGTTCAAGAACGTCCCGCAGGAAAGCCGCGTCCGAACAAGCGGCAAGTGGGCGGGCATTCGCGGCGGATCGCGCCGCCCCCCTTGTCAAATTTGAAATTTGAGATTCTGGGGTGCGGCGTGAAGGTCCGCGCGGTTCATGGCCTGTTGCGGGAAGAACCGGGGGAATGCGGCATGGACCAGGATGAACGGCCGGCGCGGGTGGTGTATACTTCCGCCCGGGGAGGGGCATTCCGGAGACCCCCAATGACCGACCAGGACACTCCCGTGTTTGTGCGGGAGATCATCAAGACCAGCGGCGACATGTGGATGAAGGGCTGGGCCGAGGCGAACGGCGGCAACATCAGCCTGCGCCTGAGGCCGGAGAAGACGGGCGACCTGTCGGCCTTTTCCCCGAAGACGGACTGGATCCCCCTGGAGAAGGCGCTGCCGGGCGTGGCGGGGGAGAAGTTCCTCGTGAGCGGCACGGGCAAGTTTCTGCGGAACATCCCGCTCTTCCCCGAGAAGAACGTGGGGGTGATCGAGCTGGACGCCGCCGGGGCGGCGTACCGCCAGCTCTGGGGCTTCGAGCCGGACGCGCGGCCCACCTCGGAGCTGGAGGCGCACCTGCGCAGCCACGAGGTGATCAAGGCGGCGTCGGGCAACGTGCGGCACGCCGTGATCCACACGCACGCCCCGCACCTCATCGCCCTGACCTACGCGCTGGCGCTGGACACGCCGCGCCTGACCAAGCTGCTCTGGCAGTCCCACGCGGAGTGCGTGGTGGGCTTCCCCGAGGGCGTCGAGTTCATCCCCTGGATGATGGCCGGGTCGCCGGAGATCGCCGCGGCCACGGCGGACGCGCTCCTGCGCCGCAACCTGGCGGTGTGGCAGTTCCACGGCGTCTTCGCCACGGGCCGCAACCTCGACGCGGCCTTCGGCCTCATTGACATGGCGGACAAGGCCGCGCAGATCTACCTCATGGCGCGCGCCGCCGGGGGCGTCGCCTGCACGCTCTCCACCGACCAGGTGGCCCGCATCGCCGCGAACTTCAAGGTGACGGCGGACCCGGAGGGCCTGGCCGCGGACACCGCCGCCTACTTCGCCTGACGGGCGGGGGCGGCGGGACCCGACTTGGGCGCGCGCGTTCCGGGGCAACCGGACATCCACCGGCACTCCCCAGTGCGTCACCCCCGCGAAAGCGGGGGTCCATGCCCTGCGTGTGCGTCGCAACCTGCCGCTCCAAGATGGATTCCCGCTTTCGCGGGAAAGACGGATGCCGCGCCGCCGACTCTTGAAAAGCGGCCGTCGTCTTGCCCGACCCCGCCTAGAAGTACCAGGTGAGGGTGGCCTGGATGTAGTCGTCTTTGCGGACGAAGGTGAGGAGGTCGTCGGCGGGGATGTTGCTGAAGATGCGCATCTCGACGCTGAGCTTCCAGTCCTCGCCGAGGCGGCGCTCGCCCTCGAGGCCGAAGGCGAGGGCGGCGGAGTCGAGGTCCACGAACACGCCGCCGAGGAGCGAGGTGCTCTGGACGTCGTTGAAGGCGAGGCGGCCGCCAATAAACGCGTCGTTCTGGAAGTTGGTGAGGGCCTCCTTGCCGCGGCTGTCCCAGTTGTACTCGAGCAGGGTGCCGAGGTCGGCGTTGGTGCCGAAGACCCCGCCGAAGGTGTACTCGAACCCGGCGCAGAAGGCGCCGTAGTCCTTGTTCATCCCCGTGCGGTAGATGCTTTCGGCCTTCCAGATCCAGTTGCCCGTGGTGTACTGCACGTCGAGGCCGGTCTGGTCTATCTGGTCGTAGTAGGGGATGAGCCGCGCGAAGGGCAGGGAGAGGAAAAGGCGCGTGAGGCGCGAGTTGATGTTGGCGCCGGACCAGCTCGAGTAGGGGGATTCGGGGGTCAGGCGGAGGGGGCCGATCTCGGGCACATAGCGCGGGTCGCGGCTGTTGCCGTGGAAGTGCGAGAGGCCGAAGTCCCAGCTTCCGATGTAGTGGGCGTAGCGGACGGCGAAGTCCTGGTTCCACTCCTCCGCGCCGGACTCGTAGAGGGCCTCGTGGTGCATGGGCACGGGGGTGCGGAAGCGGCCGTGGCGTCCGGTGAGGGTGCGCTCGCGGAAGTAGGGGAGCCAGAAGAGGTCGAGGGTGCCCCAGGGGTTGATCCAGGCGAAGTTGGCCATGGGCTGGCCGAGCTTCTCGTCCCCCGTGAGCGCCTCGATGGTGTCGCGCTGGTTGATGATGTCCACCAGGCGCTGGGACTCGGCGACGCCCCAGTGGACCTTGCGCAGGCCGAGGCGCAGCTCCCAGCGGGGGGCGGCCTTCTGCCAGTAAAGCTCGCGCACGTCGGCGTGGGTGCGCCAGTTGTCGTGCTGGTCGAGACGCCCGAAGGGGGTGAAGACGAGGCTCTGGCCGCTGTCGGGCCACTCGTGGACCCAGGTGGCCGTGCCGGAGAGGGAGAGGTTGGTGTGGCCGGACTGGTCGCCGTCGCGCGGGTCGTCCAGGAACACGCGGGACTCGCCGGACAGGCTGCCGGTCCAGTCTCCGGCCCCGGCGGCCGCGCAGACGGCGCACAGGAGCAGGAAAACCGCCCCCAGGGGAAGGGGGCGGCTGAAAGGCGTCAGGGGGCGGACGGTGCCCGGGTCACCGCACGTTCTTGAGGCTGTTCTGGTCAAAGTCGCGCTCCGTCAGTCCCGTCCGGAACTGGTAGTTCTTCCATTCGAGGAGGGTGGACTTGCCGGTCTGGTGGTTGACCATCTCCATCCGGCCGGGCCGCCAGTTCTTTTCCTGATAGAGGGCATAGTCGGTCATGGAGAGGGTTTTCAAGAGGGTGCCCTTGCGGTCGTAGTACTCGACCCTGGGGATGCAGTGGGTGCCCTGCTCCATCCAGACGACCTGCCTGGAGTAGCCGGAGGCCTTGCTGACGGGGTAGCGCTCGAAGACGTCGCAGGGCTTGCCGCCGACCTCCTCCTCGCGCAGGTGCTTGTAGGTGAACTTTTCGAGGCGCTGGCTGGCCATGTCCTCAAAGGCGAACTCGCTGCCCATGAAGGGTCCGGACTGGCCGCCGCCCGCGATGCGCTTCACGCGGTTGACGGCGGGCAGGAAGAGCCACTGCTCGTCCTCCTTGTCCGCGTAGGCGTAGGTGAGCAGGGCGGTGCCGCGGACGTCCTTGGGGGTGTCGAACACGACCAGGGCGCGGGTGCTGCCGTCGGGCATCTCAAGGGACTTGATCCGCAGCTCGCGGCTCGTCTCCTCGTTGTTCCGGTTGCGCAGGGTCATCACCAGCTCGGAGCTGGTGTCGCCGTAGCCCTTGTCGGCCTCGGAGGCCTCGGTGGCGATGCGCAGGCCTTTTTCCTCGGGGGTCTCCGCCCGCGCGGCGGCGGACAGGACAATCAGGGCCGCCAGGAGCGGCGCGAGGCTAGGCTTCAACAATGACGGGGGTTTCTTCATGGAGGCGTTCCTCTTCGGTGGCGGGCGGCTCCCCGGAGTCGCCGTCCGCGAAGAGCAGCATGGCGGGGAGCATCACCAGGTTGGCGATGAGCGAGGCGACGATGACAACGGTGCTGAGCACGCCCAAGTTGTCGCAGAAGACCATGGGGGAGAGGGTCATGACGGCGAAGCCGGCGACGAGGACGACGGCGTTGGTCCACAGGGGCACGCCGACGCAGGAATAGGCGTAGCGGACGCTCTGGCGGCTGGAGAGGCCGGCCTCCTTGCGCGCCCGCAGGTACTTGCTCATGAAGTGGATCGTGTTGTCCACGATGATGCCGATGGTCATGGAGACGATGGTGGTCATGCTGAAGTTCATGTCCCAGCCGGTCATGCCCCAGAGCCCCAGGCCGACGGCGAGGGGGGCCAGGTTGGGGAAGATGGCCAGGATGCCCATGCGCACGGAGCGCAGGGAGATCATGAGCGCGAGGATGACCAGGACGAGGGAGAACGGCGCGCTGACCATCATGCTCTCCAGCATGGTCCGGGAGATGTCTGAGAACATGACCGACGGGCCGATGGCGTCGCTGTACATGCGCTCCGGCAGGTTTTCGCGCTGCCATTCCTGGGCGCGGGCGATGAGGACGGACATCTGCTCCGACGGCAGGTTGGCCGTGGTCACGGTGAGGCGCGTGGCCGATTTGTCCACGTTGATCTCGGTGTTGAGGTCAATGCCCGTGGGCAGGGACATCTCGTAGAGGAGCAGGTACTGCGCGGCCAGCTCGCGGCTTTCGGGCAGGCGGTACATGGCCGGGTCGTCGCCGTTCATGCTCCGGTTCACCCGCTTGAGCGTGTCCACCACGGTGCCCACATGGACCACGCCCTCCTGCGCGCGCAGCCAGCCGGCGAAGCGGTCCACGCCGCCGAGGTACTCGGGGTCGCTGATGCCGTCGCTTTCGCCCGCCTTCATGTTGAAGGTCACCTGGTATATCCCCGTGAGGTTCTCCATCAGGTACTCGGTGTTCTTGCGGATCGGGTAGCCCTTCTCGAACCATTCGGCGAACTGGTTGTTGATGTGGATGCTGGGGACGAAGGCGCCGAAGACCACGGCGGTCGCCGCGAGGGACACCAGCAGCGGCGCCCTGCGCCGGATGACCCAGGCCGCCATCCGCGCCATGGCCCGCTGCATGCGCTCGTCCTGCCGGCTCGGCTTCACCCGGAACGGCAGCACGCCCAGCAGCGCCGGCAGGAACAGCGTGGCCAGCAGCCACGCCACCACCACGCCCAGGCTCACCGTGTTGCCCATCAGCTTGATCGGCGGCACGGCGTTGAAATTCATGCTGAGGAAGCCGACCACGGTGGTGAAGCTCGTGAGAAACACGGCGTTCATGTTGACGCGCATGCTCTCGACGATGGCCGCATGCCGGTCCATCCCCCCGCGGACGTAGTGCTGCATTGTCATGATGATGTGCACGCAGTCCGCCACCGCCAGCGTGAGGATGATCAGCGGCGCCGGGGTGACCGGGCCGGAGATGTGGTGCCCCATCCACGACACGATGCCGACCGCGGCCACGGTGGACATGAGCACCACCAGCGACACGGCGGCCATCAGCCACGCGGACTGGAGCATGACGACCATCATGAACATCAGCGCGACCAGCATCACCGGGACCAGCGTGGTCAGGTCGTGCAGGGTGGCGATGTAGAAGGCGTTGTTCAGGGGAATCAGGCCCGTCAGGGCGATCTCCGCCACCGGGTGGCGCGCCATGATGTCCGCCGCCAGCTTCTCCGCCTCCGCCGTCAGCACCGACCCCTCGTTCTTCCCGTTCTCCGGAATGGCCACCGTGAGGTTCACCCCGGTCACCGGACTGCCCGGCTTCACGATCCGGTTGAGCAGCATGGGCTCCGAAAGCGCGGTCTCCTTCGCTTTTGCCAGGTCCTCGTCGCTCATCGCGTCCAGGTCCCCGATGAGGGGGCGCACATACAGGTCGTCCCCCTCCGAGGACGCGTACTGGAAGTTTGTCAGCGAGTCCGCCCGCAGCACATGCGGAAGCTCCCACGCCGCCTCCGTCAGCTCCTTCAGGGCCGCCAGACTCTCCCGGTCAAACACCTCCCCCGACTTCGACGTGAAGATGAAAAAGAGGGTCTCGTCCTTACGTGTAGGCGTTCTGAAGCGCCTCGTAGTCCAGGAGTTTCGGGTCGTCGTGGGAGAAAAACACCCGGTAGTCGTTGTCCAGCACGAAATACCGGAACCCGTACGCCGTGACGGCCGAGGCCAGCAGCGTGAGGACAATGATGGGCCAGCGCCACCGCAGCACCCACTGGGCATAGCGGACGGTGAGCTCTTCGGCCCGCAGTTCGATGTTTCCCGACAAAACAGAATCCCTCTCTCAACACTTTCCCGGGCACGCTGCCGCATGAAACGGGGTGTCCGGGTTCGGCCGTCCGGCCCCAAGGGGGTGCCGGGTATTATGGCACACTTTCCCGGGACGTTTCCCGCGCGCGGGCATCCGGCCCGCGCGGCGGCCTCTCCCGCCCCTTCCCCAATTACCAATGACTCCCGACAATGTCACCGCAGACCGCCGGGAACGCCCCGCGCCGGGCGGCGAGTTTGCGCGGGTTCCGTCCTGCCCGGTATTCTGTGGGGCCCGGCGATGCGGCCGGCACCCCAAGGGCACGATGAGCATGGCGTCCCCCCCCGACCAAGACGAAGCGACCCCCGGCCACCGGCGCGAGGCCCTCTGGCTCGCCCTGATCCTGGTGGTGGCGGCGCTGCTGCGCGTCTGGTACCTGGCCGAGGTGGTCCGCGCGCCGGATTTCAGCGCCCTGCGCCAGGACATGGAGGTGCAGGACTACCAGGCCCGCGCCATGCTCAGCGGCGACTGGACCCCGCCCCCGGGCCGCAACGACCCGGAGATTGACACCACCCCCTATTACCGCCCGCCGGGCTACCCCTATTTCCTCGCGGCGGTCTATTTTTTCACCGGCGGGAGCTATCTTGCCCCCCGGGTTCTCCAGATGGTCCTCGGCCTCGCCGGCATCGCGCTGATGCACCTGCTGGCCCGGCGGCTGTTCGGCGCCGCGGCGGGGCTGCTGACGGCGGCCCTCATGGGCGCCTGCTGGGCGCTCATCTACTACGAGGGCGAGGTGAACGACCCCGCCCTTTTTGTGTTCCTGCTCCCGTGCATCCTGTGGGCGGTCGCGCTTTGGAGGGGCCGTTTCCAGGCGCGGTGGGCGCTGCTTGCCGGGCTGCTCATCGGCGGCTACGCCATCATGCGCCCGAACATCCTGCTTTTCGGGCCCTTTCTGGCCGCGTGGATGCTCTGGGTGGCGGGACGGGCCGGCCGGCTGGCGCGCGTGCCCGCCTCGTGGGCCGCCCTGCTCTGCGCCACCCTTGCGGTCATCGCCCCGGTCACGGCGCGCAACTGGCTGGTCTCCGGGGAGTTCGTGCCCGTGTCCACCTATTTCGGGCAGAACCTGTTCATCGGCAACAGCGCGGAGTCCGACGGGTTCACCCCCTGGACCCCCTACCTCCAGAAGCTGGAGGGCACCGGCCAGTTCTCCGTGTGGGTGTACAACAACATCGTGCGCGGCCTCGGCCGCGAGGTGGGCAACGAGGACCTGACGCATTCCGAGGCCTCGGACATCTTCGCGCGCAAGGCCCTCGACCACATCCGCGCCCACCCGGGACACGCCCTCCGGCTGGCCCTGCGCAAGGCTGTACTCTTCTGGTCGCCGAGGGAAATCACGGGGAACAAGGTCGTCGAGTATGAGAAGCGCCACTACCCGCCCCTGAAATACCTGCCCGGGTTCTGGCTGCCGGGGGGGCTGTTCCTCGCCGGACTGCTCACCCTGGGCTGGGACCGCCTGCGCGGCCGGAAATGCGGCGATCCGGCCCTGCTCGCCCTCGTTCTTGTCTTTGTCCTCGTGTACTATGCGTCCTTCCTCCCGTTCTTCGTCAACGGACGAGCCCGCCACCCCCTCGTTGGCATCTTCCTGCTGCTGGGCGCCGCGGCCCTCGCCCGCGCCCTGGAGGCCCTCCGCAGGCGACAGTTCGCGGCGGGCCTGGCCCGCCTGGCCGTCATCGCGGCGTGCCTGGGCCTGGCCGCCGTCGAGTGGATTCCCTACCAGCCCGACCTCGCCCGCTGGCACTATGCCCGCGCCGACTCGTGGCTGACGGCGGGGGAGGTGGACAAGGCGGTGCCGGAGGCCGAGGCCATGCTGGGCCAGGCCTACTCGCCCTACATGCCCTTCCGCCTCGGCCGCGCCTTCCACCAGGCCGGGCGGCACGCCCTCGCCGCCCGCCTGTTCCAGGCGGCCCTCGACCTGGACCCGGAAAGCCAGCCCGCCCCCTACCGGCAGGACCTTTTTTACCACCGGGGCGCCGCGCTCATGGAGGCCGGCGACCACGACGGCGCGCGCGCCGCCATCGAGGAGGCCCTGCGCCTGAACCCGCGGGACGTGCGCGCCCTGAACGACCTCGGCGTGCTGCTGGAAAAGGCCGGGGACACGGAGGGCGCGCGCCGGCGCTATGAGGAGGCCGCGGCGCTCCAGCCGGCGTTTGCCCTGCCCTGGACCAATCTGGCGGAGCTGGCCGCGCGGGCGGGGGACTTCGCCGGGGCGGTCACCATCTGCGAGGAGGCCGCGGCCCGCCAGCCGGAGGAGCCGGCCTTCCGCTACAACCTCGCGCGCCACCTCGCCGCCGCCGGCCGGAGCGACGACGCCGTCGCCGAATACCGCCGCGTTCTCGACCTGGACCCCGATGACGCCCGCGCCTGGAACAACCTCGCCCTGCTTCTGGCCGAAAGCGGCAATCTGGAGGGCGCGGAGCGCTGCTACCGCAAGGCCCTGGAGCACGCCCCCGCCTACACCCTCGCCCGCGCCAACCTCGGAAACCTCCTCATGGACGCCGGACGCTTCGACGAGGGCGCCGCCGTCTACGAGGAGGGCATCGCCCTGGACCCCGCCAACGCCGAACTCATGAACGGCCTCGGGTGGCGCCACGACCGCGCCGGAAACGCGGAAAAGGCCCTCCACTGGTACGGGCGCGCCCTCGAAACCGCCCCCCGCTACGCCCGCGCGCGCCTCAACCGCGCGGGCCTGCACCTGCGCGCGGGAAGACTGGACGAGGCGGAGCGCGACGCGCGGGAGGCCGTCGCCGCGGCGCCCGGCGCGCCGCAGACCCACCACGCCCTCGGCGAGGTGCTCGCCGCGCGCGGCGACACGGCGGGCGCGCGCGCGGCCTTTGGGGCCGCCCTGGCCCTTTCCCCCGATTTCGCCCCGTCCCGGGCCGCGCTGGACGCGCTCCCCCCCGCCCCGGCAATGTAACGTTGACGTTACATTGCTATGTATGACACTTATCCTTGATTCTTTCCGCCTGTTGTGGTAAATTAAACCACATGAAATCCCGTTGTGTAGTCAGGAATAATGTGCGGAAGCTCCGGCTGGCGGCGGGCATGACCCAGACCGCGCTGGCGGCGGAGGTCGGTGTGTCCCGGCAGACCATCATTTCCATCGAGCAGCGGCCGGTGGACGCCTCCCTTTCCCTGGGACTCCGCATCGCCCGGGCCCTGTCGCGGCCCGTGGAGGAGGTGTTCCTGCTCGACGGGAAGTTCGACGGGAAGTGACCCGCCCCGCGGGCGCCCGGCAGGGCAAAGGTGCGGCGCGCGCGCGCAATATGCGATAATTCCCCCGTTTTCACGGGCGCGCGCGCTTATTTCTTCCTGTTGGGGCCTGTGTGCGGGCCGGTCCCGTCAACACGCCCCGCCCGGCGGACGTTGCGTTCGCAGACACAACCGCGCCCGAGCACTGGAGTTGCCATGCCGCGCCGCAGGGTCACAACACGCCGCGTCCGCCTGCTTTCCCTGGCGGCGGTCTGCCTGCTTCTGGCGGGATGCGTTCAAAGCCGCATCCCGGTGCTCGGCTTTCGCCTGCCCTTCCCCGCGGGCATGGGCCGCCTGGACATGATGCGCTACGAGGGGGACTTCCAGGACCTGTCATGGACGGAGTCCTTCGACGCGCTCCATGCCAAGCTCTCCCGCGAGTACCCCTTCACGGAGTGGAAGGAGATTCCCTGGGACGCGCTGTACGACCGTTTCTCCCTGCGCGTGGCCGACGCGCAGGCCCGCGACGACGCCCGCGCCTACTACCTCGCCCTGCGCGAGTATGTCCATTCGGTTCCGGACAGTTATGTGGACATCAGCATGGACGAGGCCTACCGCCAGGAGGCCGTGGGCGGCGGCTTCGGATTCTCCGTCGCGCCGCTGGCCGACGACCGCCTCATCGTCTACCGGGTGGCCAAGAACGGCCCGGCGGCGGCGGCGGGCATCTGCTGGGGCGCCGAGATTCTGGAATGGAACGGCGTGCCGGTGCGCGAGGCGCTGGCGCAGGCCCCGGTGGAATGGGCGCCCGCGCCCGCGCCGACCTATGTGGGGCGCCTGCTGGACCGCTGCATGCTGCTGACGCGCGGCCCCGTGGGCGGCGAGGCCCGGGTGGTTTTCCAGCGGCCCGGCGAAAAGCGCCGCATGACCGCGACGCTCACCGCGCAAAACGACCAGTACCTGGGCATGGGCGACATTGTGGACTACAGCCGCCCCTTCAGCGAGATGGAGGCCCCCTTTGAGGCGAAAATCCTTGACGGCGGCGTCGGCCTCCTGCGCATCCATTTCCAGTCCGCCACCATGACGGCCCCCTTTCCCGAGCGCGCGTACAAGAAGGCGGTCGAGCGCTTCGCCCGCGAGGGCGTGCGCGGGGTCGTCCTCGACCTGCGCGGCAACTCCGGCGGCGACCTGAAACTCGCCCGCACCTTCGCCGCCCCCTTCCTCAGGGAATCCCGCAGCCTCGGGTGCATGGTCTCCTACGACCACAAGAAGGGCGGATTCGCCCTGTACACCGGGGAGTGCGCGGAGTTTGCCCCCGAACTGCCGGGCCTCGACGTCCCCGTCGTCGTCCTCGTGCACCGCACCACCAAGGACACCGGCCAGCTCATCGCCCTGGCCCTCCAGGGGCTGCCCAACGTCACCGTCATGGGATTCCTCGGCACGGACGGCGCCCTCGCCAAAGTCGGCGGGGAGGTCCGCATGCCCCGCGGCCATGTGGTCCACTACCCCATCGGGCGGCTGGTGGACGCGTCGGGGCGCGTGGTGGTCTCCACGGACGCGCGGGACAACG
>JAPXRP010000148.1:0-10692 GCA_033813475.1 Candidatus Hydrogenedentota bacterium
CCGCCCATCATCCCGCCGCCCATGCCGCCGCCGTAGCCGCCGCCCATGCCGCCGCCGTAGCCGCCGCCCATGCCGCCCATCATCCCGCCGCCCATGCCGCCCATCATCCCGCCGCCCATGCCGCCCATCATCCCGCCGCCCATGCCGCCCATGCGGCCGCCCACCCCGCCGAAGCGGTTGCGGAGCACCAGCTTGAACAGCGTCTCGGAACCGGCGTTGCGCAGCTCGTAGTAACGCGTCTCAATTTTCTCGAAGGACTCCCGGCGGATGATCTCCGGCTTGCTGATCCAGATGAAACCGGGCTGCACCGCATAGTCAAGCCCGAGCGGGCGAAGCAGCGCCTGCAGGCCCTCGGCCAGACTCACGTTTTTCAGGTTCACATACGGAACGATGCCGCTGGACTTGGGGCCATAGACCTGGTCCATCGAGCCCTGCATGCCGGCCTGGGCCCCGCCCATGTTCGCCGGCTGGCCGGGACGGTTGGCCGCGCCCTGCAGCCCGCCGAACTGCGGCGCCGGCTGGGGGCCGCCCGGGCCGGGGAACGGGGCCCCGCCGCCGGGGGGCGGGAACGCGCCGGGCATTCCGGGAGGCCCTCCGGGCGCGGCGGCCGCCTGCTGCGGCTGAGCCTGCCTGGGGGGCTCCACGGCCCGGCTGTCAATCACGATGTTCACCTCCCAGCTGTCCGAGATGAAGGAGGCGATTTCGCTGACGTGAATGTCCTCAAACTCCAGACTGACGGGGGATTCGAGAATCTTCTCGATGACGCCCTTCTCCCGCTCCTGGGAGCGCTCCTCGGCGATTTCGGGCACGGAGAAACGGTAGGGCTTAATGCCGCGCGCGTCCGCGCCCTCGGGCAGGCGCTTGGACCCCTCGATGAAATTGCGGATCATCGCGCGGTCCTCGTCCACCTGCTTCATCGAAAGGTCGCCCTCGGCCCCGTGGGCCGCGATCGTGGCCTTGTGCAGCCCCTCTTTCGCGGCGGGGTTGTTCGGGTCTATCAGCAGCGCGTTGCTGTAGATCTCCACTGCCGTCGCAAAGCGGCCCGCCTCCATGTAGAGGATGGCGTCGGAGAGGAGCTTGTCCACGCGCTGGCGGCGCACCTCGTCCGAAGAAAGCTGCACGGTCTCGCCCTGCTGGCGGATCGTCTCGGGGTCAATGGACTCGAACCCGGGGGCGGCGGCGGCCCCGGTCTCCCCGACCAGGGTCTGCTGAAGCCGCGCGTTGGCCTTTTCCTGGAACTTCTTGGCCTCCGCGTGCCCCGGGTCAAGGGCCAGCGCCCGGTTGAACTCGGTCAGCGCCTCGCGGTAGAGGTCCTGCTTGTAGAGCTCAACGCCCCGGCGGTAGTACTGCTCCGCCTCGGACACGCCCGTTTCGGCGGGAAAGGCCGCCGGGGCCGCCTGGGCCTCCTCCACGGGGGGGCTGGTCGCCTGAAGCCCCGCGTCGGCCGCCTCCTGGGCCGTCACCGGCGCGACGGCAAACAGCAGCGCCGCGGCCCAACCCAGCATGATTTTCCGTGAGCTTCTTGTAAACATTAGGGTCTCATCCTCCCGCGTTTCCGGACACCATGCCCGGTGGGCGTGCCTCGCGTTGCAGAACGATTGTTCATTACCTCTTCTGAATGACAAATGTGCGGCCATAACGCTCCGAGTAGACCTCGATTGTCTGGTCTTCCTTGTTTATGCGTTGCAGTTCGAACTCCTCGAACTGCGCGTTTTCCGAGTACCACGAGGTGAGGCTCTTGGTGCGCAGGCGGGCGCGCAGGCGCCCTCCCGCAGCCTCCTGAATGTCCAACAGCTGTATGTTCAGGCTTTCCGCCGTGACCTCCTGCTGATCCGACTGCTCCGACTGCTGGCCCGAATGATACCAGAACGGGTTGCGCCCGTACAGGGACGCGTGGCTGCCGGGCACGTCCATGGGCGGCCGGGCGGCCGGATTGCCCGGAAGGCCGAGCTGCTGCTGCTCCTCCGGGTCCGTGGGAAGCTCGCTGCGCGGGGGCTGCAACACCGGCCAGTCGGGGGTCGGCGGCGGGGTGATGACCCGGTACACCCGGTACCCAAGGATGGCGACCATGATGACCAGCACCATGCGCTCCTTGTTGTACCAGAGCCAGGCTCCCGCTTTTTGCAGCTTGTCAACCACGTTTCAGACTCCCGCCGCCCTGCGGCCGCGGCCTTTCTCCGTCAGTGCATCACCAGCACGTTTTGTTTAAACCAGCGCCACGCCTTCCCGAAAACCCCCGGCTCCTCCACGGGCGCGCGCTGCACGTCCGTGGGCCGCTGAAGGGCCGTGAACCCGCCGGCGGGCGCGCCCGGGGCGCCCGGGGCGGCGGCGTCGGACTTGTCCGCCCCCTCGACAAACTGCTTGCGGTAGTTTGCCTGGGTCAGCAGCATCTGCACCTGGAGCTGGGGCTCGACATTATACGCGATGTACGGATAGGTGATCTTCATGCCGTCCACCGAGAAATACCGGTCGGACATCCGCAGCTCCTCGAACATCTTCACGAGGTCGCGGACGGGCATGGTGAACTGGACGCCCAGGGTCTGCATGGCGAGCATGTCCCCGTATTCCTTGGCCGTGCGCCGGGGCCAGATGCTCATGCCGGTCATCTGGGTGACGTTGTTCTCCAGGAAGAAGCGGCACGCCGCCAGGCCGAAGGACAGCCGCGTCATGTTCCGCTCTATCTCCGCGTCCGACACGTCGCGGCCCTGCCAGTCCTGCTCGGCGGCCACGCCGTACAGCTTGCGCAGGTCCTGCGGAAAGGTTTCGTAGCTGCGCGTCTTGGCGTACACCTCGGTCCAGAAGTCCTGGATCACCTTGTTGGTCGTTTCGACGTACCAGAACTTGCGCAGCCGCGCCTCGACGGGCGGCTTCTCGGTCTCATACCAGTCCCCGAAATTGAAGTAGGCGGCGCGCTCGGTGCGCGCGTTGCGCCACGGCTGCATCTTCTCCTGCCAGCCGTTGATGAGCAGTTCCGGCACATACCCCTGGAAATTGTCCCGGAGCGCGCTCAGCGTCTGCTCCAGAGACTGGCGCAGGCGCTCGTCCTCCTTGTACCCGTCAAACATGGGCTTGGCAAAGACATACGCGCCGCCGCCCAGCCCCCCCAGGACCGCTGTCAGCACAAGCACGCCGATGATGGTTGCCTTGTTGCTCATGGGGCGGGCGCCTCCGCGGGCGCGGCGCCCGGCTTGGGCGCCTCGGGCCGGTCCTTGGTCCGCTGGAACACCACCCGGACCCGGAAGGTGTAGAGCCCCTCGGCGGCCTGGGCAGTCCCCCCCTGGCGGGAGCCGCCGCCCCCGGCGGTCACGTCGGCGGGCGCGTTGTAAAGCACGTCCCACCCAACCCGCTGCACGGTCGCCTCGCGGAACAACACCTTTTCGGCGCTGAGGAACCACCCGTTGGGAAGCTGGCGCACGACACGCTTCAACTCGTCCAAATACTGGGTGATGACGTCGGCGGACTCCGCGTACCCCTGCACGATCATGCCGTTGGGCCGGGCCATCTCAACGGAGGCCGGGGGGCCCTCCTGGCCACCGCCGCCGCCGCCGGGGCCGCCCCCGGAACCGCCCGTCAGACCGCCGCCGCCGCCCGAAGGGGTCACGCCCAGTTTGGACTCAATGCCCGGAAAACCGCCGTCCTGCGAGGGGCCGCCGGCCGGGCCGGCCTGGGGCCGCCCGCCGGGGGGGGGAGGGGCGTTCCCCGGACCCTGGGCGTCGGCGCTCACCAGGGTCTCCACGGAACTGAACCATATCCCGCCCGTGGCCGGCCGCGCGTCATTGAGGAGGCCCAGCTCCTCCAGCCAGAAGCGGCGCTGCCGGCGCGCGCGGTCCAGCGTGTTCACCTGGTTCTCAAGGTTCTGCAACTGCCCCTTGCGCCGGTTGAGCTGGTCCACCAGGGAGGACTGCGGCGGCGGGCTCCCGACCCGGATGCGCTGCACCAGCTCGGGGTCGTAGGAGCGGATGACCTGCTTGAGGGCCTCGATGCGGGACTTGACCAGCTTGTTCTCGTTGGCCGCCGCGGGAATCACCGACAGAAAGGAGAGCACCAGCGCCAGGATGGAGAAGGCCCAGTAGACCACCTGCTCCTTTTGGCGCGCCGCGGCCACAATCCGGGGGGGGATGAGGTTGATCTCAAGGGGGGCGCGCTCCGCGCACCGCAGCGCCATGCCCAGCGCCGCGCAGGCCTGCTCGGGGGCCTTCTTGATTTCCTCGGCGCCCGGGCCGACCGTCACGCCCTTGAGCAGGTCGGGTACCCGCACGTCCATGCCCAGCTGGTTCTTCAGGAAAGGCACGATGTTCTTCAGCCGGGCGCCGCCGCCGGTGACCACGATGCGGTTCACCTGGCCGCCGCCGGGAAGGGACCGGAAATACGCGAAGGAGCGCATGACCTCGCCGCACAGCCGCTGGAGCACCCGGCCGATCACCTCGCCGCCCTTGCCGTCGCGCGCGGGGTCGCCCGTCGGGGCGAAGGCCCGCTCGCGCTTGAGCTTCTCCGCCGCGGCGAACTCCAGGCCGAACTCCTCGGCCAGCGCGCGCGTGACGTCGTTGCCGCCGACATTAAGGGGGCGCGTGAACCGGAACTGGCCCGCGCGCTCGATGACAATGTCCGTGGTGGCCGCGCCAATGTTGATCAGGGCGACGCATTCGTTCTCGGCGGCGAGCCCCCCCGCGTGCTTCACCCAGTTGTACGCCGCCAGGGGGCACACGTCCACCAGGGCCGGCGTCCGCTTCACCGCCTTCAGCACATCCAGGTGCTTCTCCACCACCTCCACCTTGATCGCCGCCATCAGCACCTCGTAGCCCCCCTGGGCGCTGCGGTCGAGAATCTGGTAGTCCATGGCGATCTGGTCAAGGCCGAAGGGGATCTGCTGCTGGATCTCGTACTTGACGATCTGGTTGACCTTGAACTCGGGGACGGGGGGGATGGTCCGCGTGCGCGTGAAGACGGACTGCCCGGGAACGCCGAACACCGTCTTGGCCAGCCGCGACTTGCTCTGCTTGAGCACCTCCGCCGTCGCCTTGATGCGGAGGTCCCTCCGCTGCTCTTCGCCCAGCGAGGGGTCGGAATCAAACTCGCGCTGCACGTAGCGCACGAGCTGGTAACCGGTCTTGGTCTTGGACATCTCGCACAAGCGCACAGCGCTAGCGCCGATGTCCAGCACCAACCGTTTCTTTCGGCCTGTCACGGCTATGGCCATACCCGTCTCTGGTGTTGTCCGGCGCGGCCGCCGGGATGCGCACATCCCGCACCATCGCCCCGGTTTCTCTCAAACTCCGTTTCTCTGATCTCGCTCCGCCTTACCCCGGCGGTAAACTCTTGACATGTATTGTAGTAAACCTCAGTTCGGTTGTCAAGACTCTTCTTGCCTCTTTTTCGAGATTTTTTCGGGCGGGTCCGGCGCCCCCAACCGGCCCGCCGACGCCGCTCCACCCCGCACAGGGCAGACAACCGGCCGGCACGCCCCTTGGGAAACGCCGCTTTTTCTCCATGCAGCGGAGCCCTTTCCAAAAAAATCGAAACCGTCCCGTCATCGGCAGGAACGCCCCGCCTTTCGCGGCGGCGTATTGTAGCAGATTGTCCCGCGAAGGGTGAACCCTTGACATGCCGCCCCCCCCGCCGCGCCGGGGCGCCTTCCGCGGCGCGCTTTCCTCCGGGGCAGGTTGCGCAAAAATGTCAAGAAAACACGCCGCGTGCGGCGGGGCGGGATTGTACCACCCCGGACGCTATGTTATGATGACAGCGGCGGGCCGCGCCGGGGCAACGGAAAACACGCAACCACAACGACAATGAAGCGGACATGAACAACCTCATCAAGCAGTACACCCTCTGGATCGTGGTGATTCTCATTGTGATCCTCGCCATGACCCAGTTCACCCAGATGCAAAACGGACCGCGCACGCTCGGCGAGCGCGACTTCGTCCGCGAGATGGACAACGGCAATGTCAAGGCCGTGGTGATCAAGGAGGCGGGCAAGAACCTGGTCCAGATCAACGCCACCCTTAAGAAGAAGGTCGAGGGCCAGGAATCCATCTCGTTCAAGAGCAATGAGTTCAGGGATGAGTGGAAGACCGCCCTGGACACCTTCAACGTGGATTACCGCTTCGAGGTGGACAACACCATCCTCACGGACCTGCTGTTCAGCGTGCTGCCCATCGTTCTGATTTTAGGGCTTTTCTGGTTTTTCATGTTCCGGCAGATGCAGGGCGGAAGCAACAAGGCCCTCTCCTTTGGCAAGAGCCGCGCCCGCATTGTGAACCGCGGGGACAAGACGGTCACCTTTAATGACGTGGCCGGCGTGGACGAGGCGAAGGAGGAGCTGCAGGAGATCATTGAGTTCCTGCGCGACCCCAAGAAGTTCACCCACCTCGGCGGAAAGATTCCCCGGGGCGTGCTGCTGGTGGGCGCGCCGGGCTCGGGCAAGACCCTGCTCGCCCGCGCCGTGGCCGGCGAGGCCAACGTCCCCTTCTTCAGCATCAGCGGCTCGGACTTCGTCGAGATGTTTGTGGGTGTCGGCGCGAGCCGGGTCCGCGACCTGTTCCAGCAGGGGCACAAGCACGCCCCCTGCATCATCTTCATTGACGAGATTGACGCGGTGGGCCGCCAGCGCGGCGCGGGCATGGGCGGCGGCCACGACGAGCGGGAGCAGACCCTGAACCAGCTCCTCGTGGAGATGGACGGGTTCAACACGAACGACGGCGTGATCCTCATGGCGGCGACCAACCGTCCGGACGTGCTCGACCGGGCGCTGCTGCGGCCGGGGCGTTTTGACCGCCAGGTGGTCGTGCCCAATCCGGACATCCGGGGCCGCACGGCGATCCTGGGCATTCACACACGCAACCAAAAGGTGCCCATGGACCCCGACGTGGACCTGGCGGTGCTGGCGCGGGGGACGCCGGGCTTCTCCGGGGCGGACCTGGCCAACATGGTCAACGAGGCGGCCCTGCTCGCCGCGCGGCGCGGCCAGGACAAGGTGGGCATGATTGACTTCGAGGACGCGAAGGACCGGGTGCTCATGGGCCCGGCGCGCCGCAGCCTCGTGATGAACGCGAAGGAGAAGCTGTCCACGGCCTACCATGAGGCGGGGCACACGCTCGTGGCGCGGCTTTCCACCAACGCCGACCCGGTCCACAAGGTCACCATCATCCCCCGGGGCATGGCCCTGGGCATCACCTCCTCCCTCCCCGCGGAGGACCGCTACAGCATCTCCAAGGACTACTGTCTGGCCTCCCTGCGCGTGCTGATGGCCGGACGCGCCGCCGAGGAGCTGGTGTTCAACCAGTACAACAGCGGCGCGGCGAACGACCTCCAGCGGGCCACGCAGCTGGCGCACAAGATGGTCTGCGACTGGGGCATGAGCGCCCTGGGCCCCCTGAGCTTCGGCGACGACACGGAGGTCTTCCTCGGCCGGGATTTCGCGCGGCGCCGCGATTTCAGCGAGCAGACGGCCACCGAGGTGGACCGGGAGGTGCACGCGATCTGCAAGCGCGCGTATGACGAGGCGCGGGAGATTCTGGAGCGGCACCAGGACATCCTGAAGGCCGTGGCGGAGGCCCTGGTGGAGCGCGAGACCCTGGACGCGCACGAAATTGACGCCCTCATCCGGGAGAACGGCGGCGGGGACCTGCTGCCGCCGCCGGCCCCCGACCAGACGCCGCCGCCGCCCGCGCCGATGGACCCGGCGCCCGTGGAAGACGGAGCGCCCGCCGGATCCTCCACCCAGGTGAAGCCCGATCCGGTCCCCGGCGGCGCGGTGCCCGAGACGGCCTGAGTCAGGACGCCGTCACACATTCCCTGCGCGGCAAAGTCGCCCCCGGCGGGTTCCCGGGGGTAGAATCCCCCCGCAAGAAGCCCCTTCTGGAGCCGCAACGTGGACCCCACCGGCAAAACACGCATCATGGGCATCGTAAACGTGACCCCCGACTCCTTCTATGACGGGGGCCGTTGGGACGCGCCCGAAGCCGCCGTCGCCCATGCGCGGCAACTGGTGCTGGACGGCGCGGACATCCTGGACATTGGCGGCGAATCGTCGCGCCCCGGCGCGGACCCGGTCCCGCCGGAGGTGGAGCTGGCCCGCGTGCTCCCCGTGGTGGAGCGCCTGGCGGGCGACGGCGCGCCCCTTTCCGTGGACACCTTCCGCGCGGAGACCGCCCGGCGCTGTCTGGAGGCGGGGGCGGACATGGTGAACGACATCACGGCCCTGCGCGGCGATCCGGCCATGGCCGAAACCGTGGCGGCGGCGGGCTGCCGCGTGGTGCTGATGCACATGCAGGGCACCCCGAAAACCATGCAGGCCGCCCCGCACTATGCGGACGTGGTGGACGACCTGTGCGCCTTCTTCGAGGAGCGGCTGGCCTTCGCCGCCGCGGCGGGCATCCGCGAGGAAAATGTCTGGCTGGACCCCGGGTTCGGCTTCGGCAAGACGGTGGACCAGAATCTGGAGATTCTGCGGCGGCTGGACGCGTTTCACCGCTTTGGCCGCCCCCTGCTGGTGGGCACGTCCAACAAGTCCACCGTGGGCGCGGTGCTGGGCCTGCCGCCGGACGAGCGGACCGAGGGCACGGCGGCCACGGTGGCATTCGCCGTCGCGCGGGGCGTACACTGTGTGAGGGTGCATGATGTGAAGACAATGGCGCGGGTGGCGCGCATGAGCGACGCCATCCGGCGAGGGAGTGCGGAAACCAATGACTGAGCGCCTATTCGGCACGGACGGCGTGCGGGGCCTGGCAAATGTCCACCCCATGACGGCGGAAATGGCCCTGCAGGTGGGCCGGGCCGCCGGATACCTGTTTAAGAACGGGGAGCGGCAGCACACCTTCCTCATCGGCAAGGACACACGGCGCTCGTGCTACATGCTGGAGAACGCCCTGACGGCGGGCCTGTGCTCCATGGGCGCGCGGGTGCTCCTGACGGGCCCCCTGCCCACGCCGGGGGTCTCCTACATCATGCGCAGCCTGCGCTGCGACGGCGCCATCATGATCTCCGCGTCCCACAACGGCTTCGCGGACAACGGCATCAAGATTTTCGGCGCCGACGGCTACAAGATCCCCGACTCCCTGGAGGACCGGATCGCCGGGTGCATCGCCTCGGGCGAGATGGACGCCGTCCGCCCGACGGGCGAGAAGATCGGCACGGCAAAGCGCATTGACGACGCCGTGGGCCGCTACATCGAGTTCGCCAAGGCGTCGTTTCCCAAGGGCATGCGGCTCGACGGCCTGCGCATCGTGGTGGACTGCGCCCACGGCGCGGCCTACAAGGTGGGGCCGAACACCCTGGCCGAGCTGGGCGCCGAGGTCATCGCCATCGGCAACCAGCCCAACGGCCTGAACATCAACGACAACATCGGGTCGGTCCACCCCGAGGAGATGCGCGCCACGGTCATCCGCGAGAAGGCGGACGTGGGCATCGCCTTCGACGGCGACGGCGACCGCATCACCATGGCGGACGAGAAGGGGCGCCCCCTCGACGGCAACGCGATCCTCGCGATGCTGGGGCTGGACCTGCTGGAGCGCGGGGCCCTGCCCGGAAACACGCTCGTGGCGACCATCATGGCCAACGGCGGCCTGGAGCGCACCCTCGCCTCGGCGGGCGGCACGGTGCTCCGGGCGAACGTCGGCGACCGCCATGTGGTCGAGGCCATGCGCGGCAGCGGCTACACCCTCGGCGGCGAGCCGTCCGGCCACATCGTCCTGCTCGAATACAACACCACGGGCGACGCCATGATCGCCGCCCTTCAGGCGCTGGCCACCATGATCCGCAAGGACCAGCCCCTCTCGGCGCTGGCGTCGGCCTACCAGGAAATGCCCGAGTGCCACCGGCGGGTCCCCCTGGACAACGGCGCGCGCGTGGCGGAGGACCTGCTCGCCGCGCTGGCCGCGGAGGCCGAGGCGGAGATCGCCGGAAAGGGGCGGGTCATCCTGCGCCGGTCGGGCACCGAGAAGATCATCCGGGTCATGGTGCAGCACGAGGAGCTTCGCAGGGCCGAGCAGCTTGCCCAGGAACTCGCCGGGCGCGTCGCCGCCGCGGCGCACGGGGCCTGAGCCCCGCCGGAGGAAGAATCCATGATTGAGTTGGGCGTCAACATTGACCACGTCGCCACGCTGCGCGAGGCGCGCAAGGGCCGCAACCCCGACGTCATCGCCGCCGCCAAGGTCTGCGAGCTCGCCGGGGCCCACCAGATCACCGTGCACCTGCGCGAGGACCGCCGCCACATCCAGGACCGCGACGTGGAACTGCTGTCCCAGGTGCTCCAGGTGCGCATGAACCTGGAAATGGGCGTGAGCGAGGAGATCCTCGCCATCGCGCGCCGGCTCCGCCCCCACACCGTCTGCCTTGTGCCCGAGAACCGGCAGGAGGTCACCACCGAGGGCGGCCTCAATGTCGCCGGGCAGGTGGAGCGGCTGAAGGCCGTCACCGCCGACATGCACGACCACGGCGTTCTTGTCAGCATGTTCATTGACCCCGAGGCGGGGCAGGTCGAGGCCAGCGCCGCCTGCGGCGCCGACTTCGTGGAGCTGCACACGGGCGCCTACGCGAACGCCGCCGGAGAGGACGTGGAGCGCGAGCTCGACCGCCTGCACGAGGCGGCGGAGCTGGTCCTCGACACGCACATGCGCTGCAACGCCGGCCACGGCCTCACCATCCGCAACCTGCGGCCCGTCGCCCTCCTCCCCGAACTCTGCGAGGTCAACATCG
>JAPXRP010000149.1:0-10690 GCA_033813475.1 Candidatus Hydrogenedentota bacterium
CCCAGGCGCCCGAAAGCGACACGGTGTGCGAGTAAAGGCGGCTGTCGCGGCCGAGCACGGCCGCCGCAAGGCCGACGCGCCGTCCCTCGGCCCCCTCCTCGATCACCTCCTGGCGGACCAGTTCCGCGCCCTGCCCCAGGAAAATCTCCTCCACCACGTTGTTGAACCGGGCGGGCGCGCCGTCCAGCGCGACATGCTCGATGGCGACGTTTGCGCGGGCGTTGTCCCCGAGCACGACCAGCACGCGGGGATGCGCGGCCTGGTTGGGGGCGGTGCGCGCCGAGACGAAGAGGAAATGCACGGGCGCGGCGAGTTCCACGCCCTTGGGGATGTACAGGAAGGCACCGTCCCCGGCGAAGGCCGTGTTCAGGGCGCTGAAGGCGTTCGGCGTGCCCGCCGCGCCGCCGATGCGGCCCGCGATCTCGCCGGTCCACGCGCCTGCGGCGGCCTCGCGGATACTGCCCGCAAAGCAGCCCTCCGGCAGCGCCCCGGCGCGCCCCAGTCCGGGCGCGTGCACGCCGTCCACAAACACCGCCCATGTCGCGTCCTCATCGGGCGCCCAGGGGGCGGTGTCCGCCGGCGTAAGCGCGGCCCGGGCATCCCCATGCACCGGGGTTGTGAAAAGCGTCTCCACCACCGGGGCGACGTTCACCTGCCGCCAGGCCTCCAGCTTGGTGTGGGGAAAGGGGGTCTCCAGAAAGGCGGCCGCGCCGCCGTCGCGCAGGGCGCGCAGCCACGCCGGCGCGGACGCGCTGTCCAGCCGGTCCATGTCGCGCAGGTAGGGGGCCTTGCCCGCCGCCGCCTGTTTTTCCTTCACTTCCGCCACGGGAGTCTTCCTTGTCACGCCTGCGCGTGTTCGGCCTTCACCCAGTCATACCCCTTCTCCTCCAGCTCCAGCGCCAGCTCGCGCCCGCCGGACTTGATGATCCTCCCCTTGTAGAGGACATGCACGAAGTCCGGCGTGATGTAGTCCAGCAGGCGCTGGTAGTGCGTCACGAGAATGAACGCGCGGTGCGGGGAGCGCAGTTTGTTGACGCCCTCGGCCACGATGCGCAGGGCGTCAATGTCCAGCCCCGAGTCCGTCTCGTCGAGGATGGCGAGGCGCGGCTCGAGCACCGCGAGCTGGAGGATCTCGTTGCGCTTCTTCTCGCCGCCGGAGTAGCCGGAGTTGACGAAGCGGTCCGCGAACGCGGGGGGGATCTGCACCTGCGCCATCTTCTCCTCCAGCAGCTCCGAGACGTCCATGGCGTCCAGCTCTTCGAGGCCGCGGCTCTTGCGGGTTTCGTTGAGCGCCGCCTGGAGGAAGGACCGGTTGGTCACGCCGGGAATCTCCACGGGATACTGGAACGCGAGGAAGACGCCCGCGCGGGCGCGCTCCTCGGCGGGCAGGTCCAGCAGGTCCTGGCCGAGGTAGGAGACGCGGCTCTTCTCCAGGTCCACGTCATAGGCCTCGTGCCCCGCGAGGACCTGGGCCAGGGTGCTCTTGCCGGAGCCGTTCGGCCCCATGATGGCGTGCACCTCGCCCTCGTTCACTTGCAGGGTGATCCCCTTGAGGATTTCGATCCCCGCCACCGAGGCGTGCAGGTTTTGGATGTCCAGCAGCATTATCCGACGCTCCCTTCAAGGCTGACGCTGAGCAGGCGGGACGCCTCCACGGCGAATTCCATCGGCAGGTGGTCAAAGACCTCCTTGCAGAACCCGTTCACCACCATCGAGATGGCGTCCTCCGTCCCGATGCCGCGGGACTGGCAGTAGAAGAGCTGGTCCTCGCTGATCTTCGAGGTGGACGCCTCGTGCTCCACGGACGCGCTGGGGTGGCGCACATCCAGATGCGGGAAGGTGTGCGCGCCGCAGGCGTTCCCGATGAGCAGGCTGTCGCACTGGGTGTAGTTGCGGCTGTTCTCCGCCCTGGGCATCACGCGGACCAGCCCCCGGTAGGAGCTGTCGCTGCGCCCGGCGGAGATGGTCTTGGAGATGACCGTGCTGCGGGTGTTCTTCCCGAGGTGGATCATCTTGGTGCCCGTGTCGGCCTGCTGGCGGCCCTTGGTCAGGGCGACGGAGTAGAACTCGCCCACGGAGTTGTCGCCCATCAGCAGGCAGCTCGGGTACTTCCAGGTGATGGCGGACCCGGTCTCCACCTGGGTCCACGAGATGTGCGCGCTCTCGCCCGCGCACTTCCCGCGCTTGGTCACGAAGTTGTAGATGCCGCCTTTGCCCTCCTCGTCGCCGGCGTACCAGTTCTGCACGGTGGCGTAGCGGATGGTGGCGTCCTTGTGGGCCACCAGCTCCACCACGGCGGCGTGGAGCTGGTTCTCGTCGCGCATGGGGGCGGTGCAGCCCTCCAGATAGCGCACCTCGGCCCCCTCGTCCGCGATGATCAGCGTCCGCTCGAACTGCCCCGTGTCGGAGGCGTTGATGCGGAAGTAGGTGGACAGGTCCATGGGGCACTTCACGCCCGGCGGAATGTAGACGAAGGACCCGTCGCTGAACACGGCGCTGTTGAGGGCGGCGTAGAAGTTGTCGCCCGCGGGCACCACGGAGCCCAGGTACTTCTGCACCAGCTCGGGGTGGTCGCGCACGGCCTCGGAGATGGGGCAGAAAAGGATGCCCCGCTTCGCCAGGATGTCGCGGTGCGTGGTGGCTACGGAGACGCTGTCAAACACGGCGTCCACGGCCACATTCGCCAGCCGCTTCTGCTCGTCCAGGGGGATGCCCAGCTTCTCGAAGGTCTCCAGGAGCTTCGGGTCCACCTCGTCGAGGCTCCGCGCCTTGGGCTTCTGCCTGGGCGCCGAGTAGTAGCTGATGTCCTGGAAGTCCGGGGTCTCGTAGACCACCTTGGCCCAGTCCGGATCGCTCATGCCCAGCCAGTGCCGGTAGGCCTTGAGCCGCCATTCCAGCATCCACTCCGGCTCGCGCTTGCGCGCCGAGATGGCGCGGATCACGTCCTCGTTCAGCCCCTTCGGAAGCGTGTCCGCCTCGATGTCCGTGGACCAGCCGTACTTGTACTCCCCGGAGGCGAGGTCGGCGACTTCCTGGTTGCTCCGCTCCACGCGGGACCCGCCGTAGGCTGCGGTCTCCAGGGTGTCTTTTGGGTCGCTCATGGTGAATCTCCGCCGGTCGCCGGATGGGACGCCCCCGACAGGGCCGGGGGGTGCTTCGCTACGCCCTTCTGCAACAGCGAGTTACGGGCTCCGTATTCCCCGGGAGGCCCCGCGCGTGAACCGGACAGGCCGGTTCTGCTAGAGTTTTGCCGGGTTTTCGGGGTTTCGCCTCCCCGCCGGAGGGGACGGCCCTTCCGGACCGCGTATTGTGTCACGCGGCGGGGGCGCCGGGCAAGCCTTGGACGGGTTTCAGGCGGCAACACGTAGGGAGTTCCTGTCATGTCCGATGCGGCAAACGATTCGCTGGTCACCGTGTGCAACCCCCGGAACGGGGAGGTGCTCTACACCTTCCCCGAGCCCACGCCGGAGGAGGTGGACCAGGTCTACGCGCGCGCCCGCGCCGTCTACCCGAAGATCGCCGCCATGAGCGTGGCGCAGCGGGTGGCGGAACTCGGCAAGCTGAAGGCCTACCTCCTGGCGAACCGCCGCGAGATCGCCCGCAAAATCTCGCTGGAGACGGGCAAGAGCCTGTTTGACGCCCTGGCGATGGAGGTCTTCCCGGCGGTGGACCTCATCACCTATTACGAGAAGCACGCCGTGCGCATGCTGAAGGACCAGCGGATGCCCACGCCGGTCCTGCTCTTCGGCAAGAAGTCCAAGGTGGTCTACGAGCCCCTCGGCCCGGTGCTCATCATCTCCCCGTGGAACTACCCCTTCAACCTGTCCTTCCTGCCCATCACCTGCGCCTTCGCGGCGGGCAACGCGGTCATCATGAAGCCCTCCAAGGAGACGCCCCTCAAGGGCCTGCTGGAGGAGATCATCGAGGGCAGCGGGTTCATGAAGGACGCCATCCAGGTGGTCTACGCCACCCGGAAGACGGCCAACCTGCTCATTGACGCGAAGCCCGCGAAGATCTTCTTCACCGGCAGCGTCGGCGCGGGGAAGAAGGTGATGGTCCGCGCGGCCGACCTCCTGATCCCGCTGGAGCTGGAGCTGGGCGGCAAGGACCCCATGATCGTCTTCGACGACGTGAACCTGGAGCGGACGGTCAACGGTGCCCTCTGGGGCGGCATGGCCAACTGCGGCCAGACCTGCACCTCCGTCGAGCGCATTTTCGTGCAGGACACGATCTACGAGCCCTTCCTCAAGATGCTCAAGGAGAAGGCCGAGCGCATCGTCACCCTCGACAGCCCCAAGGCCCGGGAGAACGAGGAGGAGCTGACGATGGGCTGCATGACCGCCGAGTTCCAGATCCAGGAGATCGAGCGGCAGCTCGAGGACTCGGTCAAGATGGGCGCGGTCGTCGTCACCGGCGGCAAACGCGCCCCCGGGTCGCACGTCCTGCCCCCCACCATCGTCACCAACGTCACCAACGACATGCCCATCCAGTGGAACGAGACCTTCGGCCCCGTGGTCACCGTCACCCCCTTCAAGACGGAGGACGAGGTCGTCCGCATGGCCAACGACTCCCCCTACGGGCTGGCGTCGAGCGTATGGTCGCGCGACCTGGTCCGCGCCGAGCGCGTCGCCCGCGCCCTGGTCACGGGCAACGTGTCCATCAACAACGTCATGGCCACCCTCGCCAGCCCCGCGCTCCCCTTCGGCGGCATCAAGGAGAGCGGCTTCGGCCGCTACAAGGGCCACTTCGGCCTCCACTCGTTCTCCAACGTCAAGTCCATCCTCGTGGACCGGCAGAGCCCCCGCCTGGAGTCCTACTGGTTCCCCTACTCCCCGGACAAGTTCGCCCTGCTCATGGAGGTCTTCGAGTCCGCCTTCAAGCCCGGCATCGGCGGCCTCCTCGGCATCGCCTGGACCGGCCTCAAGATGGAAATCCATTCCTGGAAAAACCGGCTGTAGGGTTATTCCGGCGCGTCGCGGGGGGAGGTGGCGTCCTCCTGTGGGGGGGAAAGCGGGGGCAGCGCGCGCTTGTCGCGGCGGCGCATGCCTGTCACCGCCCAGCCGAGGGCGCCGGTGACAAGGAGGCCCACGGCAACCTGGCCGAGCGGACCGCCCCAGGTGCGGCGGGCGCGGAGGAGGGCCGTTTTTTCGGCGGCAAGATTGTCGTCTGTTTGGGCGAAGGTCCAGGGGCCGAGGGTGACGGCGCCGCCGGGCTCCAGGACATGCTCCGCGCCGTCCCGGGCGAGGGTGTAGCGCATGCGGGGGGGCTGGGGCAGGCGGCGGTAGCGCCAGGAGACGCCCCCCTCGCGGAGAAGAAGCCCCTCGCGCAGGCGCAGGAGCGTTCCGGTGTGCGTCCGCAGGAGGGCCGCCTGCACGGGATTGCCGGTCGTGCCGACGGGCACGGCGGCGGGGGCGGCGCCGTCGAGCCGCAGGGCCGCGCCGCCGCCCAGGTCGAGAATGTCGCCCTCCTTCATGCGCGCGGGGGGCAGGCGGCCGTCGCCGCGCCAGGCGGCCACCCAGGCCGATCCCTCGCGCCAGGGCCGGACCAGCACGCGCACGGGAAGCGCGCCGGGATACTCGAAGAGCACGGGGTCATCGGCCCCGGCGGCGTTGGCGGAAACCTCCAGCACCCGTTTCTCTTCGCCCTTCCGGACGCCCACGCGCAGCGCGGGGACCGGCGCGCCCTCTTCCGGCCGCCGGAGCAGCACATATTCCGCGCCGTCGGAAATGGTGCAGGCGGTGCCGGGCTCGAAGGACTGGAACCAGTGGACACGGCGGACATCGCGCACGCCCCAGCGCGCGGCGTCGAGCCCCGGCGGCGTTTTGGGGAGCGCGGCCTCGGCGGCGGCCTCGTCCGCCGCCCAATGCAGGTGAAACGCGGCCTCCGGCGTCAGAAACGTCCACCGGCCCTCCTCCAGGAAGACGCCCTGGATCCAGGGGGCGTCCGGCGCGGAGCGCCAGGACAGCGCGGCGAGCGGCCTGCCGCCGGACTCGGGGATGATCCCCGCCCAGGGGCCGACTTCCAGCACCGTGGCGGGTCCGCCGGGCGCGGCCACGGCCTGTCCCGGCGCGGCGGGCGTCTCGACGGGCGCCCCCCCCGCAGTGCGGGCCTCGATCACCTCCAGGTCCGGGAGGCGCTCCATCACCTCGGCGCGGCGGAGCTCCAGCGCGAAGCCCAGACCCTCGGCGTCGAAGCGGCCGGAGGCGGGAAAGAGACGGCGGGCGGCGGCGGGATTGTCGAAGGGAAGGAGATCGGGCGACAGGCCGCGGTGGGGGGACAGGGTGAACCCGGCGCCCTCCCCGGCGGGGCGCACGGCGAGGCTCTCGCGTCCGCCGACGGCGACGGCGACCAGCCCGTCGAACACGAGATGGCGGTTCGCAAGCCACGCCGCCCCGGAGAAGAGCAGGCCGAGGTAGAACAGGGCGGCGAAGATTCTGACCCATCGAAACATGCGCGGGCGTCCACGGGACGGGCGGGCGGGACGGCGCTCCGCGCTCAGCCCGCGGCGGGCGGGGCGGGCGTCATTCCGGCGAAGAGCCGCTGGAAGAGGTCCGTCACATAGGCCTCCTGGTTCGGCCCGAACCAGCCCATCTGTCCGAGTTCGTAGTTCTGGTTGTAAGAATACTGCTCGCCGATGTCCCAATGGAAGCGGTCCGGCGACAGGTAGCCGAGATAGGCGCCGGAAAAACTGGTCACCCAGAGGCGCATGCCGCGTTCGGCGGCCCAGGCCTGCCAGTCGCGGCTGACCTCGCCGCCGAAGTCGTAGGGCATGCCGATGAGGAACAGGTCCCCCACGCGGGCGGCCTGCATGCGGCCGCGCGGCGGGACGCCCAGCAGGTGAAACAGGAAGGGCGACAGCCGCCAGTGTTTGGACACGAGCCGCACCTGCGCGGGCGGCGGGTCGAAAAACACCTGCGCGGACGCGACGTCGGCGGTGTCCGTGAAAACGGCGGCGGCCGCCGCCGCGGCGAACCTCTCGGCGAGGGCGCGGCCCATGTTGTCCATGCGGGCCGCCTGGTCGGCGACAAGCTGCTCCACGGTTTTCCTGCCGTCACGGACCAGGGCGCTCTCGACATCGTTCTCAAAGCCCATTTCCTGGTCCCGCGTGGCGGGCTCCGGAACCGGCGGCGGGCCGGGCGGGAAGGGGCGCATGGACCCGACAGCCCCGCCCATGAAAAGCAGGGGCGCGCCGGTCCTCTCCCCCACATGCCGCTGGAACGCGCCGCACCAGTCGTTGTTGAACTCCAGCATCTCCTCGCCGAAGGCGGTGCCGTGGGCGGAGTAGCGGGCGAGGTTGAGGCGGGCGCCGTCGGCGCGCTCCAGCACCGCGAAATGCAGGGTGCTGTCCACCGCGCCGTCCTTCCGGCTGCGGTTGCGGATGAACTCGGGAACGTCCAGCGCGCCGTGGGCGATCCGCGCCGGCGCCATGCCGCGCACGGCCTCCACGATGGCCCCCGAAAAGGCTTCCGCGAGGCGGGCCACATACGCGGGGTCGTGGGGGCCGTAGGAGGCCTCGGCGGCGAAACCGGGGGCCAGGCCGCCCGGGCCGCTGTGGGTGTGGCTGCTGGTGTACATGATTTTCGCGTTGGTGAGGCCCGTCTCGCGCGCCACCACGGGTTCGACCATCTCCAGCAGGTTGGGCAGCGTCTGGAGCATGTCGGACCCGACGAGGACAACCGTGTCCACGCCGTCGCCCACGGCGGCGGCGCGCACAAAAAGGCGCTCATGAACGCCCGTGGACCGCTTGTCGTTGGGCCGGGAACCGTAGCCCGCCATGGGGTGGCCGGGCTCCGGGGTGATGTCGCGCTCGGCCCATCCGGCGGTGAGGGTGCCCGCCGCCCGGCCGTTTCCGCTTTGGGCGGCGGCGCGGTCCACCCCGGCCACGGCCTCCCGGAAATACGCGGCGTTCTGGTGGCCCGCATTCCGGTAGACCGGCCACGGGCCGACAAGCAGGACGAAGGCGGACGCGGAAAGCGCCGCCCCCGCCGCCAGAACAAGCAGGATTCTTTTCAGCAGTCCCATGGAAGAGGCTCCCGTGCGCGCCGGTCAGACGGCCGAAACCGCGTCCACCTCCATCTCGAAAAGCAGCTCGTCGCGGCAGATGTCGGTGTTGGCGGAGATGAGGGGCAGCGGCGCGATGCCGCGCGCGGCGAGGGCGCGGTCCAGGGCGGGGGCGTCCGCCAGGCGCTTGAAATAACCGATGCCCCGGCAGACGTCCTTCCAGTCCATGCCGCGGGAGGCGAGGATGGCGTGGACCACGTCGAGGGTCAGCTCCACCTGCCGGTCCATGTCCTCGATGAAGACGCTGTTGCCGGCGGGGTCTATGCTCGCCGTGCCGGAGATGGTGAGAAAGCGCCCGCCCCCGGCGGCGATCTCCACGGCCCGGCTGAAGGAGCTGCCGTAGTTCGGAGCGGGACACTGGAGGGGCGACGGCACCAGGGCCACTTTTGCCCCGCGGACGGCAAGCACCCCGGCGGTGAGCGCGGCGCCGGCGGCGTTGGCCCCGCCGATGCCCGTGCTCGCGGGAACCAGGCGGTCGAAGACGCCGTGGTCCCAGAAGAAGGCGGTGCGGACCTCGTTGAACTCGCGGTACCACTCCAGCATGGCGTGGTTGTAGAACCAGGTGCGGGCGACATCCTCGAAGCCCAGCCCGGCGGCCTCCAGCCCGCGCTCCATAAGCGCGAACACGGCGCGGGTCTGGTCGCGGCGGGACAGGGAGAGGTCGCGCGGAACCAGCCCGCCGAGGCGGCACCAGCGGGCGCCGTCGCGGGTGAACACGGTGCCGACCACGGCGCCGTCCACCGTCACGGGGGCGGGGCGGACGCCGGCCACGGCCCACACCTGCATGCCGCGCAGGGGCGCGGCGGCGGTGCAGCCCTCGGTCACCCAGGTGACGGGCCAGGCGATGGTCCCGAAGGCCTTCCGGATGTCCGAAAGGGCCACGCCGGGCAGGCCGAAAATCTCCATGGAGACAATCTGCGCGCCCAGCTCCCCGAGGCGGCCGGCCATCTCGCGGCCCAGCGCGGCCGGCGTCATGCCCGGGGCCGGGTTGGCGGTCACAAACCACTCGCCTTCCACCGCGCCGCGGCGCACGGTCAGCGATTTTCCGGGCTGCTCCGGCGCGGTTTCGGGCGCCGGTTTACTGCTATCCTTCATCACTGCTCCCGCCGGTTCCTCCGGCTTCCTGTTCTGGGCGCCGCCGCCGTCCGCGGCGCGCCCCCGGGGGCCGCGTTCCTGCGGCCCGGCAAGCCCGCCCTCCGGTGAAACACCGGATGGGCCGTCAAGTTCACAGGGATCCCACGTAGGCCGCCAGGTCCTTCAGCTCCTCCTCCGACAGGCCCGCCGTGTCCCCGTGCCGGTTGTCCTTGTTGTGGACCGTGAACACCTCCATGAGGGTGGCGGCGCGGCCGTCGTGCATGTAGGGGGCCGTGCGCCAGACCTCCACCAGGGTGGGCGTGTCCACGGGCTTGCCCGCGTCCAGCCCCAGCGTGGTGCCCAGGTCATGGATTTTGAGGTCCGAATAGAGCGGGGCCGGGTGGCAGGCGGCGCAGTGGGCGCGCTCGAAAACGGCCCTGCCGCGCTCGGCGGCGGCGCTGAGCTTGCCGTTCTCCAGCAGGGGGCTGGGCACGGGCTTCATCGCCTTCAGATAGGTGTCAATGGCCGCGGCGTCCTCCTCGGGGCGGACGGCGAACTGGATGTGGCGGATGCCCGCGCGCACGGCCGCTTCGGCGGTGTCGCGCACGCCCAGGCCCATGGCCGGGGGGGTCTGGTGGGAAAGCAGCATGCTCTTCGTGTTCTTGGGGTTGCCGATGCCGTCGTTGAGCAGGTCCCAGTTCAGCCCGTCCGCGCGCGAGCCCGGGTGGCAGCTGATGCAGCTCTGCCAGTGCTGGAAGCACAGGGCGGCGTCGTGGAAGTGGCGCTCGCCCGTGCGCTCCTGCGTCAGGGGGGCGCTGCCCAGCTCGATGCGCCCGGCGGTCCGGGCCGGGTTGGCGGAGGCCAGCTCCACCACGGCCAGGTCGTCGGTGAAATACTGGGCCGCCCACACCTTCGCGCCGTCGGTCCACAGGCCGCGCGGGCCGTTGCCCGCCAGCTTGATCCGGCGGCGCAGGGTGACGAGGAAGGACAGATCGTTGGGCACGTCCTCGGGCTTCGCGGAAACCTCGGTGACGCGCTCGCCCGCGGCCACCTTGGCCAGGCGCTCGTGGAGTTTGGCGCGGTCAATCACGCTGATTTCGTGGGTGCCCGCGTGGGCGACAAGGATGGACGCGCCGTCGGGCGTGCAGGCGACGCCCCAGGGGTTCGCCGCGCCCATGTCCACGTCGTCCAGCAGGACCGTGTTGACCAGCGTCCCCGCCGCGGCGTCAATGACCGTGAGGGCGTTGGTGTTCATCCAGCCGCGCTCGAGCTGGGTGGTCGGCATCTGGTAGCGCGCGAGGATGTGGGTGACATAGGCGAAGGCGCCGTCGGGGGAGATACAGACGCCCTGGAGGCTGTTGCTGCCGTTGGGGAGGGCCAGGGTCGCGGTGACGGCGCGGGAGGCGGTGTCAATGACGGACACGGCGGACCCGGTGTAGTCGCCGTTGGACGGGCCGGCAGGCATGAGGTTGGCCACGATCAGGCGCGCGCCGTCGGGCGTGACGGCGGCGGCGACGGGCTCGCGCGTCACGGGGATGCGCGCGAGGACGGCCTT
>JAPXRP010000150.1:0-10681 GCA_033813475.1 Candidatus Hydrogenedentota bacterium
AACGACCATCCTGCTTGAGCCCCGAAAGAAAGCCGCCCGCCTGCTGCTCCAGTTTTCCGACCCCGCAGACCGCGCGCTGGGGGTGTGGGGGCTGCTGCGGTCGGGCGCCATGGACGAGGCCCGGCCCGTGTTCGAGGCGGAGCGCGTGGTGTTTCGTGACGAGTCGGGCGGCGAGATCACCCTGCAGGTCCTGACCGCGCTGGCGGTGCCGTCCGCCGCCGCCCCGGACCAGCTCCCCGTGCAGGTGCGGACATTGGCGCGGCTGAATGCGGGGAATCCCTGGATGCGGGTGTGGCTGCTGTACGCCCTGCGGCTTTCCGCGGCGCGGAAGGCATGGGCCGCGGCCGACCTGTTCGCCGACACGCTTTCCGCGGAGTACGGGGACCGGCGCGACGGGGGCGACGCGCTCTACTGGTACGCCGGGCATGCGCAGTCGGCCAAGCGCGTTTCGGAGGCGGTGGCGCTGTACCGGAAACTTGCCGAGCGGCACCCCGGCCACGCGCGCGCCTCCGACGCCCTGTTTGCCGCGGGCCGGATACGGATGGCGGAGAAGTCCTGGCAGGACGCGCTCCTTCTGCTTGCGGAGGCCGCCGGACGCTTCAAGTCGGCCGCGCTGCGGGCGGAGGCCTGGCATCTCTGCGCGGAAATCGCGGGACACTGCGGGGACGCCGCGGGCCGGAAAAGGTATCTCACCCGCGCGGTGGAGGCCGGCCCCGGCGGCTATCACGCCCACCGGGCGCTGGCGCGGCTGGGGAAGGAGGGCGGGGGGTTGCCCCTCCCCGGCGGAGACCCGGGTTCGCAGCTTGCCGCAGTGTTCCCCGGCGCCGCGCTGGACGCGGTGGCGGTGTTGCCCCCGGCGCGCGAGAAGGAACTGGAGCGCCTGCGTTTCTTCGGCGGCCACGGGCTGGAGGAGGGGGAGTGGGAAGCCCTCGCGCTGATCCTTTCGCCTCCGGCGGAGGCGGGCCAGGAGGCGGCCTGGTACGACGCCGTGGCGCGGGCGGGGTTCATGCACACGGTGCAGCAGACGGCGGGCGGGGGAAAGTGGGAGACGGGCGGCGCGGCCCCCTCGCCCCTGCGGCGGCGGGTGGAATACCCGCTGGCCTACTGGGACATCGCGGAGCGCGCCGCGCGCGAGGCGGGGGTGGACCCGCTGCTGCTGCTCGCTGTCAGCCGGCAGGAGAGCACCTTCCGCTCCGCCATCGTGTCCCGGTCCGGCGCGGTCGGCGTGATGCAGCTCATGCCGTCCACGGCGAAATGGCTCGCGGGCAAGGAACCCCGGCTGGGCGAAGAGACGGGAGAGCACCTTGGCGCGCCGGAAAACTCGCTGCGCCTGGGGGCGCATTATCTGCGGAGGATGCTGGACCGGTCGGGCGGCAACCTGGTCTACGCGCTGGCCTCGTACAACGGCGGTCCCGGCAACTGCGACAAATGGCGCGCGCGGTTTCCGGGGGGCGACATGGACGGGTTTATCGAGAGCATGGCCTTCGCCGAGACGCGGGACTATGTCAGGAAGGTGCTGGCGAACTACGCGGCCTACCGGGGGTTTTATCCAGCCCTTGCGCAGGGCGGGTGACCGCCGGGACGCGGTTCGCGCTTGACCTTTGCCGGCGGCTGTGCTAGTCTACACGGGCAGAAGAAAACGGCAATTCCGGACCGGGCACCGTTCCGACCGGGCAGGAGAAGAACCATGAAGCATCTTCGGCGCGTCACGGTTGTGGTCAGGGCGACGGACGATGAGGCGGTGCTGGGCATTCTGGACCGCACCTTCGGCTTTGTCCTCGAGCTGGTCTCGATGAAGGGCAAGGGCGCCGCCGCGGCGGAAGACTAGGCCTTTCGCCTTTGACAAGGGTTTCTCGCCGCTCCCGCAGGGCGGGGTTGGGTGTTTCTGTTTTCGGACGCCGTCAGGAGAGGCATGTCATGTCTGACCCCCGCCGCATGGGCCGCCGCGCGTTTCTGCGCGGTGCGCTGGCCGCTTCCGTGTTCCCCCTCATTTTGCCCCGGCGCGTGTTTGGCGCCAACGACCGCGTCCAGGTCGGCTTCATCGGCGTGGGGCGCCGCTGCCAGGACCTGCTGAAACTCTCCAAGGGCATGGAGGGCGTCGCCGCGGCGGATGTCTATCAGCCCCGGCTGAAGAAATTCAGCGACAAGGGCTGGAAGGTTTTCACGGACTACCGCGAGCTGCTGGCCGACCCCGGCATTGACGCCGTGGTCGTGGCCACGCCGGACCACTGGCACGCCCAGCCCTCCATAGACGCCTGCCGCGCGGGCAAGGATGTCTACGTCGAGAAGCCCATGACCCTCACCATCCGCGAGGGGCGGCTCATGTCCGACGCCGCCCGCGAGCACAGGCGCATCGTCATGACGGGCAGCCAGCAGCGCTCCATGGAGCCCAACCGGGTCGCCTGCGCGCTTATCCGCGAGGGGAAACTCGGCGCGGTGCGCGAGGTGCACGCGGCGAACTACCCCAGCCCGTGGGACTGCGACCTGCCGGAGCAGCCCCTGCCCGGGGGGCTCGACTGGGACCGCTGGAGCGGCCAGGCCCCCGTGCTTCCCTACCATGAGGACCTCTTCCTGCCCCGCGCCGACGGCCGCAAGGACGCCCAGGGGCGGCCCCTCGGCTGGATTTCCTTCCAGCCCTTCTCCGGCGGCGAGATGACCGGCTGGGGCGCCCACGGCCTCGACCAGATCCAGTGGGCCCTCGGCATGGACGCCTCCGGCCCCGTGGAAGTGTGGGCCGACGGCAAGGGCCTGACCGACCCCGTGCACATGCGCTACGCCAACGGCGTGGTGGTGCACCTCGACGGCAAGGGCCGCGAGGGCGGCGGCAAATTCATCTGCGAGGGCGGCACCCTCGAGCTTGACCGGGGCATCTTCCGCACCGACCCCCCCGAACTCGGCAAACAGCTCGCCGGGGACGTCGCCGGCAAGGCCAACGGCCGCGAGGACCACCTGGGCCACTGGGAGGCCTGCATCCGCTCCCGCGAGCTCCCCGTCACCGATGTGGAGACCGGCCACCGGTCCACCACCGTCTGCCACCTCGGCAACATCGCCCGCTGGGTCGGCCGCCCCCTCAAATGGGACCCCGTCGCCGAGCGCTTCGACGATGAAGAGGCCAACAAGCACGTGGACCGTCCCCAGCGCGCCCCCTACACGGTGGGCTGACCGGCCCCCGCCAACCCGCCCCCGTACCGCAGGCGTCCCGCTGGCCCTGTCTTCCGCCCTGCCGTACCGCCAGCGTCTCGCTGGCCTTGTCTTCCGCCCTGCCGCAGCGCAGGCGTCACTCCGGTCACCCACATCCCCGTCACCCCCGCGAAAGCGGGGGCCCATGCCTTGGCGTGTGGCGTCACCCGCCGACCCAGGATGGATTCCCGCGTGCGCGGGAATGACGGGGAGGTGCGCGGGAATGACGGGAAGGCCGGGTGTCCGCGCCGTGGAAGCGCTTCCCGGCCGCCGGTCCACCGTGCGCCCCGAAGACAAGGCCGCCGGGACGGCGGAGCTACGGAACAGCCCTCGCATGCCCGCCCCGTACCGCCAGCGTCCCGCTGGCCTTGTCTTCCCGCCCCGTGTCGCGGGTGTTCCCCGTGCGGAACTTGACGGGTTTGGCGGCTTTTTGGTATGCTTCGGGGTGGACGGCGCGGCGACGCGGCCGTCCCGACAAGAAGGACCGTGTCCTCACCATGCTGCGGCCGGGCATATCCCGTGTTTGCTGCGCGTGGTTGCGTGAAAGGCGTGAAGTGTGTTTGCGCGTTTTGCGGCGGAAGGACAGGCGTGTCTTTCCGCCGCTTTTTTTTGCCGCTGCGCGGCGGGCCTGGTGCCCGGGCGCGCTGCGGCCGGCACATCCCGGGGCGGTCCGGGAAGAAGGAGACAGGAACATAATCCCAGGAAGGAAGGACAAGGACGACGGGATCCGCGTGAACGACCAGATCCGCGCCCGTCAGGTGCGCGTGATTGACGAGGAGGGCGAGCAGCTGGGGATCATGAGTCCCCGGGACGCGCTCCAGGAGGCCGAGCAGCGCGGGTATGACCTGGTGGAGGTCGCCCCGAAGGCGAGCCCGCCGGTCTGCCGGATCATGGACTACGGCAAATACCGGTATGAGCAGAAGCGCCGGGCGCGGGAGTCGCGCAAGCACCAGCACACGGTGACGGCGAAGGAGATCCGGTTTCGGCCGAAGATTGACAAGCACGACTTGGAGAACAAGGTCACCCACGTCCGGGAGTTTCTCGGCGAGGGGTTCAAGGTGAAGGTGACGGTCATGTTCCGGGGCCGCGAGGCGTCGCATCCGGAGTTTGGCCGGGCCGTGCTCCAGCAGGTGCTGGAGGCCACCAAGGACCTCTACATCGAGGACCACCGGCCCACGGACACCCGGCTTGAGGGGCGCACGATGAGCCTGATGCTCACGCCGGTGAAGGCGGCGGCGGTGCCGAAGCCCGAGCCGCCGGCGCGCCCCTCCGGGCCGCCGCGCGCGGAATGACGGATTGACGGATTAACCTGCTGTCCCGCGGGGAAGGCGCTGCTTTTCCTTCCCGCGGAGGCAGCGTCAAGAACCCATGGAGACGATGACATGCCGAAGATCAAGACGAACCGGAGCGGAGCAAAACGGTTCAAGGTGACGGCGAACGGAAAAGTGAAGCGCAACAAGGCGTACGCGCGTCACCTGATGTCGTCCAAGACCCCGAAACGCAAGCGCAACCTGCGCCACGCCACGCTGGTGGCGGCGGCCGACAACCAGCGCGTGAAGCGGATGCTCCCGAACGCCTAACCCATGCAACCCGGCCACGCGGCGCGGCGGACCCCGGCGGTCCCGCCCGCGGCGGCGAAGAAAGGTGTGAACCATGCCCAGAGCCACGAACAATCCGGCCTCCCGCCGGCGGCGCAAGAAAATCCTGAAGCTGGCCTCCGGCTACCGCGGCAGCCACCATCGGCTGAACAAGACCGCCCAGCAGGCGGTCGCCCACGCGGGAATGTACGCCTACCGCGACCGGCGCGTGCGCAAGCGCGAGTTCCGCGCGCTGTGGATCGCCCGCATCAACGCGGGCGCCCGCGCCAACGGCCTTTCCTACAACCGCTTCATGGAGGGCCTGCGCAAGGCCAACATCGAGGTGGACCGCAAGGTGCTCGCCGAAATCGCCGTCTCCGACAAGGCCGGTTTCGCCGCCCTCGTGGAACAGGCGAAGCAGACCCTGGCCGCCGTGTCATGACCGTCCGCATTGTCCCCGCCGTGGACATACGCGGGGGCCGGTGCGTGAATCTGGTCCAGGGCGACTACGGACAGGAAACAGTGTTCTCCGAGGACCCCGTCGCCCAGGCGCTGGCCTGGTGGCGGGATCTGGCGGACGCGGGGGCGGACCCCGCGTCGGCGATGGTCCATGTCGTGGACCTCGACGGCGCGCGCTGGGGCCGCTGCTGCGTGCTGGACGAGCTGCGCGCCCTAGCGGGCGAGGGCGTGCGGTTTGAAGTCGGCGGGGGCATCCGCTCCCTGGACACCATCGAGACGGTCTTGGACGCCGGTGCCGCCCTGGTCATCCTCGGCACCGCCGCCTTCCGCGAGCCGGAGCTTCTCCGGGCCGCCTGCGCGGCCCATCCGGGGCGGATCGCCGTGGGGATTGACGCGCGCGAGGGCAAGGTGTCCCTCTCCGGATGGATGGAGGACACCGACGCCGACGCCGAGGCCTTTGCCCGCACCGCCGCCGCCTCGGGCGCGGCCCGCATCATCTACACGGACATTCTTTCCGACGGCATGATGAAGGGCCCCAACCATGCGGCGACCGGCGCCCTGGCCCGCGCGGCGGGCGTTCCGGTCACGCTTTCGGGGGGCGTCTCCTCCCTGGACGACCTGCGGAAGGCCCGCGAACTCGCCGCCGACGGCGTGGACGAGGCGATTGTCGGCCGGGCGCTGTACCTGGGCCGCTTCACCGTCGCCGAGGCCGTCGCGGCCCTGGGGAGAGACGGATGAGCCCCGGATTTGAGCGCATAGGCATTGCGGGCGTCGGACTGCTGGGCGCCTCCCTCGGGCTGGCCCTGAAGAAACGCGGGCTGGCCCGTTGTGTTGTCGGCGCCGGCCGCCGCCGCGAAACCCTCGAAACCGCGCTGCGGCTGGGGGCGATAGACGAGATTGCGGACGCGCCCGCAGACCTGGCGGGGACGGAGCTGGTGGTGCTGGCGGCGCCCGCCGCGGCGGTGCCCCCCCTCATGGACGCTCTGCGCGGAACGGCGGCCGTGGTGACGGATGTGGCGAGCACCAAGGGCGTCATCTGCGCCCACGCCGCCGCCACCTGGAACGCGCCGCGCCGCTTCGTGGGCGGCCACCCCATGGCGGGCAGCGAGAACGCCGGCCCCGAACACGGCCGCGCCGACCTCTACGAGGGGGCGATCTGCCTGATTGAGGACAGCCCCGGACTGGACTCCGCGGCGGTGGACACCGTCCGCCGCCTGTGGGAGGCCGTCGGCATGCGCGTGGTCCCCATCGCGCCGCAGCTCCACGACGTGCTGCTCGCGCGCACCAGCCATCTGCCCCACGTTGCCGCCGCCGCGCTCGCCTCGCTGGCCGGGGCGGCCCCCCTGACCCGCGATGTCGTGGGCCGCGGGTTTCTGGACACGACCCGCATCGCGGGCGGCCCGCCGGAGGTGTGGCGGGACATCTGCCTCACCAACCGCGAGGCCCTTCTTGAGAGCCTTTCCGAATACGGGGAGCGGCTGGAGACCTTCATCCGGCTGCTGCGGGAGGGCAACAGCGCCGGGTTGGAGGCGTTCTTCGCCGAAGGGCGCGCGGCGCGCCGGGGGGTGACCGGGGAATGAGGGGGCATTTCATCACACTGGAGGGGGTGGAGGGCTGCGGAAAAACCACGCAGCTCGAGCTGCTGGCCGAGCATCTCGGGCGGCTCGGACGCCGGGTGGTCACGACGCGCGAGCCCGGCGGCACCCCGCTGGCCGAGGCCCTGCGCAGCCTCCTGCTGGACCCGGCAACGGGGGCCATTTCCCCCCTTTCGGAGCTGATGATGTATGCCGCGGCGCGGGCGCAGCATGTCCACGCCGTGATCCGCCCCGCCCTGGAGCGGGGCGACGTGGTGCTCTGCGACCGGTTTTGCGACTCGACACTGGCCTACCAGGGCGGCGGCCGGGGCCTAGCGCCGGACCAGATACGCACCCTGAACACCCTCGCCACCGGCGGGCTGGCACCCGACTGCACACTGCTGCTCGACCTGCCGGTGGAGGACGGGCTGGCGCGCAGCGGGAAACGCGGCGTCCTCGACCGCATCGAGGGGGAACCGGCCGACTTTCACCGCCGGGTCCGCGCCGCCTTTCTGGACATTGCGCGCGCAGAGCCGGAACGTATTACAATCATTGACGCCTCCGCCCCCGCGGGGGAGGTTTTTAAGGCGGTCCGCGACCGGGTGGACCGCCTGGTCGAATCACACTAGAACGCAACAAATCGCGGCCCCCCGGCCGCCGGGATGAGCATGGGCTTTTCCGCCGTCAGAGACCAGGAGGTGGCCGTCCGCCTTCTGCGCAACATTGTCCGCAAGGGACGCGTGCCCGGCGGGCTGCTGCTGTGGGGGCCCTCCGGTGTGGGGAAGCGCCTGGCCGCCCTCGAGATGGCCAAGGCGCTGAACTGCGACGGCGGCGACGGGGCCGGGGACGCCTGCGACGGCTGCCGCCCCTGCGCGAAGATTGGCGCGGGGAACCACCCGGACGTCAAGCTGGTCGAGCCCACGGGCAAGACCCGCATCATCAAGACGCAGGTGGTCGAGGAAATATGCGACACGACGGCCTACCGGCCCTTCGAGGGGCGCCGCCGCGTGTATGTCATCGAAGAGGCCGACCGGATGAACGAGGCGGCCCAGAACAAGTTCCTCAAGACCCTGGAGGAACCCGCGACCAGCACCACCTTCATCCTGCTCACCGATGCGCCCCGGCAGCTCCTGCCCACCATCCGGTCCCGGTGCCAGGGGGTGCGGTTCGGCATGCTGCCCCGTGAAACCGTGGCCGCCCTGCTCCGGGAGCAGCGGGGCCTGTCCGCCGACGCGGCGGACACCGTCGCGGCCCTCTCCCAGGGCCAGATGAGCCGCGCCCTCGACCTGTGCCGCAGCGGGCGGCGGGACGCGGTGCTGTCCGTGGTGCGGCGGCTAAAGCAGGGGGACGACCCCCTGACCCTGTCCGAGGAGTTCGACGCCTATCTGGAGCAGGTGAAGAAGAAGATCGAGGAGGCCGCCGGCCGCATCCCCGGCGACGAGGACGACGCCGAATCGGAGGGGGAGGAGACCACCCGGCGGGAGAAGGAACTGCTGGAGGCCTTTGTGGCCGGGCGTTTCCGCCTGGAACTGTACGAGCACATCCGCCTGTTCCACGGGTGGTACCGCGACGAGCTGGTGTACGCCGCCACGGGCGACGCGGAGTCCGTCTTCAACCGGGACGAGCTTTCCCGGCTGAAAACAGCCGCCGGCGACCCGGCCGCGAAGATCGGGGCCGTGGACCTCGCGTGGCGCTATCTTGACCGCAACATCGCCCGCAAGCGCGTGCTGCGCGACCTCTTTTTCACCCTTGCGGGGTGACGTCTGAAAGGAGACGACCGAATGGACATAGTCCGCGTCCGGCTCAGGAAGCCGAGGCGGGTGCTTTCCTTCCTCTGCGAGGGGATTGCCCTCAACCGCGAGGACGCCTGCATCGTCCACACCGAGGAGGGCCTGGAATGGGGCGTCTGCGTGCTGCCCCCGGAGCCCCGGTCCCCCGAGGAGACCCGCCGCGTGCGCATGCGCGTGCTGCGCCGCGCCACCGCCGAGGACGCGCAGACCATGCGCGACATCGAGCGGCAGGAGGAGCGCGCCCGGGACGTCTGCCGCAGGCGGATTGAGAAGCACAACCTGGCCATGAAGCTGGTGGACACGGAGTGCTCCTACGACAAGAGCCGCGTCACCTTCCACTTCGTGGCCGAAAACCGGGTGGACTTCCGCGAACTGGTCCGGGACCTGGCCCATGAGCTGCGCAGCCGCATCGAGCTGCGGCACATCCAGGTGCGCGACCAGGCCAAGCTCACCGGCGGCCTCGGCACCTGCGGCCGCCAGCTCTGCTGCGCGAGCTTCCTGGAGGAGTTCCGCCCCATCTCCATGCGCATGGCCAAGGCCCAGAACCTCTCCCTCAATCCCGCCAAGATCAGCGGGCAGTGCGGCAAGCTGCTGTGCTGCCTCAGCTACGAGAGCGACCAGTACGAGGCCTGCCGGAAACGCCGGACGGACGGCGACGGCGGATGCCAGGCCCCCTGCGCCGCCGGAGAGGCCCCCCGTCCGGCGGAGCGGCGGGGTCCGCCCCCCCGGCCGGCGGAGTCCCTGCCCGCCGACACCGCGCCCCCGCAGGGGGACGCGGCCGTCAAGCGCAAGCGCAAGAAGAAGCGCCGCAGCAAGAACGACCAGGCGTGAGCCGCATCCCCGACACGCACTGCCACCTGCAGGACCCCCGTTTCAACGGGGACCGCGCGGAGGTGCTGGCCCGCGCCCTGGAATGTCTCGACTGGATCGCCGTGGTCGGGGACACCCTGGAAAGCAGCGCCGCGGCCCTCGCCCTGGCGCGGCCCGGCGTGGTTGCCGTGGTCGGCGTGCACCCCTACCATGCCGAAGGCATGGACGACGGCGCACTCTCCCGGCTGCGCGACCTGGCGGCCCACCCGGCGGTGGCCGCCCTCGGCGAGACCGGGCTCGACTATTTCAACGAGTTCTCCCCCCGCGCGGCCCAGCGCCCCGCGTTCGAGCGGCAGCTCGTCCTGGCGGCGGAGCTGGGCAGGCCCGTGGTGGTCCACAACCGCGAGGCCGATGACGACTGCCTCGCCATCCTGCGCGACCATGTCCCCGCCCTGCCCGCCGTGGTCATGCACTGCTTCGGCGGCGGCCCGGAAAGCGCGGAGGCCTTTGCCGCCCTGGGCTGTTTCATCTCCTTCGCCGGCAACCTCACCTTTCCCAAGGCCCAAAAACTCCGGGACGCCGCCGCCGTGGTCCCCCTGGACCGGCTGCTGGCGGAAACCGACGCCCCCTACCTCGCCCCCCAGCCCCGCCGGGGGAAACGCTGCGAGCCCGCCGACGTGCTCCTCACGGCCGCCGAACTGGCGCGCGTGAAGGGGCTGGACGCCGCGGAGACGCGGGCGCGTCTCGCGGAAAACGCGCGCCGCGCCTTCGGTGTTGCGGACGCCCCGGGAACCTGACGGTTTTCGGTCACTTCGCGGAGGGGGGCAGCCCCTCCAACCGGGGGTCCAGCGCGCGCGCCTTGTCAAACGCCTCCAGCGCCCCCGCCGCGTCCCCAAACGTTTTCAGTGCCAGCCCAAGATGCAGCCAGCAGGACGCCGTGTCCGGATGATCCGCCGTCATGCGCCGCCATTCCTCCACCCGGCCCGCCGGATCCTCCATTGCGAGGTAGGCCTCATCCACCAGCCGGCTGGTGGCGGGCCCATCCGGGTGGTCCTTCAGCACCTCCCTGTACTGGCGGAGCGCTTCCCCGTGGTTTCCCTGCCCCGCAAGCGCCTCACCCAGCCGCACCTGATGCCAGCGGTCTTGGGGGGCGAGCGTCATGGCCTCCCGAAACAGCGCCTCTGCCCGGGCGGGGTCTTTCCCCTCCAGCGCCTTGCGGCCCAGGGTGTCGAGGGCTTTGGCCAATGCGGTGCGGAGGTCCGCCGTTAATCCGGGATCCTCCCCGTTGTCA
>JAPXRP010000151.1:0-10586 GCA_033813475.1 Candidatus Hydrogenedentota bacterium
GCCAGCTGGTTCCATCGCGCGCCCTGTGGAAAACCCGGTGGAAAACTCCATTGAAAGAACTTGATCTGCCCCATAAAATGTCTGAAGGGGGGACCAAGAACAGCCGCTCTTCCGCCCAGGCCGATCAGTAGGGAATGCTCTCCGGGTTAAACCAGCCGATCATATACCGGAGCGCATCATGCGACCCCACATACACGGCATCGGCTTTCCTGGCAAGCATCTCCGCCATTTCCGTGCTCATGGGGGTTTCACGGTCCCTCATGAGGTCCTCAATGGAAACCGAATCCGGAAGGGTGGCGAAAAAGCCGTACGACATCATGATGCCAGCATAGATGCATTCCCGGAAGTACGAGATATCCTCGGGACGATGAAAAACGTAACACCCCTCATTTTGCCCCTTCCTGAAATACCGATTCATTTCCTCGCGGAGGCTGTCAGGCCGCAATTGACTCCAACACGACATATCCAGCACGACACAAACCCTGTTCTTCCCGTTCGAAAGATACCGAAGAGCGGTGTTCGCAAGCCATTCATCGGCAACATCATGCATGACGGTCTTCTCTATCTCTTCATCGCTAAGCATGACTTTCGCAACATCTGATGGGGATGCCTCAATTTTCTTTAGGCTCGGGTCCAAATCTATATATGCGCTGCTGTACTTCAAAACATCCCCTACCAAGATGTTCGGAAGGCAGACATCATATCGATAAACACCCTCACCCTTCATTGCATTCAGAAGCGCCTTGGTTATCGGTCCCTGAGAGTGCTCTGATAAATAGTGGAATTGCCAGATGAAGTCACCCTTCCCCTCATCATTGATCCGAAATATTCTGTACTCAGACTCCATTTGCGATGTGCCCTTCAGAGTGTTTCATCAGAAATATATCACTGCCCAGCATGACCATCTATGCCCATTGATGAATAACCGGTGACTGTCCCTATTTACCTCTACCGGACCTGGCCCATCTTCTGGCGCATCGCGCCCTTTCACTGACCCCCCGCCGCAAGAGACCGCCGACCCCTGCCCCCGCCCCGCGTCTTTGCGCCTTCGCGTTAAAATGTCTTAACGCCAAGACGCCAGGACGCTAAGGAAAGGGCCGTGTGGCGGTTGTCGCTCAAGAAGAGCCCATTCCGCCTTCTTTGTGCCCTTTGTGTCTTCGTGGTAAAAAATCTCCGGAAGGGCTCACCACAAAGGCACAAAGGGCACAAAGAAGACAGGCCAAGAAAAAAACGCCCATCCTCCATCCATCGCGGCCAGCGACGGTCCTCCTCTTCCGCCCAAGCCTCCAGACTCCAGACTCCAGACTCCCCCCCCCTAGATCCCACCTTCAGGGGGGGCGGTTCGCGAGAGCGAACAGGGGGATGTTCCGGAGAGCGAACAATGGCAACGTCAGTCCGTGCAGATCACGTCTCTTGTGTCAAAGATTCCCCCCAGAGATATTGCGATTTCAAATCGCTTGAAGAGCGAAAAAAACTCTACTAGTTGCATGCTCATAATCAGTTTTCTAACAGCAACGACACTCTGACTTAATTCGGATGCATTAGTCGAGCTTTCGCTCGAACCCACTGGGAGAAGCAGGAACTCTACATAAACAATATTGTCATAGTTCCCATGATTCTCGCCATAGAAGAATCTCACCCCTACAAGTCTCTCGCCTGGACTAGCATGGCCGTTCTGCTCGAGCCACGTCGCCGGGCCATTCGCGTCTGCACCATCAGCGGCAGCAGTCCCGACCCAATCGTTATACTGAACAGAAGCGACAAATTTTTCCGGCACCATGATCTTTCCTTTCATTGACAGTTTGTTGACAAACGCTAGTCTGAAGATAGATCACTCTACACACTACCGTAGCAGCACAAGGCACGCAACCACCAGTCTTCCAAGCCACCCGCCACAAACAACTCGTCCGCCACCGGTCCTTTCTGGTCTGCATGCGCTACCTCCTGTAACGCTATAATGATATCACACCAGGATGCCTATTGTCAAGACCGAAGGTTCAGACTGGGGATCTTTCAACAGCCCCACTGTTCCTATTTATTGGCTGATGCTATCAACAAACCTAGCGTACCGAAACCAACCTGAACCCATAACTAGGTAAGCCGTTTCCGAATCCTTCGGGCGAATTATTCCGATACGCCGAACGACAACCACCGGCGCTATATTGTCTCCACCCCCCCCGAAGGACTCGGTAATCACCGTAAGGTTCCACCGTCCAAGCACTCCCGTCCATCGGTGCCCCCTCATAACTCAAATGGTAGGCATCCTCGCACCATTCATGTACGTTTCCACTCATATCATATAAACCATAAGCATTCGGAAGCCTAACGCCCACCGGTTGCTTATATCCCGTGTTGTTACCGAAGTAATACATATACTGACTACGCACACCATCATCTTCGCAACCGTCATCCACTCCAAGAGAGTCTCCATAGTAGAACCTCGTATGCGTACCAGCGCGACAGGCATACTCCCACTCTGCCTCACTTGGCAAGCGCATTGTCGCCGCACCCTGCCCTGTCTCCGTGATATGCTCATTAAGTGCCGTAATAAACATCTTGGCATCATCCCAACTCACGCCAGAAATGGGATAATCTGGCCCCGCCGCAGATGCAATCGAGGACGTTTTTCCAGGCCACACTTCCATAATCGCCAGCCACTGCGAATCAGTCACCTCATACTTACCCATATAGAAGTCATATCCGATGTTTACCGTGTGAACTGGCCCTTCGTTACTCTGCCGACTCCGCTCCGTGTCCGGCGAGCCCATCTGAAAACTCCCCGCCGGGATTCGCACTAGATCTAGAGGTATGTCCCCAGGTAGAAACAGGGTGGGATTTGCTTCCGAACCATTTGACACTACCAAGTCTACCACTGTGCCAGGCGCAACGCTGCTATCTTCATCCGGACTCACGCTGACTACCGATCCCGCAGGAATCTCCGGATCAAGCTGATACGTCACTGATCCAACCACAAGTCCCGCGCTGATGATCTCCGCCTCCGCTTCAGCACGAGGCCATCCAACAACACTGGGAACTGTTGCCGTGGTAAGCCGGATGTAATCGCTATAAACCATTGAATAGTTGTTGGCTCCGTCCAAATATTGCACACGGACAGTGTGATGGCCAACCCCCGGCGGCAGAACGTGCCCGCGTGTTGCCCTTGGCAGTTCCCAAGAAGTCCAAGTGCTGCCGTTGTCACTGAACCTCATCCGACTGACTCCTGCCCCAGAACCGTCCGACCAAGTCAACCCCAAAGTCACTGCTCGTGTGGGGGTGGCGGATGCCCCGCCATTAATGAGGATCGTTCCGGTTGGGAGTGCCGTGTCGAGCCGGATGTAGTCCGCGTACGCCACCGACCGATTATTGGCCCGGTCGAGATACTGGACACGGACTGTCCGATGGCCGTCAGGCCCGGCGGGCAACGTGTAGGCACGCGGGGTCACGGGAGCCTCCCAAGCGGACCACGTAGCCCCATCGTTACTAAAACGCATCCGCGAGACGCCTGTTCCAGCGCCATCCGACCAAGTCAGGGCTAAGGTGATATTTGGGCTATTAGTGGCGCTACGGTTGGAATTGATGACAATGGTCCCTGTCGGCGGGACAACATCGTCTGCTGCCCTGGAAAAGGCCTGCGGTAAACCAAACATCGGAATAGCCAACAAAGCTATCACACCTAACGCCCCCCTGCTGATCTTCATCCGTGCATCTCCTTTTCATGCTTCGCGCCTAGCGCAAGTTCGTTCACCAAATGCCTCCCTCCGTCGGGGGCTGTTCGCTCTGTGGCCAAGCGACCGACTGCTCCCTGCCAGAGGCAACTGCTTTATTGTATCAGATCATCAGCACATGATAACGGAGCGGGCATACAATGTCAAGAGCGTCTGGGGAGACAGGGGACCCAAGAGCTGCGTGGGAACGTCACGGCCCTAAGGGAAATAAAGCTGGAAGACGGAGGGAACCTGCGCGGAAGGCCTAGCGCTACTCCCCGGACCGGGGTTGATGAATTCCTAGCCACGCCGCCTCCCCAATCATAGCGCAACACCCTCGCAGGCGGTGACAGCGAAAGCCCACATCCTACATTGGCAAGACCACGGCAAGATATGACATTTCAGTCTCGACGCGGCTGCAAACCGCCCTGCCACGTCTCTTTAGGGGCATGCAAGAAACATCCACATTGACCTTTTCTGTTTGATATCCCTGAATGTTCATCAAATTCAGAAGACACAACAAAACACTATTCTTCTCTACGAACTCTATAACGAGGTACTGTGATTGGAGAATATGGCTGGTTTGCTTCAAGAAGTATGTGCAGCCTCTCGGTTATGGATACTCTTTCAAGCACAACATCGTCGCCTAGCCCAAGAGCATATCGAGCTGTCTGTTGCACGGACTTTCTACTCCCAGTTTTTGAGTTGAATGTTTTTTGGTCATGCCTTTTTTGTGCATCATTCCAAGAAGCCTGCTTATCCTTAGCAGATGTGTATTTTTTATTTGCTACGACTACATGTCGAAGAAGGTTCATGCTTGGATTGGCAGGATCTACACGATAGACCAATTGCGAGTCAAAAGGACTTTCTTCCCACCTTCCTTCATGAATAGTGAGGTTACACCCCTCGAGGATATCTTGGGGTATATCAAGTGTAGCGATTAGCTCTGGATCGTCACTTGGCATGAAAAACATTGACATAAATTTCTCTCCCATTCTTGTGTTCGCCTCTGCACAGTATTACCTTAATCTGACCGATTTGCGAGTAAATGGCGTAAACAGGGGGGCAAATAGGGACAGCCGCCGTTTAGATGCTAAACCGCCTTCCACGATTGGGCCGGTGGCCTCAAGCAGATCCGAGGGTACGGCTTGGCGGTGGAATAGGCCTAACCCTTCGCAGAAACCTCCGGAAACGGAGCCCCCTTGCCGACCGTTTCCCAGTCGGCTCACAGGACTCGCCGCATCGGGTGTGGCTAATATCGCGCTCCTCCTCATGGGTGTATGGTAGCGGAGGGTGTGTGGGATGTCAAGGGAAAATTCAGTCTGTAGTCTGGAGTCTGTCGTCTGGAGGAAGAGCCCTCCGGCGGGCAGGCCCTGTCCCTGCCGTCCATACCGTCTATCCCGCCATAAACTGGTCCATCCGTCCTTCATCCCTCACTCCACCCTTACGGTGACGAGTCCCCATGCGGGGACGTTCACGGGTCCGGTGATCTTTTCTTTGGGCTGTTCGCTGATGTCGCTTAGGTGGAGGGTGGCCTTTTGGTTGCCCTGCGGGACGGGGGTTATCTGGGCGTCTTTTCCGGCGGCGTTCCAGAGGCGGAGGATGAGGGCTTTGCCGTCGTCGCCGGGCTTGAGGCCGGTGAGGAGGATGTCGTCGCCGGGGAGCTGGACGGGGGCGACGGCGGGGGTTTGGCCGCGGGCGGCCATGGGGAGGAGGGGCTGTCCGGCGGCGAGGGCGATGCGGGCGGCGGCGGCGGGGTCGTAGGCGCGGTGGGGGCGGAGGAGGAAGCGGAAGACGTGGGGGCCCTCCTGGAAGGCGCGGTAGTTGGTGCCCCAGTGGTTGTTGATCGCCCAGGCGTAGAGTTTCTGCGTGGGGCCGACCTCCTTGCGCCAGGCGTCGGGGTTGGTCTGGGAGTTGAGGAGGTTGGCGGTGAGCCCGCCGACCTGGACGAGGGGGGCGTCGAGGGTGACCCAGGTGACGCCGAAGGCGTCGTTGGACACGTCGGCCCAGCGGCCGACGGTGAACCAGTTTTTGCAGGCGCTGGGGATCTGGTCGTCGTCGGGGCGCATGACGCCGAAGGGCACGTCGAGGCGGACCTGTCCGCCGGGGACGGCGAAGGGGAAGCCGAAGTTGAGGCTCTCCTTGCCGCGCTTGTCGTGGTAGCTGCGGGCGACGAGGCGCTCCTTGTCGAGGGTGTTGACGATCTCGACGGTGTCCTCCCCGGCGGTCAGGCGGATTTCCGTCACGAGGCTGCGGCATCCGGGGGCGCCGGCCTCGACGACGAGCGACGCGACGAGGGGCCCGGGCTCGCCGACGCGGATGCGGACCTTTTCCGCGCCCTTGGCATCGGCGGGGTCTTCGCCGAGGAAGTACAGGTACTCGTTGAGGGTCTGGCCGTCGGCGTTGTCGGCCAGATTGGCGTCGAGTCCGGCGAGGCGCAGTTCGGCGATGCCGCCGGTCTGGGGGTCCACGCGCAGGCGGAGGACGCCGTTGTCGAGGGTGGCGGCGTCGGCGTCGGCGACGGCGGCCGCGTCCACCGGGTGGGGCGCGCCCTCGCGCAGGGTGTAGCGCCGCGCGGCGAGGGCGGGCACGTCCTTCGCCAGGAGGACCAGCTCGCCGCTCTTCAGGCGCTGGGAGGGCACGGGGACGCCGTCGGCCTCGACGAGGTCCCGGTGCTCTGCGAGGTACTTCGGCAGCATGACCAGCCCGCCGCGCGCCCAGGAGGAGGTGTTGACGAGGTCCACGGCGCCGGGGACGGCGTCGCCGCCGAACCGGGCGAGGGCGCGGCTGAGGAGGTCGCGCGACCGGCGGTCGGCGCCGGCGGCGTAGGACTGCTTGACGGCCCACTGCTCGCGCGTCTCGCGGCGGAAGGGGTCGCTGACGCTGCACCACGCGCCCCAGGTGTGCTCGGAGTAGAGGAGCACCTCGCGCCAGGCGTCCTCGAAGTCGGCGGCGGGGTAGCTGGCGGGGTCGGCCAGCGCCCAGACGGTCTCGGCCTGGGCGAGGCGGTCGGAGCTGGCGCGGTTCATGGCGGTCTCGAGGGCGGACGACCCGGCGCCGTCCTCCCAGTAGGGCGTCCAGTCGCCCTTCACGCTGGGCAGCTCGGCGCCGTGGCGCTGCTCAAAGGCGCGGAAGGCCTCGGCGGTGCCGCTGATGACAAACTTCGGGGAGACATGCGCCGCGTTCCAGTCGCGGATGAAGTCGCAGATGGAGGGGTCGGGCACAGCGTTGTCGCCGTAGCCGCTCCAGCGGACGCAGGCGATCTCGTAGGGGTAGTCGCGCTTCGCCAGGCCCTCGCAGAAGTCCTCGATGAGCTTCGGCGACATCCCGCCGTAGCGGTGCGACATGGCGTAGCCCCAGAAGGGGATCCAGACCAGGACGCGGGAGCTGCCGTCGGGCCCCACCCAGTAGAACGGCTTGTTCTCCCACTCCACGAGGATGGTGCCGATGCGGTCGAAGTAGTTCGGGGCGACGCTGAAATACCGGATGCCGGCCTGGGCCATGGCGGGGACGGTGCCCCAGGTGTAGCCGGGCACGTCGCTGATCATGGCGGCCTCGACGGGCACGCCGGTCTCGGCGCCCATCCGCGCGGCCATGCGGAAGAGGCGCAGCAGCTCCTCGGGCCGGCAGAGGCCCGTCAGCTCGTTGAGGTACAGGCCGTTGAGGGAGACCTGGCCCGCCTTCACGGCCTCGAAGAAGCGCTTCCGGTCGTCGTCGCCCAGCCGCTTCAGGAAGAGGTCCGCGGCCCAGAGCACCTCGACATTCCACACGAAGCGGGCGCCCTCGGGGTAGTCCGCCGTGCGGCGGGCGATCTCCATGCCCGAGAGCAGGTTCTGGACCTGCTTGTCCTCGATCTCCGTCTGGATCTCCGTGTAGCCGATGTCCGTGTGCGAGTGCGGCAGCACATAGACCGTGAGGGGCCGCACGGGGCGGCGGGGCACCTCGGTCCGCCCGACGCGCGCGCCGGCCACCTCCAGCTCCGCCACGGCGACGGTCTCCGCCGCGGCCTCGGGCGCCGCCAGCGCCACCTCCTGCGCGCCAAACTCCAGGCGCAGCGGCTGCGGCGCCGCGCCGTCCAGGTGCAGCACGGCGTCCGCCGCCTCGGCGTAGGGGTGCGTGACCGTGACATGCAGGGTCTGCACGGGGCCCGCGTCCGACGCCTTGAGGATGGGGAACTGTTTCACCGTGAGGGTGTCGGCGGTGGGGGCGGCCTCGGGCGCGCCCGCGGTGAAGAAGGCGACCTCCGCGCCGCCGACGGTGCGGTGGCCGTCCGGGCCGAGCTGGGTCACGCGCCACTTCACGCGCTGCGCCGTGACGGGCTCCGGCAGCATGACGACCGTCCGCGCGCCCCGTTCGTTCGCGTGGGTGACGGGCACCGTCGCCACGGTCCTCCCCTTGTCGTTCATGAAGACCAGCTCCGACGCGGCGATGGTGGCCGGGTCGTTGCGGTCCACATGGCGGAACGCGGCCACGCGCGCGGGCTCGGCGAAGCGGAACTCCACAAAGAGCTCGCCCGCCGCGCCGTCGGCGGCGTATTCGGTCTTGGGGTCGCCGTCGAGCAGGCGCCCGGCCCCGTGGCTGCCCCCGGGATACGCCGGGGCGCCCGCGGTGATCTCCGGCGCGGGAATCTGGGTGAGCGGCGTGAACTGCGCGGTGGCGGCGGCGCACAGGACGACCGCGGCGGCGGCCTGAAACAGGCGTTGAAGGGGGCGGTTAATGACAGGTCTCCTGTGCGTTGCGTTCGGTGCGGCGTTCAGTTTCCGGCCTTGGCCCGGTCGTCCCAGGAGCGCTCGATCTCCTCCAGGGTGCGGCCCCGGGTCTCGGGCACCAGCACCGCCACGAAGAACAGCGCCAGCAGGCTCAGGGCCCCGTAGACCCAGAAGGTCTTGGCGGGGCCGACGGCCGGGTTGTCGTTGAGCATGGGGAAGGTCTGCGTCACGGCGTAGCACGCGGTCCAGATGGTGAACGTGGCGACGGACATGGCGCGCCCCCGGATGCGCGTGGGGAAGATCTCGGAGCAGACGATCCACGGGATCGGCCCGAGGGCCATGGCGAACGCCCCAATGTACGCGAGGACGGCGACCAGCAGGGGCAGCCCGCCGGCCTCGGTCTGGAACATCCAGCCCACCGCGCCGAGGGCGGCCGTCTGCACGGTCAGGCCGACCAGCAGCAGCGCGCGCCGCCCCGCCCGGTCCACAAAGGCGATGGCCACGCCGGTGAAGGCGAGGTTCACGAGGCCGACCACCACGGAGGACATGAAGGCGTTCTGCACGCCGACCCCCGCCGTGGTGAAAATCTTCGTCGAGTAGTACATGATCGCGTTGATTCCGCTGAACTGGGAGAACGCCATCAGCAGGACGGCGATGAGCAGCGGGCGGCGGAACCGCGGGCCGAACAGCTCGGAGAACCGGCCCTCCTCCCCGGCCAGGGCCTCGCGGACCGCGGCAAGCTCCGCGTCCGCCCCGGCGGCCCCGGCGATGGGCGCCAGGACGGCGCGCGCCTCGTCCCAGCGGCCGCGCTGGGCGAGCCACCGCGGGCTCTCGGGCACGAAGAACAGGAGCAGCAGCAGGGCGGCCGCCGGGAGGGTCTCGGCGCCGAGCATCCAGCGCCACCCGGTGGTGGTGTTCCACGCGGCGTCGCCCAGGCCCTGGATCCCCGCGTTGATCAGCAGCGTCAGGAAAATGCCCAGCACGATGCCGAGCTGGAAGAGCGAGCCCAGCCGGCCCCGGCGGTCCGCCGGGGCCAGTTCGGCGATGTAGATCGGGCACACCATGGACGACGCGCCGATGCCCAGTCCGCCGAGGAAGCGCGCGGCGAGAAACTGCATGAAGGTGGCGGGCACCGCGGAAAACACCGCCGACAGCGCGTAGAACACGGCGCACAGGAAGAGCACGCGGCGGCGGCCAAAGCGGTCGCTGAGGAAGCCCGCCGCCATCGCGCCGGGGATGCACCCCAGAATCGCGCTGGCCCCGGCGATCCCCTCCTGCGTGGGCGTGAGGGCGAAATGCTGCGTCAGGTACTGGTTCGCGCCGTTGATGACCGCCGTGTCATAGCCGAAAAGGAAGCCCCCCATCGCCGCGACCAGCGTCACCAGCGCCAGCGAGCCCGACACCGTTTTCTTGTTCACGCCAGCAGGGATCGTCATGCGTCTCTCTCCTCGGAAGGGGGCCTGGGGCCGGGTGCGCGCGCCGGGTGTCCCGGCCAACGGGCCGGAACCCGGGGGGCATGATAGCGGGGCCGGGGGGCGGAGTCAAAACAGTCTGTAGCCGGGAGTCTGGAGTCTGGAGCAAGACGGAGGAGAGAGGTTCTCACACGGAGACGCCGAGGCTCGGAGAGGGGGGGAGGGAAGAAGAGATGAAAGGGGGGGGCTGTCCTCCCCGCGGGCGGCGCGGAATGGGCGCGGCGGAGGATTCCGGCATGCGCCCTTAACGCGGGGGCGGCCTCCCCCCGCATGGGGGAGGCCGCCTGGTTTACCGCATGCGCCCGCGCCGGGGTTCACCGGCCCGCGCGCGTCAGTGAGGATCAGAGGCTGTCGCCGAAGTCCGCGCGGAACTTGGCCATGAGCTTCTCCGGCCAGGGCGAGGTCGGCTCCATCTTGCCCATGAAGAAGCGGAGCACCGTGGGCTCGTAGTAGAACTTCAGGCCGCCGACAAGCTCGCGGTTCTGGTAGAGCCAGTCGAGACGGTCAAACACGTACTTGACCTGGGACAGGGTGAACACGCGCCGGGGCATGGCCAGGCGCATGAGCTCCAGGTCCGCGTACACGTCGTTTCCGTCGGCGTCGCGCACGCTGGACACGGTGCCGCGCTCCATCCCGCGCACGCCGGAGACGAGGTAGAAGGCCGCCACCAGCGCGCCGGCGGGATACTCGGACTGCGGGAC
>JAPXRP010000152.1:0-10566 GCA_033813475.1 Candidatus Hydrogenedentota bacterium
CGTGTCGAGCAGCTCCCCGGAAAAGAAATCCTCGTTGTCCCCCGGTTCGGGAATCCCGCCGCCGGACCAGGCCTGGATGTAGGGGTTGGCCGCCTGGGCGCGGCGCCAGCGGGCGCGCTCGAAGGCCTCCGCGCCCAGCAGGAGGACCGCGCCCCAGAGCAGCGCCGAGCCCAGCAGGAGGACGGCGCGCGCGCGGCGGCTCATTGCGCCGCGCCCCCGCCGCCGGTCCGCGCGGCCTGGAGCAGGTCGCGGATGCGGGAGTCGTTCCCGTCGAGGGCGGCGGCCTTCTCCAGCACGGCGACGGCCTCGTCCGTGCGGCCGAGGCCGAGGTAGGCCCGGCCGAGGCAGGCATGGGTCCACGCGTCGTTGGGCAGGAGCTGCAGCGCGCGCAGGCCCGCGTCCAGCGCCTCCTCAAAGCGGCCCGCGTCGAGGAGCAGCATGGTGATGTTCACATGCGACCACGGGTAGTCCTGGAAATCCAGCGAAACGGCCTTCTGAAAGGCCGCCAGGGCCTCCTCCCCGCGCCCGAGCTCCTTGAACGCCATGCCCAGGAAGGACCACCCCCGCGAGAAGAGCGGGGAAATCGCCAGGGCCGCGCGCGCCGCGGCGACGGCGCTCTCGAACTCTCCGGCCCGCCAGAACTCCAGGGACAGGTCCACAAACTCGCGGGCCGGCTCGCCGGAGAGGTTGGCCGCCGTGCCGGGCGGCATGACGGCGCCCGGCTCGCGCCACACGCGGTAGAGGCAGACATTCTGGATGCCGCCGAAAACCCGGTAGTCGAACGAAAGCCCCCTCAGCGCCAGCTCGCGCTCCAGCTCGTGCAGGGGCCCGCTGCCGAAATAGTCGGTCTGGCCGGTCACCCACACCCCCCGCTTTTCCCCCGGCGACGTCTTCGACGGCAGGTTCAGGTCCGTCAAAAAGGCCGCCTTCTCCGCCAGCACGTCAAAGCCGCTGCCGTAGTCCACGATGTTCGGGACGGGGCCGAGGTTGTAGGCGAAGACCCGCTTCCACAGCCAGTTGTGCACCAGGATGAAGTCGTCCGGCTTCCCCTCCGCCTTCATGGCGGCGATGGCGGAGCGCCAGTCCGGGTGCTGGGGCTCCGGGAGCAGCAGCGTGAACTGGTAGCCGTAGAAGCACAGCAGCAGCGCCACGGCCCCCCGCCGCAGAATCCGCCACGGCAGCGCGGTGATCCCCCCGGCGAGGATGCAGTACAGGGCCAGGGAGCTGTGCAGGGTGTAGCGCGGCATGATGCACGGGCGCCACAGGTGCGAGGCCGCATACAGCACCAGGGGCGGCAGCAGGAACCAGAGCAGCAGGAAAAGTCTCCACCGGCACGGCGCGCCCGCGGGCCCCCTGTCCTCCGCGGGGACCGCGCCGCATCCGCCGGCCGCGCAGGCCGCCGCGCGGCCCCGGAGCGCGTCCTTGGCAAAGAACCACGCCAGGGCCAGCAGCACGGCGCCGATGTACCACTGGCCCACGGTCCACCGGAACGTGGCCGCCTCCGTGACCCAGAACGCCTCCGACGCCCTGAGCTGGTAGGTCATGCCGATGGCGTCGTCGGCGAAGAGGTCCCCGACAAACTCGTGGAGGCTGGGCACCTTCATCCACGAGGCGGTGGACGCCTGGTCCCAGAACCGGATCGAGGCGATGTACACCGCCACCGGGGCCACCGCAAGAAGGTGCAGGCCGACCCACTTCCCCACCCGCCGCCAGTCGCGCGGGAAGGCCCCCACCCAGAAGACAAACTCGGTGAAGGGGATCAGCACCGCGAAGGGATGGGTCCAGGAGAGAAGCATGTTGATGAGCCCGTGCAAAACCCACCAGCGCCGCCCGCCGCCGCCCACGATGCGCGCGAAGCTGTGGACCGACAGGGCCGCCAGCACCGTCATCATGCCGTACATGCGGATTTCGCGCGAGAACTGGATGTGGATCGGCGAGAGCGCCACGCACAGCATCACGATGAGCCCGCCGCCGGGGCCGAAAAACTGCCGCCCCAGCAGGTACCCCGCGGGCAGCAGCAGCATGCCGATCAGGATGGACAGGTACCGCTGCGTGTCGAAGTCGTTGCTCACATGGCGGTTCCAGAGGTACTCAAAGGTGTAATAGAGCGGCATCGTCGCCGGGTCCATGGACCGGTTCTGCTTCCAGAACTCCAGCAGGCCGGGCGCCGTCTCCCGGACGACCGACTGGTTCCACCGCACAAACTGCGGGTCCGCGCTCCAGGCCGAGGGCGGCTCCAGATGCACCACACTCGTGAACTCGTCCCACCAGATGGACTCCCGCTCCAGCCCGTGAAGGCGCGGCAGCAGCCCCGCCAGCAGGATCAGGGCGAACAGCAGCGCGTGAAGGGGCCTGCCGGAAAGGAAACACGGGCGCGGCGGCGCGTTCCGCGGGGGGGTGTCGGTGCTGTCGGTCACGGTGGCCTCCGTTGTGCCCGCGGGCGCGCGGGGCGCGCCGGGGCTGCCCCGCATGATGACACCCCCCGCGGCGGCGATGCAACAGGCGCGGGGCCGCGCGCGCGGGGGGGGCGCGCCCTTTCTGCTACGATGGCCGCATGGGCCCGCCGTTTCAAACTGTTTCGCGCCGCAGGCGCCGCGCCTGGCTGTTCGCCGGCCTGTCGCTCGCCTGCGCGCTGATCCTCGTCCTGTCTTATGCGGCGGGACGGCTGACCGCCGTTCCCCGGGGTGTTCCGGCGCCCGCGCCGCCCCCCCCGGCCGCCGCCTCCCCGGCCGCGGACGCGGCGCCGGCGGCGGTCGAGGCGCTCTTCTTCCCCGCCGACCGCGCGGACCCCGCCGGGCCGCACACGCGCCTGCTGGGGGCGCTGGCGGGGGCGCGGGAGTCCGCCCTGTGCGCGTGGTACGACCTCGACCTGTCCGAGGCGGCGGAGGTGCTGGTGGACCTGCACCGGCGCGGGGTGCGCACCGCCCTGGTCACGGAATATGACCACCGCAACCGCGCCCCCCTGCGGCGCGTGAGGGAGGCGGGGGTGCCCGTGGTCTTCGACAACGGCTCGGGCCTCATGCACAACAAGTTCTGCGTCATTGACGGACGCACCGTGTGGACCGGCTCCGTGAACGTGACGGCGAACGGCTTCTTCCGCAATGACAACCACGCGCTGCTCGTTGTCTCGCCGGAGCTGGCGGAGAACTACGCCGCCGAGTTCGACGAGATGTTCACCCGGCGCCTGTTCGGCGCGGGGCCCTGCCTGCCCACGCCGCACCGCGAGGCCACGGCGGGCGGGATGCGGATCGAGTGCCTCTTCTCGCCCGACGACGGGGTCGCGGAGGCCCTGCGGGCCTTTGTGCGCGGCGCGCGGACCCGGGTGGACTTCATGGCCTTCTCCTTCACCTCCAATGGGCTGGCGGAGGAGATGGCGGAGCGCCTGGCCGGCGGGGTGGCCGTGCGCGGCGTGTTCGAGCGGCGCGGCGCGGGGTCGGCCGCCTCGCGCGACGAGTGGCTGGCGGCGCGGGGCGCGGAGGTCTGGCTGGACGGGAACCCCGGCGCCATGCACCACAAGGTGATCATCGTGGACGCGGCCGCCGTCGCCGCGGGCAGCTACAACTTCAGCGAAAGCGCCGAAACCCGCAACGACGAGAACCTGCTCATTCTCCACGATCCCGGCATCGCCGGGGCCTTCCTGCGCGAGATGGACCGCGTGGTGGCCGCCGCCGCGCGGGAATAGCCGCTGTCCGCACGGCGCTGCCCCAAATGGAAAAACTCTTTTTAAACAAGGCGGCATGGGGCCGTCCAGACCGGAGAACGGCACATGACGCACCGACAGGCCCGTTCCGGGTTCACGCTGATCGAGCTGCTGGTGGTGATCGCAATCATCGGCATTCTGGCGGCCATCCTGCTCCCGGCCTTGGCGCGCGCCCGCGAGGCCGCCCGCCGCTCCTCCTGCCAAAACAACCTGAAACAGTGGGGGCTCGTCTTTAAGATGTATGCCGGCGAGGCTTCGGGGGCGTTTCCGCCCCTGCTGGCCTACAGCGCGGCCTCCGTGAACATTGTGGACTGTTCCAACCCCGCGCTGCCCCCCTCGCCTGGATTTCCCTGGCCGTTCTTTCTGGCCCTGGGGCCGCGGGTCGAGGCCGTCTATCCGGAATATCTGGCGGACCCCGCCGTCTGTTTCTGCCCCTCCGACGCGGACAACACCCCGCAGGACCTGGTCACCCCCGGCCTCGACGGAACCAACTTCCCCTATTTCTGCGACACCTTCGACCGGGGACAGCGCGCCGTGCAGGCCAGCTACACCTACATGGGGTGGGTGTTCGACCGCATCAGCGCGGCGGACACGCAGGTGACCCCGGCACTCTCCCTGCCCGGTGTTCCCGCCCCGTCCGGCACCATCCCCCAGCAGCTCGACCGGCTGATTCTCGACGTGCTGGTGCCCGCATTCTTAAATTCGGCAAATGTGGCCCGCGCCGTGGATGAGGACGTCTCCTTCGATCCCCCCTGCGGCTGCGGCAACGGCGGCGGCGAAACCCTGTACCGCCTGCGCGAGGGCATAGAGCGCTTCCTGATCACGGACATCAACAACCCGGGGGCGTCCGCCCTGGCCCAGAGCACCGTGTGGGTCATGCTGGACCAGGTCTCCGAGACGCCGTCCGGCTACAACCACATCCCCGGCGGGTCAAACGTGCTTTATATGGACGGGCATGTGGAGTTCATCCGCTACATCGCCGAGGAGGGCAGCACCGCCCCGGTGAACGCCGGGGTGGCACGGGTGCTCTCCGTGGTCAACGCCCTCGAATAGCGGCACTTCCCCGAATCCCCCACAAGGACGGGGTGCGCTTCAGCCCTGGAGATCGCGGGGGAGGCCAAGGCACCCACCTGGAGTCCATCCAAGTCCTTCCCCATCGCCCGAAAAACCCCTTGCCTTTTGCAGAAATATCAGATAAAGTATATTTAGATGATCTGGCTGGCTGGCCGGATTTCACCCGTTGCGGATTCGGCCCGGCAACCGCTGTCACGTGGAGAGGACGTCATGAGGCTGCTACTGGTTGCTGCGGGGTTTGTGTGTGTTTTGACGGGAACGGCCTGGGGAGACGCCGATTTCGGCGACCTCCAAGACCCCACCTTTCCAACGCTGGCCGCCTCCGGCAGCACGCCGCCGGGCCGCACGGGTCCCTACCATCTGGATGTCAGCAAAGAGTGGATCGGCACGATGGCCACCTCCACCACCACCCTGGAGCCCGAGGCAAAGGCGGTGGACCTGGACGAGGATGACGGATTCATCAACGTCTTCGTCGTCAGCGTGGACGGCCTGCCCGCGAACCTGGGCCGCGTGACGGTGCCGGTGACCACCGCGGACGGCAGCGCGGTGCGCTACCTGAACGTGGCCCTGGACATCAACGGGGACGGGGTCTTCCGGACCTACCCCTCTGTCGGCGGAAGGATGCAGTGGGAGTGGGCGGTGGTGAACCTGCCCATCGTCTACGCGGGGGAGACCAAGGTGGTGACGGGCGACTTCACCCTGCTTATGCCGGTCCCCATGGTGCTTCACGCGCGGGCCACACTGACCACGGAACCCATCGCGCCCATCCTTTTCGGGGCAAACGGGTGGGACGGCAGCGGTCCCCTGGGCGGTTTCTCCCGCGGCGAGACGGAGGACCACTTCAACGTGCCGTGCCTCGGGTATGACTACCCCGTGTCCCTGTCGGGCGCCCATGTGATGCCGAACACCCCGCCGGACATTCCCTTCCCGCCGGACAGCCCGCCAAGTCCCGGCCCTCCGGTCAGCCATCATCCCAAGGAGCCCGCGAAGGAATTCGGACCTGTGCGGGTGCCCGAGGATCCGGGCAACGGCCTGACCCCGACGAGTCCCGAGGCGGACGAGCCCCCGCGCGTGGCGGAGGAGGAGCCCGAGGCGAATCCCGTGACGGAAAAGGGGTCGGTGGCCGGCATGCCGGACATCAAGCAGGGTCCCATGGAATGCGTGCCCACGGCCACCGCGAATTCCCTGCGCTACCTCTATGACAAGGGCGGAAACCCGCCGCCCGCGGACAGCGACGGGTTCAACCGCGACCTGAAAAACAAGCTGGGCGCCGCCATGGGCACCACCCCCTCGCACGGCACCGACATTTCCGCCACGGACCCCGCGGCGAACCGGTTCCTCCAGGGAAAGAAGGACGCGGACCTGCCCGCCCCCCTCCGGAACGCCAAGGTGACGACGGCGCGCGCCAACCCGAGCGTGGAGAACATCTGCGGGGCCATTGACCGGGGCGAGGACGTGGAAATCGTCATCACCGCCTACAACCCGGACGGGACCAAGACACAGACCAGCCACATGGTCACCGTGGTCGGGTATGTCAAGCACGCCGACGGCACCGTGGAACTGAAGATACACGACCCCAACGACCGCCAGCCCGGCGAGAACCCCGGGGACACCGCCAAGCCGCCCCGCGAAAACAGCATCTTCATCAAGCCGTCCGGCGCCGCCGGCGACCCGACAAAAGGCGGCCTCCGCGTGACGGGGGGAATGCAGGGTCCGGCGGGGAAGACGCTCGTCATTGACCACCTGTTCACGGAGAAACTTGCCCAGGGCGGCGCGCCCGTGTCGGCGGGCGCCCCGACAACCCGGGTGACGGAGGGCGGACGGGTCCCCCTGACCGCCTCGGCAGGCAACAAGGCGGGAAACTTCGTCTATCAGTGGATGCTCAACGACATGGACATCCCCGGCGCGACGGCGCCGGTTTATGAAATTGAAAACGCCTCCGCCGCGGACGAGGGAACCTACACCTGCTGGGCCTACGACCTTGACACGGAAGTCTACGGCGTGAGCAACCCGGTGGCCATCGAGGTGTTCGCGGAGGGAGAGCTTCCCGCCGGCGGGCTGGCCGCCCTCCTGGCCGCCACGCTGCTGCTCGGCGCGCTGGGGGCCCGGTCGGCGGCGCGGGGGCGCGGCGCCCCCCGCTGAATGCGCCAGAGGCGCCAGGCCCGGGACGGGACGCGGATTTTCGCGCGATTGCCCTGCCTGCTGTGAGACGGGAAGCAGCCGCCCCGCTGTGGTATACTTCCGGCCGGTTCTGAACGGCTGCCGGGCACGCCGGAGGAGGTGCGCCGTCCGACGGCAGGTGAAAAGGGGCCCGGGAATCCCGCCTGTGGACGGAAACAAGAAAATATGGATCGGCGCGGCGCTCGCGCTGGTGGTGTTTCTGGCGCTGCCCATCGGCCTGCAGGCCGCGCGGATGACCGGACCCGCCCCAAAGGTGGCGATGCCCACCGTGCTGGAGCCGCCGCTGCTGAACGCGGACAACCTTCCCGGCACGGTGTGGGAGGTGGAGCCCCAGAAGGGGATCAAGGTGGTGGTGACGATGAATGCCGGGGGCTCGGCGGTCGCCGTCGCCACGAACCCGCTGGTGCGCCAGCTCGTGGGCACGGACACGATGACCGGCTCCTGGTCCGTGAGCGGCCCCAAACTGAAGGTGAGCACAACGTTCCGGGGGAAGAACTACGCCACGGACCTGACGATTTCGGGGGACAAGCTCTACGCGCCGAACGGCATCCCCGTCGTCCGCATCCGCTGAGGGCGCGGCTCACCCGAGCCAGGCGGTGAACTCGGCCCAGCTCCCAAAGACATGCTCCGCGCTGGTCTGGTCCGCGTAGGCGGCGTTCACGCCGGTGAAGAGCCCCCCCTTGCCGCCCACGCCGTGGACCCCCGCGATGTCCGTCGGCTCCAGGTCCCCCAGGTGCAGCAGCTCCGACGGGGCCACGCCCAGGGCCTCCGCCGTGCGGGTGAACATGTCGGCGTGGGGCTTGGCCACCCCCATCTCGTCGGAGAAGGTGAGGCGGCGCAGGTGGGGCGTGAACCCCTCCCGGTCCAGCAGCACGCGCAGGCTGCGGCCCGGGCTGATGCCCGTGTCGGAGATCACGCCGACGGGATACCGGCCGGCCGCCGCGCGCACGGCGTCGAGCGCGCCCTCCACGGGCACCGGGGGATGGGCGAGAATGACGGTGGCGAAGCATTCGGCCAGCGCGGGCGCCCGGTCCTCCGGCACCTCCGCCCCGAGCAGCTCCGCGGCCATCATGACGGCGTCGCGCGGCGTGAGGGTGCGGGCGTCGGCCAGGTGGCGGCGGAAGAACTCGGCCATGACCTCCCGCAGAACCCGCGAGGCGTCCTCCGGGGCGACCCCGGCGGCCTCCGCGAGGGCCGCCGTCCGGATTTCATGGCGCAGGTCGCCGTCCCGGTCGCGGAAGAGGGTGCCCCAGAAGTCGAAGGTGACGGCGCGCATGTCAGTCGTCCACATAGCGGTCGCGGCCGAGGCCCTGCCGCGCGATGAGCTCCGCCAGCTCGCGCAGTTTGGCCTCGGGCACGCCCTCGGTGCGGTGCCCGATTTTCCGGGCGGGCACGCCGCCCCAGATCTCGTAGGGGCCGACACTGCGCAGGACCACGCTGTGGTGGGCGACGACCGCCCCCTCGCCCACGGTGACGCCGGGGCCGATGAAGCAGCCGCTGCCGATGAAGCAGTTGTCGCCGATGAAGACGGGCCGGGGGTCCGGCACGGCGTCGCGCCACGGGGCCGTGTTCCCCATGAGGGTCAGCAGGCTGTCGGTGATGATGCAGTGCTCCGCCGGGGCGCAGTAGTTTCCGAACCGGACCAGGACGCGCGCCTCCACGAAGCACCCCCAGCTGCACCCGCAGCGGTTGCCGAGGATGATTTTCGCGCCGGGATGGGCGCGCAGGGTGACGTTGTTGCGGAAGCGGCAGCGCGCGCCCACCTCGACATGGCCGGACACATGCAGGTCCGGCGCGGGAAAGGCGCAGTGGGGCCCCAGGGCGGCGAACTTGCGCCGGTGCCACAGGGTCAGCGCGAGCCGCGTGAGGGAGTTCATGCGCCCGTCACTTGCTCACATAGATCCAGGGGCCGTAGCTGCGCGGCGTGGCGCAGGGCAGGTCGTTGTTGACCGGCGCGCCCTTGTAGTCGTATTCCAGCGCGCCCTCGCCCGACTGCGTGCGCGCCGTGTAGTCGAAGTCGAGCAGGCCGTTGGCGTTCATGTCGCGCGTCGCCAGGAAATAGGCCCGCAGCGCCAGCAGGTGGTACAGGTTGCGGCCGTTGTTCGCCGACTCCTCGGGCACGCCCAGCGGCTGCGGCAGCACGCCGAAGGAATTGCCGCCGGGGCCCATGCCGATGAGCACAAAGGCGTCATACTTGGGCGGCGGGAACGTGATGTTCGGGAAGTCCGCGTCGGAGGAGCTCCAGCGCTCCGCCAGAAAGGCGTTGTGGTTCAGCCAGTACTTCTGCGCCCGCGAAAACTGCGCCCGGTTCACCGGGATATAGACGAAGGGGCGCTTTTCGGCGTCCAGCTGCCGCTGGATTTCCGCCGACATCACGGCGTCGTTCACCCCCACATAGCGGGGCAGGCCGGCGTCGAACTCCCAGGTGTTCGTGGGCAGCTTGCGGCCCCGGGGCAGGAACTCCAGCGGGCTGAGGACCCCGTCGCGGTCCGTGTCGTAGGACTCCGAGAACTCGTCGTACATCTCCTCGTTCCCGTGGTACTTCATCAGCAGCATGTAGGGGCGGAGGTGGTAGAACTTCTCCTCCAGCGTCGGGTCGGCCGGCGGGGCCTGCATGTCCTTGTTGGCGATGCTGACATAGCCGTAGGCGGGCGGGTAGCTCTGGTTGTCCGCGAAATAGGCCGTCAGGGCGATGGAGACCTGCCGGAGGGCGGAATCCATCCGCCGGATTTTCGCGCGCTCAATCAGGCGGGGGCCCACCGTCATCGTGAAAGCCGCCAGAATGGCGATAATGGCAATGACCGTGAGCAGCTCGATCAGGGTGAATCCTGATTTTCTGGAATTTCTCATGGCGGCAGTCTCCGTGGGTTCCCACCTTGGCATTCGATGGTCTAATGATAACATGGACGGGGGGGGGCGTCAACCATTTCCCGGGGTGGGCGGCCCGGAGACGGGGGGAAGATACAGGGAGAAGACGCTGCCCGCGCCGGGGGTGCTGGTGACGCCGACGCGTCCGCCGTGGGCGGTGACGACGTGGCTGGCGATGGCGAGGCCGAGACCGGTGCCGCCGAGGCTGCGGCTGCGGGCCTTGTCCACGCGGTAGAACCGCTCGAAAAGGCGGGGCAGGTGCTCCGGCGGAATGCCGCACCCCTGGTCCTCCACGCGGACCACAACCTCCTCGCCCGCCTCGCCCCGGACCACGACGCGGCTCCCGGCGGGGCTGAACTTGACGGCGTTGTCCACAAGGTTGGCGACGGCCTGCTCCAGAAGGGACGCGTTGACGCGGGCGCGCAGGCCGGGGTCGCAGTCGAGGTCCACGGCGACCTCCCTGGCCGCGGCCTTCTTTGCGCAGAGCTGCACGGCGTTTTCCAGGATGTCGCGCAGGGCGACGGTCTCCATCTCGATGCTGGCGCGCTCCTCGCCGCCCTCGATGCGGGAAAGGGTGAGCAGGTCGTTGAGGATGGCGTTGAGCCGGTCGGACTGCCTGGCGACGATCTCCAGGAAGCGGCGGGCCTCCTCCGGGTCGCCGATGGCCCCGTCGAGGAGGGTCTCCACGAAGCCCTTGATGGAGGTGATGGGGGTGCGCAGCTCGTGGGAGACGTTGGCCACGA
>JAPXRP010000153.1:0-10535 GCA_033813475.1 Candidatus Hydrogenedentota bacterium
ACCAGGTGAGCGTCTGCCTTTGCGAGGCGGAGCGGATCGCCTCGGCGTGGGAGAGGGACTATCCGCGCGCGGCCCGGCAGATCCGCGACCAGTTCGAGCAGACCCTGGCGGTCCACGACCTGCCGCCGGCGCACCGGCGGCGGGTGTACACGACCAACATCATGGAGCGGGTCATGGCCGAGGTGAAGCGCAGGACGAACGTGGTGGGCATCTTCCCCAACGAGGCGTCCTGCGACCGCCTGGTCGGCGCCCAGCTTCTCGAGCGCCACGAGGCGTGGCAGTGTGAGACCACGCGCTATCTTGTCATGGACCACATCGCACAAGCGCCGCCCGGAAAGCGCGGGCAAAGAAAGGCTGGGTAAAGCAGAAAACTGTTGACAGCCCCCCTCGAGGGGGGCTGTCAACAAAACCAACAACCAACGGCGACGCGCAATACCCGGAGCAAACGTATTTACAGAAACTTCTTGACACGAGCGCTCCCGCCCCCCGTCCACCTGGTCCACCCCGTCCACCTGGTCCACCCCGTCCACTTGGTCCACCCCGTCCACTTGGTCCACCCCGTCCACCTGGTCCACCCCGTCCACCTGGTCCACCCCGTCCACCTGGTCCACCCCGTCCACCCCGTCCACCTGGTCCACCCCGTCCACCTGGTCCACCCCGTCCACAAAGCCAGCAAGCCCCGACCCCAGTTTCCGCACCCCCTTGCGTTTTTGTCAACAATTTATTATACTAGGGGTGGAGCATCGGTCCGGACAGTCCCCCATATATGGACAATACGGCCTTCGAAAAACTGGAAGCCATCGTGGAAACGGTTCGCCGCCATCTGGAGGGCGACGCCGCCGTCGCCTTTGTCCACGAATCCGGCCACCGGGTCACCTCCCAGGGCATGGTGCGCTTCTTTCGCAGTGTGGGCGGCCGGTCGGCCATCGCAAAACGCATTCAAGAAGGGAAGTCAAACGTGGAGATTCTGTACGACGTGTTCCCGTCTTTCGCCGGCCGGCGGCCCCCGCTGGCAGCGCCGGTGCAGCAGGATCTGGTGGACCTCTCCGGGGAGCCCCTCTATGCGGCGGGCTACGGGGACGAGGATTTCGAGTCCACCAAACTCGCGATCCGGCTGCCCAACGACGTGTGTCGGGCGCTGGCCCTGGCGGCGAAAATGGAGGGGGTGCCGCGCAACCAGCTGATTGTGGACCTGCTGACGGGGGCGCTGGGGCGCATGTCGCCGCCGGAGCACCTGCGGGAATACGAGGAGTAACCTCCCCGGCGCCGCCGCCCGGTTGTGTCCCGGCGGGGGAATGTGTGAAAATAACGAACCGACAGGAGTCTGGACGGGTTGCCGGGGAAATTTCCGGGCGTTGGGAACTTTTTCCCGCAACGCCGGATATTTAAAGGCATATCCTCGGATTCCACTGGAAGACGGCCATGAAAGAACACGCGGAAAACATAGCACGGTTCCCCGGAACGGCCCCCCTGCTGCGGCCCGTGGGCGAGGCGGTGCCCGTTGCGGAGCGCTCCGACGAGGAGCTGATGCTGGCGCACGGGGAGGGGGACGAGGCGGCGTTCGAGGAGCTGGTGCGCCGGTTCAACCGGCCCATGTTCAACTACATCTACCGGATGGTGCAGAACCGGCACGTGGCGGAGGAGCTGACGCAGGAGGTGTTCATCGCCCTGGTGAAGAACGCGGGGCGCTACTACCCGACGGCGAAATTCTCGACCTACCTGTACACCATCGCGTCGAACATGGTCTACAAGGAATGGGCGCAGCAGAAGCGGCGCCCGCGCCTGTTCAGCCTGTCATGGTGGGGGTCGGGTTCCGACGACGATGACGGCAGCCCCCTCGACACCATCGGCGACGACCGGGCGTGCGTGTTCACGGCGTCCACGCGCGCGGAGGTGTCGGAGGCGGTGAACGAGGCGCTGCGGCAGGTGCCCAAGCACTACCGCGAGGCCTTCGTCCTCAAGCGCTTCCAGGGACTGTCCTACGAGGAGATCGCGGAGATCACCGACTGCCCGGTGGGCACGGTGAAATCGCGCATCGCCCGGGCGGAGCAGGCGCTGCGCCCGCATCTGGAGCGGTTCAGGGGTTACCTCCACTGAGAGAAAAGGCGGCGGCGGCATGAGCATGTCGTTTGACAAGGCGGTTTACCGGCATCCGGCGCGGGCGCAGCTCGTGGCCCACGCCGAATCCCTTGTGGACGGCGGCGTGCCCGTCTCGGCGGCCGTGGCCGCGCATGCGGCCGAATGCCCGCGCTGCGCCGCGGAACTGGCCGCCATCCGCAGGAGCCTGGAAATCACCGCGTCGGCCACGGCGCAGGACCCCGACCGCGACCTCGCGGGCGCCATCCTGCGCGAGGCCCGCTCCGTCCGCCACGCGCTGCCCCCCGAAACGCGCCGCCGCGGCCCGGCCGCCCTGTGCCGGGCCCTTTTCCGCGGGCTGGCCTGCACCGCCCTCACGGCGGCCCTGGCCGTGGCCGTCTATTCCGTGGCCCTCCATGAGACATCCGCCCAGACCGCCGGCGCGCGGACCGGGCGCTCCGCCGCCCTGGCGGCCGCGCCCGCCGCAGCCCCCCTCCGGACCGAGGACCTGCGCCGGAAGGCCTCCGAGCTGGCCCGCATGGCCGCGTCGCTCACCCGCGCCGCCGCCGCGCCGAAGTCCCCGCAGGAGCGGGAGCGCCTGCGCGCGCTGGCGGGCGTCAGCCGCGACCTGGACGCCGCCCTGACGGCCCTGGAGCGGAACCCGGGGTGCCCCCGCGCCACGGAGCTCGTGCGCAACCAGCTTGGCCGCCAGGAGCAGACGCTCCGCGACGTGTTCATTGAACGAACGCTCTAGGGGGGCCGCATGCGCGCCCATCCCGACCCCATGAGCCGCCCCGCCGCCCGCGCCGTCTGTCTGGCGCTGCTGGCGCTGCTGTGCGCGCCCGGCGCCTTCGCGCAGGGCGCCCTCGTGGAGCAGCTCCGCACGGGCATCGAGGGCGTGGCCAAGGGCATGGACTCCCTCGGCAAGGCGACCGACCAGCTTATCGGCTCCTCCCTGGGCCTGGGCGGGCCAGCCCCCTCCAGCCACACCCGCACCCGCACCCTCGAGGAGCGCCACCCCACCGGCCCCTCTCCCGTGGTCTCCCTGTCCAGCGCCTTCGGCGAAATCCGGGTGGACACCTGGAACGAGCGCATCGTGCAGGTGGCCGCCGAGATCACCGTCGGCGCGGACACCCCGGAGGCGGCGGAGCGCGTGCTCGCCGCCATCGCCGTGCAGACCCAGCCCGGCGAGGACGTGGTGCAGGTCAAGACAGCCCTCCCGGAGACGCGCGGCGAAAAGGGCCGCGTCGTCATCACCGTGAACTACCATGTGACGGTGCCCCGCCAGGCCAGCGTCGTGATGGACAACTTCTTCGGCGACATCCGGATGGACGGCGTCGGCGGGCGGGTTGCCGTCGAGGCGCAGTACGGCGCGGTGGACATCCGCCGGGCCGGCGGCGTGGTGCGCGTGCGCGCGCAGGGCGAGTTCCCCGTCATCGCCGAGGACCTCGCCCAGGGGGGCGTCTTCCAGCTCGAGGGCTCGCGCGCCGAGCTGCGCCGCGTTTCCGGCGCCCTGCAGGTCAGCGTGTTCCGCGGCAGCCTCCGGCTGGCCGAACCCGGCCCCGCGCTGGACGCCACGCTCACGGTGGACGGCGGCACCGCCGAGATCGAGCTGGACCCCGCGGTCGCGCCGGACCTCACGGCCACCATCCTCCACGGCACCCTCACCAGCGACCTCGAACTGACCCGCGCCGGGGAGCAGGACCGCCTCGTCGCCCGCCACCCCGCGCCCGAATCGCCGCACAGGATCAGCCTGAACGCGTCGTTCAGCGACGTGGGGATCGGGCTGCGCGGCCGGGTGCCCGCCGAGGCCCCCGCGCCCGGCGGCGGCAACCTGTTCAACGAGACCGTCACGCGGGAGGTCACCCCCGCCCCCGACGCCGCGCTGGTGATCGAGGCGGCCAACGGCAACGTCCGCGTCGAGGGCCACGACGGCCCCGGCATCGCCGTCACGGCCACGCGCATCGTCTGGATGGGCGCGACCGCCGCCGCCGCCGTGGACGCCCTCGCGGCGCTGCAGCTCCAGGTGCAGGAGGAGCCCGGCCGGGTGGCGGTCCACACCCTCGCCGACCCCGACATGGCCCGCTTCGGCTGCACCGACTGGCGCGTTGACCTCACCGTGAAGGCCCCGCGCGGAACCCCCCTGCGCGTCAACGCCGCCGCCGGCCTCACCGAAGTCGCGGGCATGGCCGCCGAGGTGCGCGTGACCCAGGCGCAGGGCGGGGTCGCCGTGGAGGGCCTCACCGGAAACGCCGTGCTCTCCAACCAGAAAGGCCCCGTGCGCCTGGCCGACTGCGCCGGCGGCGCGGAGGTCTCCGCCCGCTTCGGCGACGTCACCGTGGCCCGCTGCGGCGGCGCCGTCTCCGTGCAGAGCGTCGAGGGCGGCATCGTGGTGGACACGCCGCTCGGACCCGTCACCGCGCGCAGCGCCGGGGGCGCCATCCGGCTCATCTCGCTGGAGCCCCTCGCGGGCGACATGGACCTCAAGGCCGACCCGGGCGCGGTCAGCGCCCTCGTGGCCCCCGAGTCCAGCGCCGAGTTCACCCTGCGCGCCGAGGGCGGCCGCGTGCAGAGCACCGTGCCCCTGACCGGCGCCCTCGCGGGCGACCGCCAGGAGTTCACCGGAAAACTCGGCGAGGGAAAATTCCGGGTGCTCATGGAGGCCCGGGGCGGGGATGTGGCCCTGAACTGACGGCGCGGGGGAGGCGGTGGGAATCCAGCCTGACCCCCCGGACGTTTGCTTGAAAGCGGCCGCGCGGGTACAATGGCGTCTTCATGGGCCGCAGACGGAAAGAACCGCATGCACATTCTCGGAATATCGGCGTTTTACCATGACAGCGCGGCGGCGCTGCTGCGTGACGGCGAGATCGTCGCCGCGGCGCAGCAGGAGCGCTTTTCGCGGCGGAAGCACGACCCGCGCCTGCCGAAGGAGGCGGTGGACTACTGCCTGGCCGAGGCGGGGATCACGCTGGACGAGGTGGACGCCGTCGCGTTCTACGACAAGCCGCTGGTGAAGTTCGAGCGGCTCCTGCTCACCTATGCCGCCCTCGCGCCGAAGGGCATCCGCTCGTTCTACGAGCAGGTGCCGTCGTGGCTCTCGGAAAAACTCTTCATGCGCGGCACCCTCCGCAAGGAGCTGGGCTGCCAGGGCAGGGTCTACTTCTCGACACACCACCTGTCCCACGCGGCGTCGGCCTTCTTCCCCTGCCCGTGGGAGGAGGCGGCCTTCATCACCGTGGACGGCGTGGGCGAGTGGGCCACCACGACCTACGGCGTCGGCCGGGGCAACAAGGTGGAAATTCTGAAGGAGATCACCTTCCCCCACTCGCTGGGCCTCCTGTACTCGGCCTTCACGTACTTCACGGGGTTCCGGGTGAACAGCGGCGAGTACAAGCTCATGGGCCTCGCGCCCTACGGCGAGCCGCGCTATGCGGACATCATCCGCCGCGAGCTGGTGGACCTCCGCGACGACGGGTCGTTCCGCCTGAACATGAAGTATTTCGACTACTGCGCGGGGCTGCGCATGACGAATGCGGCCTTCGCCGGGCTCTTCGGCGGGCCGGAGCGCAAGCCGGAGACGCGGATCACGCAGCGCGAGATGGACCTCGCCCGGTCGGTGCAGGAGGTGACGGAGGAGATCATGCTGAACATGGCCCGCCAGGTCCACAAGGAGACCGGCGCGCGGCACCTGGCCCTCGCGGGCGGCGTGGCCCTGAACTGCGTGGCCAACGGGCGGCTCCTGCGCGAGGGGCCCTTCGAGGACGTGTGGATCCAGCCCTGCGCGGGCGACGGCGGCAACGCCCTCGGCGCGGCCCTGAGCGTATGGCACCAGTGCCTGGACCAGCCGCGCACGCCGGACCCCCGCCGCCAGAAGGCCACCTACCTCGGCCCCGCCTTCTCCGACGACGAGATCGGCCGCTTCCTCAAGGAGCGGAACATCCCCCACAAGCACTACGCCATGGACGAGATTCCGGACGTGGTCGCGGGCATCATCGCCGGACAGAAGGTCGTGGGGTGGTTCCAGGGGCGCATGGAGTTCGGCCCGCGCGCCCTCGGCGCACGCAGCATCCTCGGCGACCCCCGGTCCCGCGAGATGCAGTCCGTCCTCAACCTCAAAATCAAATTCCGCGAGTCCTTCCGGCCCTTCGCCCCGTCGGTCATGGTGGAGCACGCGGACGAGTGGTTCGACCTGCGCGGCCACGAGAGCCCCTACATGCTGCTCGTGGCGGACGTGCTGCCGCACCGCCTGCGGACGCTGACGGGGGAGGAGAAGGCCGCCCAGGGCTTCGACAAGCTCAAGGTGGTGCGGTCGGAAATCCCCGCCGTCACCCATGTGGACAACTCGGCGCGCATCCAGACCGTGCGGCGGGAGGACAACCCCGCCTACCACGCCCTGCTGGACGCCTTCCGCCGAAAGACCGGATGCCCGGTCCTCATCAACACGTCGTTCAACGTGCGCGGCGAACCCATCGTGCGCACGCCGGAGGAGGCCTACACCTGCTTCATGCGCACGCACATGGACTTCCTGTGCCTCGGCGGCTATGTGCTCGACAAGACGGAGCAGGCCCCCTGGAAGGACGAGTCGGACTGGAAGGCGGAGTTTGAGCTGGACTAACACGCGGGGGACGACCCCCACGGACGGTGAAGAATGAAGAAACCGGACATATCGGACAGAAACGAGCAGCGGAAATTCGGGCTGGTCATGGCTGCGGCCATCATCGTGCTGGGCCTCGTCCGCTGGGCATTCCACGGGTTCCACGGCCTCCCCTGGCCCTTCTTCGCCGTGGCCGCCGTCTTCGCCGTCCTCGGCCTCGCCGCGCCCGGCCTGCTGAAGCCCGTCTTCGCCGGGTGGATGAAGTTCGCCGAGGGCGTCAACTGGGTCATGACCCGCCTCATGCTCGGCATCGTCTTCTACGGCATGCTCACCCCCACGGGCTTCATCATGCGCATGCTCGGCAACGACCCCCTCAAACAGCGCCGCGCCGCCCCGGACCAGTCCTACTGGGAAACCCCCGAACCCCAGCCCGCCACGGAAGAGCAGTTCCGGCAGATGTTCTGAGCGGACGCGCGCCGCCCGACAGACAACGCCCAGCCCGCCCCCCCACGCAAACCCGTCGGACCCGTCGGACAAGTCGGACCCGTCGGACAAGTCGGACCCGTCGGACCTGTAAGACCCATCAGTCTGATCGGTCCGATCCGACCGATCGGTCCGATGCCTCCCCAAAAGAGAACCGCCCGCCGGGGGCATCCCCCCGGCGGGCGGCTTGATTCAGTCATTCACTACGGCATCCGGCGGCGTCCCGCGGCGGCCAGCAGCGCCAGCGCCAGCCCGCCCAGGAACAGGTCGCCCAGGCGCGACTTGAGGCCGTCCGCGGTCATGTCGGACTTCTTGCAGCCGCACCCGCAGCCGGTTTCGGCGCCCAGCTCCTCGGCGGACAACTGGCCGTCCCCGTCGGTGTCGAGGGCGTTGAAGACGAGCTGCGTCAGGGTCGGCAGCTCCGCCTGGGCCTCGGCGAAGCTCAGGAAGCCGTCCCCGTTCGTGTCGGCGTCCTCGAACGCCGTCGCCAGCGAGGCCCGCGCAGCGTCCACGGAGGCCTGATCCACGCCCTTGCTCACCACGAGCGCCACCGCCGAGCCGGGGGGCGCCTGCGCGCCGGCGGCCGGGCTCTGGCTGATGACGGACCCGGCGGGCACCGTGTCGCTGAAGGCCTCGGTCACCGCGCCGAGCGTCAGCCCCGCGCCGGTGATCGCCGCCGTCGCGGCGGCCTGCGTCAGCCCGGTCACACTCGGCACCGCCACGGGGCAGGGCCCGCTGGAGACCACGAGGGCCACCGCCGTGCCGGGGGGCACCATTGTCCCGGACGCCGGATTCGTGCGGATCACCGCGTCCGCGGGCACCGTGTCGTTACACTCCTCCGTGGTCTGGCCAACGACCAACCCCGCGCCCGTGAGCGCGGTCCCGGCGGCGGCCGCCGTCAGGCCGGAAACGTTGGGCACCGCCACGGTGCAAGGACCACTGGACACCACCAGGTGCACCACCGTGCCGGGCACCACCAGCGTGCCGGACGCCGGATCGGTGCGGATCACCGCGTCCGCAGGCACCGTGTCGCTGCACTCTTCCGTGGTCTGGCCAACGACCAACCCCGCGCCCGTGAGCGCGGTCCCGGCGGCGGAGGCCGCCTGGCCGGACACGTTGGGCACAGCCACCTGGATCACACACGGACCGCTGGACACCACCAGATGCACCACTGTGCCGGGGTCCACCTCAGCTTCTGCGGCGGGGTCGGTGCGCACGACGCGCCCGGCGGGCACGTCACTGCATTCCTCGGTGGTCTGGCCGACGACCAGCCCCGCGCCTGTGATCAGGGCGCCGGCGGTGTCCGGGGTCAGATAGGACACATCGGGCACGGCCACCGGCTGCGGGCCCCTGGAGACCACGAGCGCCACGGCGGTGCCGGAGGCGACCATCGTCCCGGCGGCGGGATTCTGGCTGATGACCTGCCCGGCGGGCACGGTCGCGCTGTACGCCTGCGTGACCGCGCCGACCGCCAGCCCGGCGCCGCTGAGCGCCGTGGTCGCGGCGGCCTGCGTCATCCCGGCCACATTGGGCACGGACACGTCGCCGACAGGCGGCGGACCAAGCGACACCACGAGGTCCACGGCGGACCCGGGCGGCGCCTGCGCGCCCGCGGCGGGATCCTGGCTGATGACGGACCCGGCGGGCACGGTGGCGTGGTACGCCTGCGTGACCTCGCCGGCGGCCAGGCCCGCGCCCGTGAGCGCGGCTTCCGCGGCGGCCTGGGTCATCCACGCCACGTCCGGCACGGAGACGGGCTGCGGGCCCTTGGACAGGGTGACGGCCACCTCGGTGCCCGAGGGCACCGTGGTCCCGGCGGCGGGGCTCTGGCCCATGACCTGCCCGGCGGGCACGGTGGCGCTGTGGGCCTCCGTGACCGCGCCCAGCGCGAGTCCGGCGGTCGTCAGCGCGGCCCCGGCCTGGGACTGCGTCAGCCCGGCCAGGTCCGGCACGGCGACATCGCCCGACGGGGCCGGGCCCCTGGACACGTTCAGGTCCACGGCCGAACCCGCGGCGACTTCCGTCCCCGCAACGGGGTCCTGGCTGATGACGGACCCTGCGGGCACGGTGGCGTGGTACGCCTGCGTGACCGCGCCGACCGACAGCCCCGCGCCTGTGAGGGCGGTGGTGGCGTTGGCCTGGGTCATCCCGGTGACATCGGGCACGGCCACGGGGGCCGGGCCCTTGGAGAGAACAATGTTCACCGCCGTCCCGGAGGCGACCATTGCGGCGGCCGCCGGGTTCTGGCCAATCACCTGCCCGGCGGGCACGGTCGGGTCGTAGGCCTCCGTGACCGCGCCGAGGACCAGCCCGGCGCCGGTCAGGGCGGCGGACGCCTGCGACTGCGTCAGCCCGGCCAGGTTCGGCACGGCGACATCGCCCGCCGGGGCCGGGCCCTGGGAGACTTCCAGGCGCACGGCGGTGCCCGGCGGCACCTCGGCGCCCGCCTCGGGATTCTGGCTGATCACACGGCCCGACGGAATGGTGTCGCTGTAGGCCTCCGTGACCGCGCCGACGGCGAGGCCCGCGCCCGTGAGGGCGGCGGTGGCGTTGGCCTGGGTCATGCCGGTGACATCGGGCACCACGGCGGGCTCGGGGCCCTTGCTCACCGTGAGGTTCACGGCCGTGCCGGCGGCGACCTCCACCCCGGCAACGGGGCTCTGGCCCACCACCTGCCCGGCGGGCACGGTGGCGTCGTACACCTCCGTGACCGTGCCCAGGGACAGCTCCGCGGCGGCCAGCGCCGCGGCGGCCTGCGCCTGGGTCATCCCGGCGAGGTTCGGCACGGCAATGTCACCCGTGGGCGCGGGGCCCTTGGAGACTTCCAGGGCGACCGCCGCCCCGGGAAGCACCATCGTCCCGGCGGCGGGGTTCTGGCTGATGACGGACCCGGCGGGCACGGTGTCGCTGTAGGACTCGGAGACCTGGCCGACGGCCAGCCCCGCGCCCGTAAGCGCCGCAGTGGCGGCGGCCTGGGTCATGCCGGTGACATTGGGCACGGCCACGGGCAGCGGCCCGAGACTCACCACCACGGCCACGGCGGCGCCCTCCACAAGCTCCACGCCCGGCGCCGGGTTCTGGCCCATGACCTGCCCGGCGGGCACGGTGGCGCTGTTTTCCTCCGTGACCGCGCCCAGCGTGAGTCCCGCGCCGAGCAGCACGGCCTCGGCCTCGGCGGCGGTCATGCCGGAGAGGTCGGGCACGGCGATCATGCGCACGCCCAGGCTCACGACAAAGGAGACCGGCGTGCCCGGAGGCACCTCGGCCCCCGCTGCGGGATCCTGGCTGATGACCTGCCCGGCGGGCACGGTGGCGTCATAGGCTTCGGACACCTGGCCGACGACAAGGCCCGCGCCGGTGAGCGCCGCCTCGGCCGCCGCCT
>JAPXRP010000154.1:0-10527 GCA_033813475.1 Candidatus Hydrogenedentota bacterium
GACCCTGGGCCGGATCGCGTGGCACATCGTCACCACGGTTCCCGAGATGATGGCGCGGACGGGGGTGCGCCTGTCGTCGGTGGACGGGGAAGCGCCGGTGCCCGCGCGCGCCGCAGACATCGTGGCAGCCCACGGCCGCGCCGCGGCGGAGCTGGCGGAGCGGCTGGCGGCGGACTGGACCGATGAGACGCTTGCCGTGACCGACAACATGTACGGCGAGATGTGGCCGCGCGGAATGACGCTTCAGGTGCTGGTGCGGCATGAAGTCCATCACCGGGGGCAGATGACGGCGCTCATGCGCCTGGCGGGGCTCCGCGTGCCGGGCACCTACGGCCCGGCCCGTGAGGACTGGGCGGCCATGGGGATGCTGCCGCCCGCTGTTTGATCCTGCGGGAGTAAAGTCCACCGTACAAACCGCCCTGCTTTTTCGCATAATTGGGAGGAATTTTCGATACCCTATTGCGGAAAGGGGCCTCTTGTGGTAGTCTTGAGGCGTGTTTTGCTGAAGTGCATCCAAGGGAGAACGGTCAAATGAGTGCGAATCTGCGTGGTTGGGGTAGTGTGTCCATAGTTATCCTGCTGGCCGCTTTTGCGGCCTTTTTTGTGCCCTGCGGGCAGGCGGGGGCGCAGGGGTTCCCCGATGCGCCGCTGGAGGTGCTGGGTTCCGCCACCGTCTGGGAGACGGTGCAGCAGGGCGTCGCGGACCTTGAGGGGGAAATCCCGTTTCCCGCAGGCACGGAGATGGTGATTCTCGCGGTGAGCGGCGCCTCGCGGGGCTTTTCGTTCATAGACTACGTTTCCGTGGGCGGGGGCATGGAGCAGATTGCCGAGACGGACGGCATGGCGGCGCTGGACATGGCGACGTCGGTCTGGTACCGGACCTTTCCCACGCCTCCGGTCTCGGACACCACGGCCGAGTTGATCGTGGGCATTGACACGGCGTATCAGGATCCCTTCCCGGTGGTGGTGACCGCCGTGTGCCTGCGGGGCGCGGACATGACGTCCTTCCCCGGCGTGGGCACGGCGTACACCGGGCCGGTGCACGAGGCGAGCAGCGGCGTGGTGGAGGAGGTGGAGTACACGGCCCCGGGGCCCTTTAAGCGGGGCGACATGCTGCTGACCCTTGCCGGGGCGATAGGCAATGTGGGCGCTCCCTCCGCCGAGGGGATGCAGGCGGCCTCGTCCACCGTTGGCGGCGGCATGTCGGGCGGCGCGGCGTTCACCCGCATCGCGGAGGGGCGGCCGGACCTCCATGTCGCATGGGACGGCGCGCCCTCGCAGTACTCCATGTTCATGATCCCGTTCCGGTCGCGGTGCTTCGGCACGGTGCAGGTGAACATCCGCCCGCAGGCGGCGGTGACGGCGGGGGCGCGCTGGCGCGCGAACTGGGGCCAGGAGAGGACGGAGGAGGGGTGGCGGGAGACGGGGGCCTGGCTGGAGTCCGGCGATCTGGCGGCGGGGCAGCCGCTGGGCGTGTGGCCGTTCCGGTTTTCGGAGATTCCCGGATACACAGCGCCGGAGATGGACATCGAGGTGGTGGCGGACGACCTGACGGTGGTGGATGCGCGCTACCGGATGCTCGGCGCGCCGGAGGTCATCAGGACGGACGAATACACGGGCGCCGCCAACGCCGGCAACGGCTACGAGCTTTCCTACTCCGACGAGGTTCCGTGGGGCGCGGAGCTGGTTCTGATGTTCCTTTCCACGAAGAGCGAGGGGGAGATTAACCTGGAGCTGACAGCTCCGGGCCTGAGCGTCTACTCCGACTGGACATCGCCGCACGCGCTTCCGCAGGCGCTCCCCCTGTGGGGTCCCTCCGCCGAAACGGGGATCACCACGCGCGCGTTTTTCATGAAGCGGCCCCAACTGCGCCCGGGCGGCTGGTATGACGGCATGATGACGCTCACCCCCGCCGGGGCGGCCGAGGACATTCCGTACATCCTCACGGTCGTCTTCCTGCGCGGGGTGGACCTGGACGCGTTCAGCGACCCGTGGGACGCCGAGCGGCGTTTCCCCGCCCTGGAGCGGGTTTCCGGCACGACCCCGGCAACGGATATTCTGCACACGGTTCCGGAGCTGGGAAAGCCCATCAACGGAGACACGGTGTTCTCGATGCTGTGCGTGGCGGGCTTCGGGGCCGCTCCGTACGACCCCGGGCACGACGAGCTGTGGAGTGCGCGGGCGCCGGGGAACCTCTTTTCAACCGTGGGCTCGGCGCGCCAGTTTGAGCCGGGGCGCGATGACACCGAGCTGCTCTGGGACGTGGGGGTGGAGGACACCGGTTACGATCTGACCCTGTTCACGCTGCCGGCGGCGGGGCGCGGCGCGCTCCGGGTGGACCTTTCCAACGCCGAAGGCGGCGAGGAGGGCGGCCTTTGGCGGATAGACGGCGGCGGCTGGCGCGCATCGGGCGCCGAGGCGTCCATGATCTCGGCGGGCTGGCACTGGCTGGAGTTTCACAACCCCGACACCCGCAGCCTGCGGGAGCCGCCGGCCCGGTGGGTGCGCGTCCTCCGGGACGCCGTCACGGTGGAGACGGGGGTGTACATGCGCGTGGGGGTGCCGCACCCGCTGTACCAGTTCTCCTTCACCGGGCAGACCGACACGAACGGCGAGCTGCGGGTGAACCATGTGATGCCTTCGGGCATGGTTGGCGTTCTCGGCAGGCTGACCGTGGCGGCGCTGGCGGGCTGCGGCGACGGGACCGTCTCCGTGACGGAGGGGGCCAACACCTTTACGAAGTGGGTGGAGGGGGCCGGGTCCGGCCCGGAGACCGGGAAACCGGTGCTCTTCTTCCGCAAGGGCCACACCCTGAGCGGCGACTCCACCTGGGTGTTCCAGTTCGGCCGGGCGGACGCGCTGGTGTCCGGCACGGTGTCGGTGTTCACGAACGTGAACACGGCGGCCGTCGGAACGACGGCCCCCTTCCCGAACACGGCGGGCGGGGGGGATGTGTCATCGCCCGCGAACCTGCTGAATCCCCTGACGGGGGCCACGGAGTTTGACCTGCTCTGCGGCGCGCTTCAGGCGCAGAAGGTGGCGGCGCTCAACCACGACCTCACAGACGCGGCGATGCTTTCCGCGCGGCTGTGGCAGACGGTTCTCTACGGCGGCGACAACCGCCGGACCGGGGTCGCCGCGGGGTACACGGCCCTGGCCGCCCCGGCCGGGCTGACCACGGAGCAGCAGGGGCCCACCTTTGACGTGGGCGGCGAGTGGGGCGCGGCGGAGGCGATGCTTCCGCACTCGCAGGGGACGGTGACGGTGACGATAGAGCCGCCCGCGCTGGCGGCGCGGCCCGAGATGCGGTGGTCCATCGCCGGCGGCGCGAATGACTACGCGTCCGGCGGGTCCAGCTCGGCGCTGTGCGGCTGGCAGCGGATCGAGATTCCGTAGCCGGATGACTACCGGCTGACGGACCCGTCCAGTTTGTGGGTGGAGGTGGAGGAGGACGACACGGTCTCGGTGACGCTGACCTATACGGAACTGGCCCCGACGGGCCTGCGCCTCTACATCGAGCCGGAGGAGGCGGCGCAGGGCGGCGCGCGGTGGCGGGTGAAGGGGCGCACGCCCGAGGACACCTGGCACGGGGACAACTATCTCTACACCAACATCACCGTGGCGGATGTGGACCGGGGCTATCTGGACGTGGAGTTCACCGGGGCCAGCGGCTACGGGGACTTCAGCGCGCCCGAGGACCGAGCGTTTGCCATTGTGGAGGGGCAGAACAAAACCTACACCGTCACCTGGAAACAGTACGGCAGGGTTCTGTTCCAGGTGGAGCCGCCCGAGGCGGCCGCCCTGAACCCGCTGTGGCGGTTTGCGGGCACGGAGACCTGGTACACCCTGGCCGACGAGGGCGAGGGCGAGTCGGGCCGCCGCAGCGTGGAGTTCTCCCGGCTTCCCGGATGGCAGACGCCGGTCCTGGACGTGCTGGTCCCCTTCAACGACACGCGCACCTACACCGTGCGCTACGAGCCGGGCGGCACGCCGCGCCTCGCGGGGCAGTCCTCCTGGAGCGGGCAGACTGACGGCGGCTGGGTGTCCATGGACGTGCCGCTGTCCCGGCCGCTGCCCGATTTGTCGGTGGTGCTGGTGACCTGGCAGCGCGACCAGGCGGCCCCCGAGGCCGTGTCGCTGGACCAGGTGCAGAACTACACCCTGTGGACGGCCAACACCTCCGGAACGGCGCGGTCGGCCCTCTACTATCTGAAGAATCCGAACTCGCCGAACACCGAAGAGAACGAGGTGTGGATCCGCTTTGCGGGAACGGGACCCGTGTTCACCATGCAGGCCGTGTGCATGTTCTTCAACGGCGTGGATCTCGACATTAACCTGGGCCCGCTGGCCTCGTCCTTCACCGGCACGGCGCCCCGGGCGGCGCTGAGCGGGATGGAGGTGTTCCCCTACGCCGGGCTGTATCTGGGCGGGCTCAGCGTGGTTTCCGGCGCCTTTGCCCCGGACATCGCGGGGGCGTATGAGACGGCGGAGCGCGGCCTGGCACTGGCCTGGAAGGAGCAGGCGCAGGGCAAGGCCCTTCTGGGCGGCGGCGGCCTGGTCACCGGCAAGGTGCTCATGGGCGGCAACTGGTCCAACGTCCTGCACTGGGACTGCGAGTCCGACTGGGGCGGCGTGACGGCGGAGATTCCGGTGGCGCGGGGCAGCCTGCGGGTTTTCATCAGCCCGCAGGCGGCGGTGGACGCCGGGGTGAAGTGGAACGTGGAGCCGCTCATTCCCTTCGGTTCCGACAGTGGGGCGACCCGCACCGACGCGCTGGCGGGGCTCAACACCCTGTCGCACAACAATGTCAACGGCTGGGCGCCCGATCCGGCACATTCCGCAACGGTGACCGTGCCCCGGGGCGGTCTGACGGAGAAGACCTACTACTTCGTGGAGACGCCGCGCGGCGGCGCGCGGGTCAGCCTGTATCCGGCGTCGGCCGTGGCGGCGGGGGCCCAGTGGCGGTTCTCCAACGTGGACGGCATGCCGTGGCAGGACAGCGGCGTGGCCTACACCGACATGCCGACGACGGAGAAGACGTACTTCCTGGTGTTCAAGGAAATACCGGGCTGGACGATGCCCTTCCGCCAGGAAGTGCGCGTGCGCAGCGGCGAAATCACCGAGGCGGCGGCGATGTACACCCGGGCGGGCGCCCTGCGCGCCACGCTGGAGCGCGACGGCGCGCCCGTGGCGGGCGACTTCTGGATTTACGCGCCCAGCCTGCGCCTGGCCGCTTCCACAGAAACCATTTCCGACATTCCGCCGGGGATGTACGACATCCACACCATGCCGGTCAACGGCTACCTCTCCCCGCAGAACACCCGGGTGCTCATTAACCCCGGGGAGACGGTGGACATCGTCCTGCGCTACGAGAAGCTGCCGGGCGTCGGCGAGAACGAGCTGCTGCATCCCGGCAGCGTGACCTGCACCATCGAGCCGCCGGAGGCGGCGGCGGCGGGCGCCCGCTGGCGCCTGGAGGGGTATGCCTGGGCGAACTCCGGCCAGACCATCTCCAATGTGCGGCCCGGCGTGGTGCAGGTGCTCTGCGACCATGTCGAGGGGTGGTACCCCGTCGCGCCGATGACGGGCGTCGTGCCCGCCGGGCGGGGGCTGACCATGACCGCCTACTACCAGCCGGTGCAGGCCCACACCCTCGGGCTGATCCCCGAGATCGAGGCGGTCCACGGCGTGCCCACGGCGGTGCGGGTGCTCATTCCCGAGGGCATGCCCCCGGGCACGGTGCTTTCCTACACCCTGAACGGCGCGCCCGACGGGTCCATCACGTTCAACCCCGCCTCCGGCGTGTTCACCTACACGGCGGCCGAGACGGACGTGACCCCCTTCCAGGTGATTTTCTGCGCGACCCCGGCGGGGGGCGATCCGGTCTGCCAGACGGTGCTGGTGCGCCCGGTGGCGGGCCCCGTGACGGAGGATGACACGGTGAAGCCGGACGACCCCAACGCGGGGATTCCGGACGACGAGTCCAAGGACTACATCACCTTCACGGAGGAAATCCACGGAAAGTTCGGCTTCTGGAACGGCCAGGGCACCGAGGCCGACCCCCCGACCGTCAAGAACGTGATGATCACGGGCAAGACCCTGCGCATCCAGGAGGGCCACCCGAACAACCTGTACGAGGAGCTGCACGACAACAAGGGCCTCTACCGCGTGAAGCTGTTCGCGGAGAAGGTGGTGATCGCGGGCGGGCTGCGCCTGCCGGGCGCCGACCTCACCATCACCGCCCGGGTGCTCGTCTTCGAGGACCAGGGCAGCGATGTGGGCCGCATTGACCTGACCCCGTATCCCCGAACGGACGACCCCGAGACCGGGCAGCCGGGCGCGAAGGGTCAGGACAGCGGCGACCTGCTCCTCAACATCGAGCAGTGCGCCTTCGACAACAGCCTCTCGGCGAAACGGTTCATCCTCAAGGGGGCCAAGGGGCAGAACGGCGGCAAAGGCCAGGACGGTGACGCGGGCGACACTTTCACCGTTGTGGGCAACAAATCCTGGGGATGGCAGGACAAGGTGAAGAGCGCCGGGGTGGACGGCGACACCCGCCGGGAAATGGTCGGCCGCATCTTGTATCTGCACAACTCGGACGAGACGAGTAGCCGGGGGGTCGCCTCCTGGCCCAAGCCCCACACGGAGCTGACCCCCCGCGGCACGCCGGGCGCCGGCGGCAAGTACGGAACGGTCACGGCGCCCTTCGGGGAGCTGGCCGCCCTGATAGACGCGGACTTTGGCCCCGGCGGCGACCTGGACGCGGATGTGCCGGTGCCCGCGCCGGCGGACACGCCCAGTCCCGACCCGGCCTTCTGGCTGTGGGTGGGCGATCCCGAAGCCACCGGCCCCTCGCAGGCGACCCAAAACCGCGAGGATGTCCAGAACCTCACCCTGGTCAAGAAGAAGAAAGACGACTGGGTTGTCTACTACTACCGGAATCAGGACCCCGTGCAGGAGCGGATCACGGACACGACGTCCCCCGCAGCGATCCAGCCGCGGCCCGCGCCGCCGCTGGAGGGCACCGTCCAAGGGACGGAGGAGAAGTGGATCTGCCCCGAGGTGATACAGCCCGCGGTGCTCTACCTCAACGACCTGCACCTCAACGGGCAGATCCGGCGGGCGCGCGACCTCTCAATGGAGTACCTGAACCGCATCTACGGGCGGCTGGCCTACAACCCGCCGTCGGCAACGGAGGAGCGCCTCCTGCAGGCCATGGCCGACGAGATCCGCACGGTGTACGACCGCGCGTCCCGGGGGCTCGACTACTTCGGCAACCCGCCGGGGTGGACGCCCATGCTTTCCTTCGAGGCAAACGCGAACGTCTACAAGCGGGAGTATGAAAGCGCGATCCCCATGCTCTTCCTCGCCCGCTGGATTGAGGCGGACGCCCGGAGAACGGAGAAGAGCATCGAGGGGCTCAACGCGGCCATCGCCGAGAAGGACAAGGAGATCACCAGCCTCCGGGAGGACCTTAACACGGCGCGCGACAAGCTACCGGGCCTCATCACCGCCGCCACGGCGCTGGCGGTGGAGGAGAGCAGCCTCACGCAGCAGAAGGAAGCGCTGTATAACCGGCTGCTGGAACAGGCCGAGGACGAGGCGGAGGACTCGTGGATCGAGTCGGCCATGAAAGTGGTCAGCGGCGTTCTCAAGGTGCTTCCCTTCCCGGAGACGCAAATTCTCGGCGGCGCCATGAGCCTGGTGACCGAGGGCTTTTCCTGGGACAACGCGGCGCGCGTGGCGGATCAGGGGATCACCTTTGGCCTGTCCGGGCAGGTGACCGATTTCTCCGCCGGGCTGGACCAGGTGTGGGACGTGGTGAGCGGCATCAGCGCGCCCTCCATCCCCTCGCAGGCGGAGGCCGCGGCGCTTTACGACCAGTACAAGACCAAGCTCGCCGGGTTGAACGCCGAGTCGGAGAAGTACCGGCAGGCGGCCACCACGCAGGGCGCCTCCAGCGGCGAGGTGCAGGCCATCCTGGACAAGCTGCTGGCAAAGAGCCGCAAGTTCCAGCAGCTCGCCGCCCGGCTGAAGGCGCTGATCACGGAGAAGGAGAGCGCGGTCTCGGCCGTAAACTCCGTGGAGAGCGCCGCCACGGAGGCCGCGGACAAACTGGCCAAGGCCATCACGGAACTGGGCGAGATGCGCGCGGCGCTCACGACCGACCTGCGGTCGCAGGACCACAGGGCCCGCCAGTTTTTCAAGGCCATGGACCAGCGCGTGCGGCACCGCCTGCTGAAGCAGCACTACTACATGGCCAAGGCCTACGAGTTCCGCACGCTCCGGCCCTACCCGCACCCCCTGGCGCTGTCCACCGCCATCCTGGACAGCCTGATGGCCAAGGTGACGGAGCACACGGTGCCCGGCGACCCCGCGAGCCCGCTCCATGGCCCCACGCTCTCGCCGGCGGAGATCACCGCGCTGAAGACACCCTTCGAGGACCAGATGCGGGACATTGTGAGCCGGTTTGTGGACGACGCGAACAGCAACTCCCCCGACGCGGTGCAGAACTACAGCTGGCTGCTGACGCCGGAGCAGCTTGACGAGTTGAACCGGAAGAAGCAGATCACGATCAACCTCCAGCATCTGGGACGGTTGTTGACCAGCCAGGACAACCACCGCGTCGCCCGAATCTGGACCGACACCCTGGGCGTCACCTACACCGGCACGGATCCCGACCCCAATCTGAACATCAGCTACACGCACTCGGGCGTGTCGCGCATGCGCTATCAGGGAAAGACCCTGGCCTTCCAGCACTATCTGGATCTGAACCGAACGCCGTGGCAGTGGACGACCGACTGCGACTACTTCAACCAGGTGTTGACCTGGGAAGAGAATGATCCGGTCAGCCCGGACAGCCAGTCCATGCTGAGCTACATCACCGGCGGGCTGGCCCACGACCAGGTCTACTACTGCGTGCCGTCGGCCTGGGCCGACATCGTGGTGCGGCTGGACGGCGCGCGCGCAGACTTCACGGTGGACCAGCTCCGCATCGGGTTCGAGATCTACTACACGCCCAAGCAGCCCTCGGTGTGCGACATCTACGTCGCCCCGCGGGGTGGGATCCGGCCCCCGGTCACCGTGAGCCGGGCGGCCGACGTGACGGGCCTGCAGAACGGCGAAGGCGAGTTCTTCCGCCAGTACGGGGAGAACACCGGCACGGTCACCTTCACCACCGTGGCCCAGTACGGGACGAACGTGTTCTCGCACTGGCTGCTGGACGGCAACCCCGTGTACACCAAGACGGAGGCCCCGTCCATTAACGTTTCCACCTCGGCCGGCCATGTGCTGGTGCCCGTCTTCGTGCCCGCGCCCGTGGCGGTGCCCGACCTGGACGGCATGGCCTACTCCGTCCGGGTGGAGCCGCCGCCCGGCACGGACATGGCCGAATATGTGTACCCCGTGGAGGCGTACTCCGACGCGGAGTTCAAGATCGTCAGCGAGGGGCTGGTCCTGGGATCGGTGCGCTACGAGCAGACGGGCGACGACGCCGACAAGGGGAAGGTGCTGCGCCAGTATCCGACCCCGGGCATGAGCGTCGCCGAGGACTCCGAAGTCCACCTCGCTGTGTCCACGGGCACCGACCCGGCGCCCGGCAACCCGCTCGACGCGGCCATGGCCGCGCTGCTGGCGGCCTTTGAGGCGCTGGACACGGACGCCAGCGGCGGCCTGTCGTGGGAAGAGGCGCTGGCGGGGTACCCCGGCCTGTGGCCCGAGGACTTCAACGCCCTCGACACGGACGAGAGCGGCGAGCTGAGCCCGGAGGAGGTGGGCTATGTCCCGCCGCTCTGCGAGATCGGCTCGCGCCTGAGCGTCTTCCGCATGCTGCTGCTCATGGCGCAGGACCCCGACGGGGACGCCCACCTGACGAAGCAGGAGTTCCAGGACCTCACCGGCTTCATCGGGATCCAGATGAACAACTGGGGCCAGCTCGACACCAACGGCGACGACCGGGCCTCCATGCCGGAGTTTGAGGTGTCCACCTGGACCGCCCTCGGGCCGCTGTTCGCCCTGGACACGAACGAGGACAACGCCATCTCGCTGGCGGAGTACCAGGCGTTCAACCCGGCCCTGCCGGCCGGGGTGTTCAACGCGGCGGACCTCACGGTGCCGAAGAACGGCGTGATTGACTGCGACGACCTTGAGTTCGTCGTGGTCACGGTGCCGGACCTCGCGGGCCTGACGCAGGCCGAGGCGGAGGCGGAAATCACCGCCGCCGGGCTGGCCGTCGGCCAGGTCGCCAGCGAGCACAGCGACACCGTGCCCGCCGGACAGGTCATCCAGCAGAATCCGCCGGCGGGCGCCTCCGCCGCGCCGGGCGCCATGGTGCACCTGGTGCTGAGCCTCGGGCCGGCGCCGGTGCCCGTGCCCGCCATCACCGGCCTCACGCAGGCGGCGGCCGAGGCGGCGCTCACCGGCGCGGGCCTTGTCGTCGGCCAGGTGTCCGAAGCCTATGACGCCACCGTGCCCGCCGGGCAGGTCATCAGCCAGGATCCCGCAGCGGGGGCCGAGGTGCTTCCGGGC
>JAPXRP010000155.1:0-10517 GCA_033813475.1 Candidatus Hydrogenedentota bacterium
GAAGACCTGCGGGGCAGTTCCGTACCGCAGGCGTCCCGCCTGCCTTGTCTTCTTCCCGGCGCGCCAATTTCGGATGCCCCTTTGGGGCAAGAAGTGTTTTGGGGCGCGCAACCCAGGGCAGGCCTGGCCCTTCGGGCGGCGGCCTGGCCTGGGCTATAGGCGGATGTCCCGTTGGGACAACAAAGACAGAATCACATAACCAAGGGACGTCCATGCCGCTCGCAGGCGTTTCTCGAGGGACATTTTAGTGCGATTGCCCTGGGGGGGGCGTTGTAATGGGCGGCCGCAGCCCCTATAATGGTCGCACCAATCGCGGACGCCAACCGATCGGAGTGCAGCGCCATGTCATACGCCATCTCGGAATACCCGGACGCCGGAAAAATCTACGGACAGATTGACGCCCTCATGAAGCAGCCCCCCGTCACGCTCAAGCGCGACGCCATGAAGGGCTGGCTCGACCGCCTCGACCGCCAGTGCCCGAAATCGCGCGCCCTGGTCGAGGAGGCCAAGCAGTTCATCCCCGGCGGCGTGCAGCACAACCTGTCGTTCAACTACCCGTTCCCGCTGGTGATGGACCGCGCCGAGGGGGCGCACCTGTACGACCTCGACGGCAACCAGTACATTGACTTCCTCCAGGCGGGCGGGCCGACGGTGCTGGGGTCGAACCCCCCGGCGGTGCTGGAGCCGGTCATGGAGCTGCTGCGGAAGTGCGGCCCCGTGACGGGGCTCTTCCACGAGTTCGAGCTGAAGATCGCGCGGGAGATCAACCACCACATGCCCGCCGTGGAGATGTTCCGCATGCTGGGCAGCGGCACGGAGGCGGTGATGGCGGCGGTGCGCGTGGCGCGGCTGGCCACGGGCAAGAAGCGGATCATCAAGATCGGCGGCGCGTACCACGGCTGGTCGGACCAGATGGTCTACAGCCTGAAGATTCCGAAGTCCGGACGCTTCGAGGCCCACGGCATCCCCCGGTCCTGCGTGAAGTACACGCACGAGGCCGCGCCGAACGACCTGGACAGCCTGGAACGGATGCTGTTCTGGAACCGCCTGCGCGGCGGCACGGCGGCGGTGCTCATTGAGCCCGTCGGCCCGGAGAGCGGAACGCGGCCCGTGGACAGGGAGTACAACGCGGGCGTGCGGCGGCTCTGCGACAAATACCGCGCCCTGCTGATTTTCGACGAGGTGGTCACGGGGTTCCGCGTCGGCCTGGGCGGCGCGCAGGGCTATTTCAACGTGCGCCCCGACCTGACGGTCTTCGGCAAGGTGGTGGCGGGGGGCTATCCCGCCGCGGGCGGTGTGGGCGGCCGGCGCGACCTGATCCTGCGCATGGCTGCGGGGCTCGAGAGCGGCAAGAAGCGGGCCTATGTCGGCGGCACGCTGGCGGCGAACCCCCTGAGCGCGGCGGCGGGCTATTTCGCCATCCAGGAGATCGCGCGCACCGGCGCGTGCGCCGCGGCGGGCCGCGCGGGCGACCGGCTCACCAAGGGCCTCCAGAAGATCATCCAGGACAAGGGGCTGCCCTTCGTGGCGTACAATCAGGGGTCCATCTGCCATCTGGAAACCGTGGCGGCCATGTTCATCGAGCTGAACTACCTCCACATTTTCCGCGTTCTGAAGGAGATCAAGGCCCGCAAGCACGCCATGGAGGAGTACGGCGCGGCCTACGCCGCCGAGGGGCTCGTCACGCTGGCGGGCAGCCGCCTCTACACCAGCGCGGCGGACACGGACGAGGTGATTGACGACGCCCTCGCGCGTTTCGGGCGCGTGCTGGCGCAGGCGGACGTTCCGGCGAAGGGAGCCCAGGCATGAGCGACATCGGCGCGGCAAGGGAGGCGGTCCGTCAGATGGGCCTGCGGCTCGTGGAGACGGGCCTGGTCGTGGGGACCTGGGGCAACGTGAGCGTCCGCGTGGGGGACAAGATGGTGGTCACGCCCAGCGGCGCGGACTACGCCGCCCTCACGGCGGAGGACATGCCCGTGGTGGACCTTGCCACGGGGGAATGGGAGGGACCCAAGCCCTCCAGCGAGCGCGACCTGCACCGCGCGGTCTACCTGGAGCGGAAGGAGATCAACGCGGTCATCCACGCGCACTCGCCCAACGCCTCCACGCTGGCCGCCGCGCGGCGGGAGCTGCCGCCGATTCTGGACGACATCGCCCAGCTCATCGGCCCCAGCGTGCGCGTGGCGGACTACGCCCTGCCGAGCACGAAGAAGATTGTGCGCGTGACCATGAAGGCCCTCCAGGGGCGCATGGCGGCGCTCATGGCGAACCACGGCGCGGTCTGCCTGGGCCGCTCGCTGGACGAGGCGCTGCTGTGCTGCCAGGTGCTGGAGAAGGGCTGCAAGGCCTTCATCGAGGCGGAGTTCCTCGGCGGCGCGAAGGGCATCAACAAGTTTGAGGCGTGGGTCATGCACCAGGTGTTCCTCAAGAAATACTCCAGGCAGTGGGAGAAAAAGTGACCCCGATGGACGCCCCCCTCGCCATCGGCTGCGACGTGGGCACGACGGGCGCGAAGACCTGCCTCTTCCGGCTGGGGGAACGCCTGGAGCTGCTGGGCCGCGCCGTGCGCGAGTACCCCCTCCACATCACCCCCGAGGGCGGGTCGGAGCAGGACCCCGACGACTGGTGGCGCGCCCTGGCCGAGGGCACCGCGGCGGTCCTGCGGGACTGCGGCGCCGCCCCGGCCGCCGTGCGCGCCGTCTCCTTCTCGGCCGGCATGCAGAGTTTCGTGCCCGTGGACGCGTCGGGCCGCGCCCTGCGGCGGGGCATGACCTACATGGACCAGCGCGGCGGCGCGCAGTGCGCCCGCGTCCTGCGGCGCTTCCCCGCCGTGAGCGGCATCCACGCGCCCCTGCTCGCCGCGTCGCTCCCCATCGCGGGCGGCGTGTCGGCGAGCGTGAAGGACCCGGTCTGGAAATACCTGTGGATGCGCGAGCGCGAGCCGGAGCTGTTCGCGCGGCTGGCGTGGTGGCTCGACATCCGGGACTACCTGGCCCTGCGCTGCACGGGCCGCGCCGCCATGACGGACGACGGCGCCCACGCCACTTTCCTCTATGACACGCGCGGCGGCGGGCGCGGCTGGAGCGGCCTGCTCTGCCGCATGCACGGCGTGGACCCGGCGCACCTGCCGCCGGTGGTGAAGGCGGCGGAGACGGCGGGGGCCCTCACGGCGGCGGCGGCCCGCGACCTCGGCCTGGAGCCGGGCATCGCCGTGGTGAACGGCGGCGGCGACCTGACCATGCAGGCCCTGGGCGCGGGGTGCGTGGAGCCCGGCGACACGCACGTCTACATCGGCACCTCCGGGTGGGTGGCCGCCGTGCTCACGCGGCGCACGCTGGACATCACGCACTTCATGGCGTCCATCCTCGGCGCGCGGCCCGGCCACTACAACTACATCGGCGAGCAGGAGACCTCGGGCAAGTGCCTGGAGTGGGTGCGCGACCACATCGCCCTCGACGAGATCGGGGTCTACCTCTCCAAGCGCCCCATGACCGAGGACCCCGAGGCGCGCCACAGCTCCCTGCTGGAGTATCTCGGCGAGGTGGTCGGCGAGGCCCCGCCCGGCGCGGGCGGCGTCATTTTCACCCCCTGGCTCCACGGCAACCGGTCGCCCTTCGAGGACCCCAACGCGCGCGGCATGTTCTTCAACCTCAGCCTGGACACGGGAAAGCGGAAACTCATCCGCGCGGTGGTCGAGGGCATCCTCTACCAGAAGCGCTGGTACCTGGAGTGCATGGCGCGGAAGTTCCCCATCAACGACCCCCTGCGCTTCGTGGGCGGCGGCGCGGCCTCGCCCGTCACGGCGCAGATGCTCGCCGACATCACGGGCCGCACCGTCGCCGTGGTGGAAAACCCGCAGAACGCCGGCGCCGCGGGCGCGGCCGCCTGCTGCGGCCTGGCCCTGGGCGTCTACCCCGACTTTCCGGCCATCGCCCGCTCCGTGCGGATTACGCGCACCCACACGCCCGACCCCACCCACCGCGCGGTCTACGACCGCAACTACGCGGTGTTTAAAAGGCTCCACGCCGCCAACCGGAAAAACTTCGCGCTGCTCAACGGCGGCGGATGACCGGTCGGACGGGTCAGACATGTCGGACCGGTCCGACAGCCCTCAGTTTTTCTCCGGCTCGCGCATGAGCAGGTGGGTGTTCAGGGGCTTGCCCACCTCGCGGGCGACGACGGCGCATTTGGCCTTGAAGAGGTACCACACGGGGCGGCCGCAGCCGATGAGGGTCTCGAAGTTGCCCTGGCCCTTGGCGATGAGGAGGTCGGCGCCTTCGAAAGCCGCGCGGAAGGCGTCATGGCAGTCCTCAAGGACCGTGCCCGGCGCGTCGGACCCGTTGTCCATGAGGCGGGCCAGCTCGTGGAGCCCCGCCTCGCGGGCGTCCTTCATCGTGGCGTCGTTGAGCACGGGCAGGCCGCGCACGGCCACGGTGACCCGGTCCTGGGGCAGGCGTTTAAGCAGGGGCCGGTCGAAGTAGATTTCCCCGGCGTTGTCCGCGAGGTAAAGAATGTCCCGCGCGGCGTCAACCTCCCTGCGGAAGGCGTCTGAGTCGCCGTCGAGGGGTGTGGCGAGGGCCTGTTCCAGGCTTTCGCGGATGTGCGCCTCGGACAGGTGCAGGTTGGGGCCGAGGTCAATGATGTTCCCCGCGATCGCCAGACGGACCGCCATGTTGAAGGGGTCCGCGGCCGCGTCCAGCTCCGCCTCCAGCGCGGGCAGCAGCTCCGCGGCGAGGGCGTTGAACCGCTCCTTGGCGGGGCCGTAGGGGTCGCCGTTGCCCGTCAGCTCGCGGAGGCGGCGGTGAATGCGCTGGGCCATGAGGGGCGGCCGGATGGACAGGTCCATGTCGGCGGTGGTCTGCAACACCTCGCGCACGATGCGCTCGTGGACCGCCGGGTCGTCGGTGAAGAGCCGGGCGGCGTCCAGCGCGCTGCGCACGAGACAGGGGATGCAGTCGAGGGCGGTGTTCATCGTTTGGGCAACTCCTTTCGCGGGGGGCAACTCAGGGGGTGGGGCCGGTGTCGCGGAGCTTGCGCCACAGGGTGTTGCGGCCGATGCCCAGCACGCGGGCGGCCTCGGCGCGGTTGCCGTGGCAGAGCCGCAGCACCCGCAGGAGGTGGCGGCGCTCCGCAGCGGCCAGGGACAGGTCGTCGCCCGGCGCAAACGCGTCCGGGTCCGCCGTGCGGCCGGTCACGGCGCGCCGCACGAGCGCGGCGGCCTCTCCGGGCACCAGCGGCAGGTGGATGATCCCCGCCGCGCCCGCGGCCACGGCGGCGGCGGCCTCCGGCAGCCCGGAGGGCATGGCCACCACCAGCGCGGGGAGGGCCGCGGCGGCCTCCACGGCGTGGCGCGGCGTGTCGGTGACCAGCACCTCCCCCCCGTCATGGCACACGGCGTGCCCGGCGGCGCGCAGGAGGGCCTCCAGCGTCAGCCGGGTGACGGGGTCGGCGATGTCAAGCCGGACGGTGGGCATGGCCGTTACCATACGCCGCCACCGCCGGGGGTGTCAACGGGGGGCGGCGGCGCGGGCGGTCGGTGCGGGTTCATGCCGGCCGTCCGGTGCCCCGCGGGGCCTGTTCCGGGTAGAATGGCCCCGGCCGCCCCCGCGGCGGAGAAGGAGCCCGTCATGGAAAACGAAAGCCTCGTCCCCCGCCGCCGGTTCATCCAGGCCGCCGCCGCGTCCGTGTCCGCCGCGGGCGTTCTCTCCTCCTGCGCGACGGCGCGTCCGCGCGCGGTGGCCCCAGGCGGCACCATCACCCTGGGCGTCATCGGCGCGGGCCCCCGCTGCCGCCATGTGCTGCCGCAGATGCTTCGACATTCCGACGTGCGCTGCGTGGCCGTGGCCGACGTCCAGCGGGACCGGCGGAACTCCGCCAAGGCCTTCGTGGACAAGACCCACGGAACCGCGGACTGCGTGGTCTACCGCGATTTCCGCGAACTCCTCGCGCGGGACGACATTGACGCCGTCCTCATCGCCACGGGCGACCGGTGGCACGCCCCGGCCTCCATTCTTGCGGCGGAGGCGGGCAAGGACGTGTACAGCGAGAAGCCCTGCGGGCTGACCATTGCCAACTGCCAGGAACTCGCCGACACCATGAAACGCACGGGCCGCGTCTTCCAGGCGGGCACCCAGCGGCGCAGCGTGGCCAATTTCCAGAAGGCCGTGGAGCTCGCGCATTCCGGAAAACTCGGCCGCATTCACACCCTCCACGCCACCGCCTACGTCCCCGAGATCAAGACGGCCTGGCTGCCCGGCGAGCCGACGCCGGACCCGGAGGAGGTGGACTGGAATCTCTGGCTCGGGCCCGCGCCCTGGCGGCCGTACCACCCCGAGTACGTCAACGGCGGCTGGCGCGCCCACTGGGACTTCGAGTCGGGCGCGCGCCTGCTCGACTGGGGCGCCCACACCGTGGACCTCTGCCAGTGGGCCAACCGCGCCGACGACACCCTGCCACTGTCCTATAAATCCGACGCAAGGGGAATCACGGCGCGGTACGCCAACGGCGTCGCCCTGCGCATCCACTTCCTCAAGACGCCCTTCGAGGAGCGGCCGGGATGGATCCAGGCGCTGGGCACCTGCCCCGTGCGCTTCGAGGGCGACGAGGGATGGGTGGAGGTGGGCGACAGCGGCGGCATCGAGGTGTCCTCCGACGCGCTGAAGAAAGAGCTTGCCGGCATGCCGAAGGTCGAGAACGGCATTGACGTTCTCGCCCACACCCGCGACTTTCTCGACTGCGTGAAATCGCGCGGCACGACGGCGGCCAACCCCGGGGTCATGCGCCGGTCCCACATCGCCTGCCACGCCGCCGCCCTGTCCTGGCTCCTCGGCCGAAAACTGGAGATGGACCCGGAAACGGAGACCTTCCTCGGCGACGACGAGGCCAACCGTCTGCGCTCGCGCCCGGAGCGCGACTGGACCGCGTAGGGGGGCGGTCAGGACGCCGGGGCAGGCTCGTTCAGCAGGTGCCGGAGAATGCCGTCCATGATGCGCGTGCCGCCCGCGTTCTCCCATTCCAGCTCGCCGACCCAGTAGGCGCGCACATGGCCCCGCTTGTCCACGAGGTAGACCGTGGGCCACACCTGCTGCTGCCAGCGTTTCCAGTTGGCGCTTTTTCCGTCCACGAGCACCGGATAGGTGATCCGGTGCTCCTGGACAGCGGCGGCAAGGTTCTTGGGATCCCGTTCTTTGGCGGTTTCCGGGGTGTGGACGCCGATCACCGTAAAGGGGGCGGCGCTGTACGCCGCCTGCCAGGCGGCATAGGCGGGCAGGTTGCGCTTGCAGTTGATGCAGCCAAAGGCCCAGAAATGGACCATGTACACCCGGCCCTTTTCAAAGGCAACGGGTCTTCCCCCGGTGTTCATCCAGTCGGCGGGAACGCCGGTCAGGGCGGGCGCCGGCACGTCCAGCAGGACAAGCTGCCGGGGCTGGCCGGGGTCTTGGGAATGCACACTTCCCGCGAGAAAGAGGGCCAAAACCGGCAAGAGGAGCCCCGCGCCGCGTATTCCCTGAAAGATCATGGGCGTTCTCCTTGGGGCCGCGCTCCGGAAATGGGCGCGTAGACGGTCCTGAAAGCCCTCCCTTGTTCCCCAAACAGCCGGACACCGGTTTCTATTCGCCCCTCCGGGTTTACTCGGCGAGGCTGGAACAGGTACCATTCCGGGGTCGGGCGGTTTCCAATTCACCACGGAGTGTCATGCCATGTCGAAGAGCCTATCCGGGATTTCGAGGCGCGGGTTTCTGGCGGGGGCGGCGGGCGCGGGCGCGCTGGCCGCGGCGCCCCACGGCGCGCAGGCGGCGGAACAGGGCAAACGGTTCCAGGGCGGGATCAGCCCGTGGCCGCTGACGCTGAACACGAGCACCATCCGGCCCACCCCGTTCAAGGAGAAGGTCGTCATCGCCGCCGAGGCGGGCTGGGACGCCATCGAGCCCTGGATCAACGAGCTGGAGCAGTACGAGGAGGAGGGCGGTGACCTGAAGGCGCTGGCCGCGGAGATCAGGGACCGGGGCCTCTTTGTCCCCAACATCATCGGCCTGTGGGACTGCATGCCGGCGACGCAGGAGGCCTGGGAGGCGTCGCTGCCCGCCACGCGCGAGCGGATGCGCCGCTCCGCCGCCGTCGGTTCGGAGTTTGTGGCGGCGATTCCCGCGCCCGACCGGCCCGACTTCGACCTGCTCTGGGGCGCCGAGCGCTACCGCGACCTCATGAAGATCGGCCGGGACGACTACGGCATCAAGGTGGCCGTCGAGTTTGTCGGCTTCATGAAGGGCGTTCACCGTTTCGGCCAGGCCTGCGCCATCGCGCTGGACGCGGACGACCCCGCGGCCTGCATCATCATGGACACGTTTCACCTGTTCCGGGGCGGCTCGGGGTTCAGCGGCGTGAAGAAGGTCCGGGGCGACCTCTTCGCCCATTTCCACTGGAACGACGTGCCGGGGGACGTGCCCCGGGAGCAGCAGGGCGACGAGCACCGCGTGTACCCCGGTGACGGCATCCTGCCGCTGGGCCAGGCGCTGAGGGACCTCAAGGAAATCGGCTTCACGCGCGCCCTCTCCCTGGAAATTTTCAAGCGCGACTACTGGGAGATGGACCCCAGGGTGGTGGCGGCGAAGGGCCTGGAGAAAATGCGCGCCTGCATCCAGGCTGCCGGGGTCTAGGCCCCGCCCCCACAGGACACCCCGCCATGCAGAAACGGCACATGCTCGTGGTCGAGGACGACGAGGACATTCTGGAGCTCGTCGCGTACAACCTTGTCAAGGCGGGCTACCGCGTGACCCGGGCGGCCACGGGCCGCGAGGCCCTCGCCCGCGTGGCGGAGGAGCCGCCGGACCTGGTGGTCCTCGACCTGATGCTCCCCGAGACCGACGGCACCGAGGTGTGCCGGCGGCTGAAGGGCGACGTGAACACCTCCGCCATTCCCGTGGTCATGCTGACGGCCAAGGGCGAGGAGTCGGACATCGTGGCCGGGCTGGAGCTGGGCGCCGACGACTACATCACCAAGCCCTTCAGCCCCAAGGTGCTGCTGGCGCGCATCCGCGCCGTGCTGCGCCGCAAGGAAAAGGGCGACGCGGAGGCCGACGCCGTGATCCAGGTCCACAATCTGGTGATCCACCCCGGCCGGCGCGAGGTGATGGTGGACGGGCAGCCCGTGGACCTCACCTATACGGAGTTCTCGGTGCTCCATGTGCTCGCACGGCGGCCCGGATGGGTCTTCACGCGCTACCAGATCGTGGACGCCGTGCGCGGCGGGGACTACGACGTGACGGACCGGTCGGTGGACGTGCAGATCGCGGGGCTCCGCAAGAAGCTCGGCGGCGCGGGCGACCACATCCAGACGGTGCGCGGCGTCGGCTACCGGCTCAGGGAATAGGGCGTGCGCCGCGGGTCCACCATAGGCCGCTTCATCTTCTCCGCCTTCCTCGTGGTGCTCCTCTCCGCCCTGGCCGCCATGACCGTCCTCACCTCCAAAACCGTCGAGCACCTCTACGCCCAGCGCATCCAGGCGGGGCTTCTGGCCCAGGCGGGGCTCGCCCGCCTGCTGCTGCCGGACGCCGGCGGGCCGCCGGACACCGCCGCGGCCGCGGAACTCTGCGCCCGTGTGCGCGCCGAAACGGGCGCCCGGGTCACCCTGGTGCTCCCGTCCGGAGAGGTGCTGGCGGACACCCACCGCCCCCCGGCGGACTTGGAGAACCATGCGGGCCGCCCGGAAGTCCGCGGGGCCCTGGAGGAGGGCGCGGGCGTCTCCCGGCGGCGGAGCGGCAGTCTGGGCGGGGAAATGATCTACGCCGCCGTGGCCGTGCCGCTGCCCCCGGCGCTGCCCGCCGCCGTGCTGCGGCTGGCCGTGCCCGCCACGGAGATGCGCGCGGCCCTGGGCCGCCTGCGCTTCTTCATCCTCGCCATCGGCGCGTCCGCCGCCCTGCTCGCCGTTGCCGCCAGCGCCCTCGTCGCGCGCCGCATCAGCGGGCCGCTCAACGCCGTCAAGGCCGGCATGCGCCGCTACGCCCAGGGCGACTTCAGCCGCCCCGTGCGCGTGTCGCGCCCCGAGGAGATCGCCTCGCTCTGCGAGGCCATGAACGCCATGGCCGCCCGCCTCGACGACCGCATCCGCACGGTGGTCAAGGAGCGCAACCAGCAGGAGGCCATCCTCTCCAGCATGGTCGAGGGCGTCATCGCCGTGGACACGGAGGGCCGGGTGGTCAGCCACAACGAGGCGGCGGTCCGCCTCACCGGCATCCCCCTCACCACGGGGCCCGACGCCCACCTTGCCCGCATCGCCCCGGGCAGCCCCCTGAGCCAGTTCGTCACCCAGATCCTCACCAGCCCCGCCCCCCGCGAGAGCGAGTTTGGCAGCCTCAGCCAGGGCGGCCGCATCCTCCAGGTCCACGGCAGCATCCTGCGCGACGCCGCCGGCAGCCGCCTCGGCGCCGTGGTCGTCCTCAACGACGTCACCCGCCTGCGCCGCCTGGAACAGGTCCGCCGCGACTTCGTGGCCAACGTCTCCCACGAGCTGCGCACCC
>JAPXRP010000156.1:0-10310 GCA_033813475.1 Candidatus Hydrogenedentota bacterium
TGGTGCTGCCCGCCATGAAGGCCGCGCGCTGGTCCACCATCGAGAAGGCGCTGGCCTTTTTCCGCGCGGGCGGCGTGGTCATCGCCCTGGGCGCCCTGCCGGAGGCGTCGGACCGCGCCGGCCGCGACGACCGGCAACTGGACAAGGCCGTCCGGGAGATCTTCGGCGTGACCGCCGAGGAGGCCCGCGCGGGCAAGGCCGCCGAACCGCCCCGCAGCCGGGCGGGCGGGGTCGGCGCGGTCCTGGACGATCCCGACGCGGCGGCGGCGCTCATCTCGGCCTCCATCCCCCGGGATTTCGTGCCGGGGGACGGCGGACAGGTGCTGCACCGGGTCATCGAAGACAAGGACGTGTACATGGTCATGGGCGCGGCGCGGAACTCGGAGTGCTTCTTCCGCGCGGAGGGCGTCGTGGAGCTTTGGGACCCCTGGACCGGCACGTCGCGGCCCCTGCACACGGTTTCCCCGGCGGAGGGCGGCACGCGGGTGCGGATGCCTTTGGGGCCGGACGCGGCCCAGCTCATCGTCTTTTCCCCCGGCGTCGCGCCGTCCGTTGCCGGCACCGACCTCGACGAGGTTGCGGACCTGTCCCTGGCGGATGGAGCGCCCGTTGTTACCGGGTATGCCGCCGTGCCGGGCGGGAAGACCGCGACGGTGCGCGCCGCCGACGGCACCGAGACGGTGCTGCGCGGTGTGGCGGAGGCGTCGCCGCCCCCGGCGGCGCTGGAGGGCGACTGGGAGGTGGAGCTGGCCCCGACGCTGGACAACCGCTGGGGCGATTTCCGCCTGCCCGCCACGGACACCGTCATCGGCGCTGAGGCCCGGCGCTTTGCTTACGCCGTTGAGACGGCCTCCACCCCGGGATGGGAGCGGGCGGACGTGGACACCTCCGGATGGAAGACCGTCACGCACTCCTTCGGCCAGCGCTTTTGGAAACTGGGGCCGCTGCCGGCCACGGCGGAGGCGGACGCCGTCCTGGCGGCCCTCGCCGCAGTGGACCCGTCCGTGCCGGTTGCCGTCGGCGGACAGGAACACCGCTGGCAGCCCTATGACTACTCCACCCGCTGGGGCGTGGAGGGCGACCCGGGCCCGCAGGGTCACCACGGCCTCAAGAAGATGGTGTCCGACGACTTCATCGTTCTTGGCAAGCCGGAATACACCGGCATCCTCATCAACTACAAGAAGGAGGAGGCGGGAACGCGCTATTACCTTTGGACCACCGTGAGCGCGCCGGAGGCGTTGGAGGCGCTGGCGCGCACGGGCGACATGCAACCCGCCGCGCTGTGGGTGAACGGCCGCCGGGTGGACGACCTCGCCGCCCCCATCGCCCTCGAGGCGGGCGCGAACACCGTGCTTCTGCGCTATGACGCGCCGGGGCGCACCCATTTCGTGCTGGAGCGCGCCGGGACGCCCTCCGAGGCGTCCGATGTCCCCCTGTCCATGCGCTGGCATGACAACCCCGCCGTGCTGCCCTTTGATCCGGTCCCGGAGGCGGCGCGCGCGGCGGGCTGGTACCGCTTCACATCGCCACCGGGGCTGCGGGCGATGAAAGTTACTGCCCGCGGCGCCCTGCAGGTGTGGGCCGACGGGGAGCCGATGGCGGTGGAAATGGGCGCGGCGCGCGCGGACGGGACGGTGGAGTGCACGGCGATGGTCCGCACGCCCAAAGCGGCGGCGGTCGCCGTGGCGATGCGCGTGGAGCGGGAGCCCGGCTGCCACGGCGGCGCGGCCCTGCCCGAGCCCGTGAAGCTCGACTGCGGCCCCGGGACGATGCCTCTGGGTGACTGGTCGCAGCGGGGCGCGCTGGCGGAGTACTCCGGCGGCATGTGGTACCGCAAGACCTTCACCCTTTCAGACGAGCAGACCCGGGGCCGGGTCACGCTGGACTTGGGCGCGGTGGCCGCGTCCGCCGAGGTGATTGTCAACGGGAAGCCCGCGGGCATCCGGGTCACCCCGCCCTGGCGCGTGGACGTCTCCGGGCTGGTCGCGCCGGGCGAAAACCGGGTCGAGGTGCTTGTCTGCAACACCCTGGCCAACCACTACGGCACCATCCCCACGCACTACCGGGGCGACCCGGTCTCCGGCCTGCTGGGCCCGGTGGCCCTGCGCACGGAGCGGGAGGTGGTGCTGCGTTGAGAGTCGAAAAAGAATCCACAAAACAGGGCGATTACCGCCCCATCCCTACCAAAACAAAGACGCAACTCCTTTCATGAAGGAAGTTCCGCTTTCGATTTCAACGCCCTTCTCCTTGAAGGGACGATCTCCATATACGTCAGACAACATCTTCGGAAGAGTACTTCGCAAAATCAGAAGTATCCGCATGGCTCGGCGAGAATCTATACTCTTAGAACTAATACTACCGCAAGAAGAAAACAATTCCGTAAAGTCGGTAGGACTGGACTGCAACTCTTTGTCGACACCTTTCACAATTGGGTCTTGGAGAACGGCGAGGATTCGTTGACGCAACTCCGTGCTAGAACTAGCAGCGCGTGTTTTCTGAAACAACTTTGCCATCCCGGTTGTTAGCAGCTCCTCCTCAACATGAAAAGCAAGAGGACCGAGAGCTTCAACTTGGTTCTGTGCTCCCTCATCGGGTGAAACGTAATCACCTAAAATATGTATTTCGTATAGTATGGTAGCTAGCCCTGTTGCCTGCTCATGAGGCAGGCCAAACACATTCATTACCTGGGAATGCATGCTTCTGTTTCTTTCTATCCATTCCGATTTCACAATACGATAGATAGATTCCCTTAGCGTAACGACTTCATCACCTGTTAAAATGCCTTCCAATAGCATAGAATCTAGTTTCTTCTGAAATTTATCCCTAAAGGGCTTGGCACCTGCAGAAGTGCCAGGGTCGACGACATTATAGCCCCAATGAAAGAACCAACGATGAAGAAGCGAGGAAAAATCTTGTGGTAACTTCTCCGCAATCTCAGGAATTTCCAAGCGAAGCCTATTCTTGAAAGCGTCTCCCTGAAGCTCCTTTGCGTTGTCAATTCCATTGTTTATACTGCTGATAGCCACTGCTATTCTATTCTGACATGTCGAATTACGAACTCCAATAATCTGAAAAGCCAAATTAGCGTGCTTATCACCGGAGAATCCATAGGTAGTCGCATGAAATATAAGGACTACTCCAACACAGATAGATACTCTCAACCTAGACATCGCAATTCCTCCATAATTCGCTTGCTCTTGTTCGCAGTCCGCATAAATCTATTCTATGTGGTAAGCTTTCCACTTTCCAGCTTATACATTATTTCTTGAATTTTAACCTTTACAAGCCTCGGATCTATCGACTTTTCCTCGTATGTTTCCTCAGATCCAAGCAATTTGCCTATTCTACCGGACTTTTTTGTTTGCGATGAGATCCCAAGACAAAAAGTAGTTTCAATTGGACAAAGGTTGTGAGCGAGCCTAAAGGTGGCCTCAATCTGCTCACTACTTTCCAAGTATTTCGTAACATTGATTTGGTTAGCGAAGATAAAATATAGTGAGTCATTATTAGGGGAAACCTCAAGAGATGTATATGGAATATCGCCATCAGCACCGACCAAAGCCACCATGACATTACTAGGAAGTAACCGGAGTGGAATGGATAGCACAATATCGTCTGCGCCCAATAAATGCGACCTGAACGAAATGCCAATGTTGGCAATATCATTAGTTGCACTCTCCAGTAACCGCGCGTCGCCTGTTCGTGTAAATAGGTGCAGTATGTCTTGGAAATACACACCTGGGTCTCCGATCATTTCTTCAGTAATAGATCTGTATTCTTCGGGTAATTTGTTTTCTAGTTTGAGCTCAGCACGGAGACGGCTATGCAGAGATATGTCGTATCCATCATCGATGTTGTCTATTAGGCATTTATCAGCCTTGTCGTATTCCTTTAGCAATGCGTATTGCGAAGCAACGAAAAGCCTGTTGCTCCAGTCATCTTTTCTTGAGTTAGATAGTATGTTTTCCAGTGCTTGGTGTATTTGTTGAGCAGAAGCGCTTGAACCGAGCAGGACAAGGCGATTAATACTCATTGCTGCAAGAAGAGGATCTTTTCGAAAAATACCTTTGCTTGTTTCTTCGAACTTCGAATAACACTCCAGTGCTTTTGTCTTATTGTTGTTTTCTTGTGCCGCGAGACCAAGATAGTACCAGAATGGCGGAAAAACGGAAAAGTCATTCTGCATGCGCTCTAACTTTCTGTATCGTCTTTCTGGTTCTGTGTCTTTTAGAGCTTCAACATAATCGTTAACCTGCTCCTCCGAAAGACGATACTCGTCCGGCCAGCTATACTTATTAGTCAGATTAACAGTCGTTGAAAAGAACCGTTTCCTGATATTATTAAGGTCAGAGATAACCTGTTGTTCGATCTGCCAAAGAGATTCATCTTCTTGCTGTTTATATGCGGAAATGTTTTTTCGGTAATTGAAGTAACCTGACCCGACGCCGTATACTGCTGAACTTACGGCACTGAATGGATTGAATGAAACAAGTGATACGCCAGAGGCTGCATTTGTTATGGCAGTAGTTATAGCACTGTCGATCTGACGTGCGTATTGATCCGCGACTTTCTTTTTTTGCGTATCTTGAATTGTCTGGGCGGTTAGACGGTCCATAAGCTCTTGAAAAAGGCTTGTGATCTCATCATCTATGATTTTGCTTGCATTGATATTATTTATAATGTTGTTGTATTCTTGATCAAGCACCACGATGTCGTTATATGATATAATCTTGCATAGTGATTCCATTGCATAATTGAGGCAGAGAAGTGTTTGAATGGAGTTGTATTCATCAGTTGTTGCAGAGTCGCCGGAGGCTTGGGCTTGCGAGGAATAGTGTGCGCCCACTGTAAAACAAGCGATCAGAACAAGGATCCAGTAAACACGCATTGTCATTGTCTCATCTCCTTCTGTTACCCCTTGCGGGTGATTCAAACCGTTGGCGTTGGCCCCCATGGCACGCCATACCTAGATGTGACACTGTGAACCCTTTTTACGATCTCGATTGATTTGTCATCGCGTTCTTTCCACACGTGTTCAGAACATGGTCACTATTAGCACAACTAATGGTGTGTTGTCAAGTCGCAATGGACCGATGCGTCCGACCGATCGGTCCGGTTTCTTCCCCCCGCGCCAAAAGAGAAGCGCGCGGCCGGTTTGCACCGGCCGCGCGCGTTTTCTCGCGGGGGTTACCTCTTCGAGGCCTTCTTCACGACCTTCTTGTCCGCCTTCTTGGCGTCCTTCTTGCAGCACTTCTTGCCGTCGCAGCACTTGCGCGGGGTTTCCAGCGCCGCCTGCGCCGCCGCGAAGCGGGCGATCGGGACGCGGAACGGGCTGCACGACACGTAGTTGAGGCCGACGCGGTGGCAGAACTTCACCGAGGCCGGCTCGCCGCCGTGCTCGCCGCAGATGCCGCACTTGAGGTCGGGGCGGGTGGAGCGGCCGCGCTCAACGGCCATGGCCACGAGCTGGCCGATGCCCTCCTGGTCCAGCACCTCGAACGGGTCCTCGGGGAGGATCTTCTTGTCGAGGTAGTAGGGCAGGAAGCCGCCGACGTCGTCGCGGCTGTAGCCGAAGCCCATCTGGGTGAGGTCGTTGGTGCCGAAGCTGAAGAACTCGGCGGTCTCGGCGATCTTGTCCGCCGTGAGGGCGGCGCGCGGGATCTCGATCATCGTGCCGACCATGTAGGCGAACTTGACCTTCTGCTCCTTCTGGACCTCCTCCGCGACGGCGCGGATGAGGGCGGCCTGGTTGTCCATCTCGGCCTTGGTGCCGATGAGCGGGACCATGACCTCGGGGCTGACCTTGATCTTCTCCTTGACCAGCTTCGCGGCGGCCTCGAAGATGGCGCGCGCCTGCATCTCGGTGATCTCGGGGTAGGCGATGCCGAGGCGGCAGCCGCGGTGGCCGAGCATCGGGTTCAGCTCGTGGAGCTGCTTGATGCGGGCGTTGATGGCGTCCACGGAAATCTTGGTCTGCTTGGACAGCTCGGCGATCTGGGCGTCCGTGAGGCCGCCGACGAACTCGTGCAGCGGCGGGTCAAGCAGGCGGATGGTGACCGGGCGGCCGTCCATGGCCTTGAACAGGCCGTAGAAGTCGTCGCGCTGGAAGGGCAGCAGGGCCATCACCGCCTTGCGGCGCGCGGCCTCGTCCTCGGCCAGGATCATCTCGCGCATGTGGATGATGCGCTTGGGGTCGAAGAACATGTGCTCGGTGCGGCAGAGGCCGATGCCCTCGGCGCCGAAAGCCACCGCCTGCGCGGCGTCCGCCGGGGAGTCCGCGTTCGTGCGCACGTTGATCTGGCGGACGGCGTCCGACCAGGCCATGATCTTCTTGTAATAGGGGTTCAGCTCGGGCTGCGCGGGCAGCACGGGCACCTGGCCCGCGAAGACCTTGCCCTGGCTGCCGTTCATGGAAATCCAGTCGCCCTCCTTCACCACCATGCCGCCGACGGTCATCTGCTTCTTCGCGACTTCAATGTTCAGCGAGCCGCAGCCGACGATGCAGCACTTGCCCCAGCCGCGGGCGACGAGCGCCGCGTGGGAGGTCATGCCGCCCTTCGCGGTGAGGATGGCCTCGGCGACGTGCATGCCGTGGACGTCCTCGGGGGAGGTCTCATTGCGGACGAGAATGACTTTTTTGCACTTGCCGGCCCACAGGGCCGCGTCGTCCGCCGTGAAGACGACCTGGCCGACGCTGCCGCCGGGACCCGCAGGCAGGCCCTTGGCCAGGACCTTCGCGACCTTCTCGGCCTTCGGGTCAAGCATCGGGAGCAGCAGCTCCGTGAGCTGGATCGGGGCCACGCGCATGATCGCCGTGTCCTTGGAGATCAGCTTGGCCTCGGCCATCTCGACGGCCATGCGGACGGCCGCCATGCCCGTGCGCTTGCCGACGCGGCACTGGAGCATCCAGAGGACGCCCTCCTCGATGGTGAACTCGATGTCCATCATGTCCTTGTAGTGCTTCTCCAGCTTGAGGCGGATGCCGTCGAGCTGCTTGTAAATCTTCGGGCTGGCCTCCTCCAGCGAGAGCAGGTGCTCGCTCTGCTCGCCCTTGGTGGCCACGTTGATCGGGCTGGGGGTGCGGATGCCCGCCACCACGTCCTCGCCCTGCGCGTTCACCAGCCACTCGCCGTAGAACAGATTCTCGCCCGTGGCCGCGTTGCGCGTGAAGGCCACGCCCGTCGCGCTGTTCTCGCCCGTGTTGCCGAACACCATGGCCTGCACGTTGACCGCCGTGCCCCACTCGTCCGGGATGCGCTCAATGCGGCGGTAGGCGATGGCGCGCTTGCCGTTCCAGGACTGGAACACGGCCTTGATGCCGCCCCAGAGCTGCGCCTGCGCGTCGTCCGGGAACTCCTTGCCCAGGCACTTCTTCACAATCTTCTTGAAGTCTTCGGCCAGCGCCTTGAGGTCGGCGGCGGTGAGCTGCGTGTCGTCGGTGTAGCCCTTGGCCGTCTTCATGGCCTCCATGGCGTGCTCCATCTGGAGACGGACGCCCTTGCCCTCGGCCGGCTCGATGCCCGCCGCCTTCTCCATCACCACGTCCGCGTACATCATGATGAGGCGGCGGTAGGAGTCGTACACGAAGCGCTCATTGCCCGTCTTGGCGATGAGGCCGGGGACCGTGGCCGACGTCAGGCCCACGTTGAGGACCGTGTCCATCATGCCCGGCATCGAGCGGCGCGCGCCCGAGCGCACGGAGACCAGCAGCGGGTTCTTCGGGTCGCCGAACTTCTTCTTCATCACCTTCTCGACCTTCGCCAGCGCCTTCGCCACCTCCTCCTCCAGCGACTTCGGCAGCCTGCCCTTGTTCTCGTAATAGGCGGTGCACATCTCGGTCGTGATTGTGAAGCCCGCCGGGACCGGGATGCCCAGGCTGCACATCTCGGCGAGGTTGGCCCCCTTGCCGCCCAGCAGCTCCTTCATTGACTCGTTGCCGTCGGCCTTGCCGCCGCCAAAGAAATACACACTCCGCTTTGCCATGACGCTGTTTTCTCCTTCAGTCAGGTCTTCGTTGCCCAAACAGGAACACACCCGCCTCACCACACGTTTGGAAAAGGGGGCTTCGCACGACACCCGTGCGGAAAACCGGACGGAACCAGCCCGGTCCGGCATTTATGGAATTATACTCCCGACCGGCCGCCCGTTCAAGAAACGCCCGCCCGGCGCGGCCCCCGCCAAACCGCGGCCGCGCGCGGACTTGGAAAGGGCCGTTTCCATGTGGGATAATCACCCTCCCCTCCGCGCGCCCGTAGCTCAGGTGGATAGAGCGTCAGCCTTCTAAGCTGAGGGCCGCTGGTTCGAGTCCAGCCGGGCGCGCCATTCTTTATCCCTGGCGCGCATAATCTTGCGCGTTTCCGGGCCTTGCCGCCGCGGCAGGCGAAAAACTGTAGTAACACAGAAAACCGCCCGAAGACTCCCGGAAATGCCCGGGGACAAGTGACACGGAGCGCCAATAACGCAAAGGCGGGGTTTGACAATGCCCCCGCCCCGTTCTATCATCTCGGGAGACGGGCGCGCCCGGCGGGGGCGCGCCCCCAACCCCGACAGGAGCACGGCACCATGGAGCACACAGGGAAGATTTCGCGGAGGACGATGCTGGCGGCAAGTGCCGCGGCGGTGGGCGCGCCGGCCATTCTGGCGGGCGCGGCCCCCACGGCGGACCCGGTGCGGGTGGGCCACATCGGCGCGGGCACGCGCGGGTGGGACCTGATCAAGTACACGGGCTCGGCGGAGACGGCGAAGGTGGTGGCGGTCTGCGACGTGTACAAGCCGCACCTGGAGCGGGGCATCGAGGCGGGGAACAACCCGGACGCGAAACGGTACACCGACTACCGCGACCTGCTGGCGGACCCGCAGGTGGAGGCCGTCGTCATCGCCACGCCCGACCACTGGCACGAGCAGATGGCCATTGACGCGTCGAACGCGGGCAAGGCGGTCTACTGCGAGAAGGCCATGTCCACGTCCGTGGCGTCGGCCAAGCGCATGCGCGAGGTGATCCGGAAGAACAAGACGGTGTTCCAGCTCGGCCACCAGGGGCGGCAGTACCCCTCGACCGCCGAGGCCGGCAGGCGCATCCGCGACGGCGAGCTCGGCCCCGTCACGCTCATCCACACGGGCCGGTATTTCAACGGCACGAAGGAGCGCGCGCCGTGGCGCTGGTACGGCTACTACTCCGCCTGGGACCGGCCCGACCCGGCGCAGGTGGTGAAGGACCTCGACTGGGAGGCGTGGCTCGGCCCCGCGCCGAAGATTGACTTCAACGAGCAGCACTTCTGGCACTGGCGCTGCTACTGGGCCTACGGCACCGGCCAGGCCGGCGACCTGCTGTCCCACGAGATGGACCACGTCCAGAGCGTGCTGGGCTGGGGCATCCCCGACTCCTGCATGTGCACGGGGTTCAACGCCTTCTACCGCGACGGCCGCGAGACGCCGGACACCTGGCAGGCGAACTACGTCTTCGAGAAGCACGACTGCTCCGTGTCCTTCGAGGGCTGCATGAACTCCGGCCGCGAGCAGCCGCCCGAGTACATCGGCAAGAAGGGCCGCATCATCTTCAACGGCATCGGCCAGGACGCCAACCACTTCCTCGTCTACCCCGACGCCCCCGCCTTCCCCCACATGGGGCGGCAGGCCAAGCCGACTTACACCTACGACCCGACCGACGGCCCCCAGTGGCCCACGCACATGAACGACTTCCTCCGCTGCGTCCGCACCGGCGAGACCCCCAAGTGCAACGTGGACGAGGCCTTTATCGAAGTCGTCACCCTTCTCATGAGCGTCCAGTCCTACCACGAAAAGCGCCAGCTCCGCTGGGACCCCGCGGCCGAGGAGATCGTCTGAGGCGGGAGGCATTGAGGCCCGACACGAACGTGTTCCCTCGCGATACCGCAGGCGTTCCGGCAAGAGATTGCTTCGCTTCGCTGCTAAGAAAGTGCCGAGCATGCCGGGGCAGCCGCCCCCCTGGGATCGCCAAGCTCCAGCTTGGCTTTCGGGGAAACACGGATCGAACAGGCCCGCGCGGAAGAACCCAAGAGGCCAGGCTGGAGCCTGGCGATCCCAGGGGCGCGTGGGTTTGGGGATGGAGGGAGCCGGAACCGTGGCGGGAACGAGAGGACCGCGCTTCGCCAAGAAGGTACCGCGTTTACCGGGATAGACGACATCGTGGGTCGCGGCGGCGCCCTCCTTTGGAGTGCGGCGGCAACGACGCCGCTTTGGTTTTCTGGGGAAGGTCCTCCAGGAGGGGCATGGCATGGTTCGCCGCCTGGGAAAGCGGTGTCGCCGCTGCGCTCTGCCACCGCACTCCACAT
>JAPXRP010000157.1:0-10268 GCA_033813475.1 Candidatus Hydrogenedentota bacterium
CGCTATGGTATAGTACGGCGCGCGAAAAAGTCGAGAGCGGCGCGCGGTTCACCGGGCCCGCGCGCGCCGGGGTGGCCGGGGACGGGACGGGCTTGTGACAGCGGCTAGCGGCGTTGCCTGCGCGCCCCCAGGAGGGCGATCGCCGCGGCGAGGACGGCCAAACCGCCCGCGCCCGCGGCCGGAACCGGCGCCGGGCTGGCGGAAACCGTCACCCCCACCACATGCTGGGGCGGCACCGGCGTGTCGGGACCTGGATACTGGTCCATCACGACGCCCGCCGGAAGGGTGTCGGTGTGCTGAAGGGTCACCGGGCCGGCTGCCAGCCCGGCGTTGATGATGACCATCTGCGCGTCGGACTGCCACTGACCGACCACGTTGGGCACTAGGATATCCGCCACGCCGCCCGTTACCGGCCAGAGTCTGGCCGTTCCGTCCAACGACCCGGTGAGCACTTTCGTGCCGTCCGGAGAAAAGGCCACGGAACTCACCCACGACATTCCCCCGGCAAAACGGCGGAGAAGGGCGCCGGTTGACACATCCCACAGGTTCGCCCAATAAGGTGACCCGGTGAGGAGCTTTGTGCCGTCGGGAGAGAACGCGGCGGAACCCACCCGCTCATGATCGCCGAAGGTGCGGACAACTGCGCCGGTGGCGGCGTCCCAAAGGATCGCCACCCCGTCATAGGTCGCCGACGACCCGGTGAACACCCGGGTGCTGTCCGGCGACAGGGCGGCGCAACTAAACCGATGCGTGGGGTCGGTGAAGACGCTGATTTCCGCGCCCGTCGCCGCGTTCCAGAGTTTCAGCGTCCCGTCATCCACACTTGTGAGCACCTTCGTGCCGTCTTGGGAAACTGCCGCCGGACTCGCGCCCTGGAAGGAGCGGATTGCCTCCCCGGTCGCCGTCCTCCATAGTCTTGTTGGGTATAAGTCGCCACTGACAAGCATTTTCGTGCCATCCGCCGAGAACGCCACCGTCTTGATCACCCCCGCGCCGAAGAAGGTCCGGACTTCCGCGCCGGTTTCCGTGTCCCACAGGATAGCCTCTTCATATGCCCCGACAAGCGCCTTGGTGCCGTCTGGGGAAAAGGCCACGGAGAACATGACATTCGGAACGTCGGGGAAGGTGCGGAGGAGCTGGCCGGTGGCGGTGCTCCACAGTCTCGTCGCGGTATCCCAGGACCCGGTGAGCACCTTGGTGCCATCCGATGAATACGCCACAGCCCCCACGGAGTCCGTGTGGCCGGGAAAGACGGCGATTTCCGTTCCCGCAACGGCATCCCAGAGCGTCACTCCGCCCTTGGATCCGGTGAGCACCCGGCCACCATCCGGCAAGAACGCCGCGAACGCGTAGCGTCCCCCGCTGGGTAAGGTGTGGATGAGTGCGCCGGTGGCGGCGTCCCAAAGTCCTGCGCGGCTGCCGCCCCCAATCAGGATGCGCGTGCCGTCGGGCGAAAACTCCGCGGAATATGCAGACCAAAGTTGGTTGAAGAAGCTTCTGAGCTCCGTGCCTGTGGCCGCATTCCAAAGCCGCACCTCGTGCTCCCCCACGGCAAGCACTTGCGTGCCGTCGGGCGAAAATGCCACGGACATCAGAAGATACAAGGAGGGGGTGAAGGTGCGGAGTTCCGCGCCTGTCGCCATATCCCACAGTTTCGCCGTGTTGTCCGACCAGGACCCGGTAAGTGCTTTTGTGCCATCCGGGGAAAACGCCATGGAAACCACCGAATGCCCGTGACCGGCAAGAACGTGGAGAACCTGGCCGGTGGCGGCCTTCCACACAATTATCGTGCCGTCACGCAACCCCGCGAGCACCTTCGTGCCGTCCGGGGAAAACGCCACGAAACCCGGCGGACCCGTGGGGCTCGGAAAAATGCGGATAACCTTACCGGTGGCGGTGTTCCACAGTCTTGCCGTGTGGTCCCATGATCCGGTCAGCACGTTGGTGCCGTCCGGGGAAAAGGCCGCTGAATTTACGGTGTCCAGATGTCCGGTGAAGGTGCGTATGACGGTGCGCGTGGCAATGTCCCACAGCCGGGCCTTGCCGTCATGCGACCCGGTCAGGAAGGTCTTCCCATCGGGGGACACGGCCAGGGTGGTGAGCATCCCGTGCCCAAACTGCATGAGAGGCGTGGAAACGGTGTCCGCCTTGGCGGTGGAAACAGGCAACCCGGCCAGCGAAAGGAACAGGAGCGCAAGAAGAACCACCGGAATTCGCGGGGACAGGTTCCCCCCATCCCGCCAAGCCGTCGAACTGTTCCAAGCCGCCATCACATGCCTCCCCGTCCCGCGCGGCCGCATGACCTCCCGACCCCGGACAAGGCCCCGCCGCGCGCCATCCCCATGATAAGCCCTTTTCGCGCGGGCGTCAACACCTGATTGGCTGCGTTCCCGGGGGAGGATGGGAGGTATGGAAGGCATGGAATCAAACCACCGCCCTCATTCCGGTTACGGTGCCATGAGGCGATTATGGGAAGTCGCTTGACAGCGCACCAAAAATGGTGCATAATGGGAGGGATGGATCCGTTGAAGAAAATACCGGCCCGGTTCTTCGCAGCAGACAGTGGCGAGGAACCCGTGCGCACCTGGCTGAAAACCCTGTCCCTGGATGACCGGAAGGTCATAGGCAAGGACATCCAGAAGGTTGAATTCGGGTGGCCCATCGGCCTCCCGGTGTGCCGGCCGCTTGGAGACGGGCTCTGGGAAGTGCGAAGCGACCTGTCGGACGGCCGTATTGCGCGGGTGCTCTTTGGGTTTGCCGAAGGCGCCATGGTGCTGCTTCATGGGTTCATCAAGAAGACGCAGAAAACGCCGCAACACGACCGGACGCTCGCGCTGGGCCGTCTGCGGGCGCTGGCCGGAACCAAACGGAGGTGATGATGAACAAGAAGACCGGAGGCCGTGTCGGCAGTTCGTTCGACGCCTTCCTGGCGGAGGAGGGCCTGCTTGAGGAGTGCGAAGCCCGCGCCATCAAGGAAGTGCTCGCCATGCAGGTGAACCATGCCCTGAAGACGGAGGGCATCTCCAAGGCGGAAATGGCCCGCCGCATGAACACCAGCAGGCCCGCGCTCGACCGCCTGCTCGACGCCACGAACACTTCGATTACGCTGCACACCCTGCAGCGGGCCGCCGCCGCCGTGGGCAAGCGGCTGCGTCTGGAGCTCGTTGACGCGAAGTGACGCCCTGAGAAACCCGGTGATTGCGTTGCCATCCGGATTTTCTCCCCACGGAAGGATGTGCGGGATTCATCCCCTTCAGACCAGAAGACCACCGGACACCGGGCCTCAGCAAATGCCGGAGCAGTCGGCGGCAGCTCTTCTGCGAACGGGCGCCTGCGTCCGCGAGATATCCAGATGGTGCCTGTGCAACGATGCCCAATCATTCTCACTGAATCGTTGGTATGGACCATTCACCACGGAGTCCCGGAAGGCACGGAGAGGAGGGCGTGAAGGGGGGGGCACCGCGGGGCCGCGGACGGCGTTCTGTGGTATCTTACGCGTGCCGGCGGCCGCCCTGAACGCGGTCCCCAATGGAGGATATCAGGATGGGAAATCCCGTGGTGTTTGCGGTGGCGGCGCACCCCGATGATGTGGAGTTCATGATGGCGGGCACGCTCTTGCGGCTGCGCGACGCGGGGTGCGAGCTGCATGTGATGAATGTGGGCTCGGGCAACTGCGGCAGCCAGACCATGGACGGCCCCACGGCGGCCGCGACGCGCCTGGAGGAGGCCCGCGACGCCGCCCGGGTCCTCGGCGCGACGCTGCACCCGCCCCTCGCCCACGACCTGGAGATCACGTACAGCGTGGACCTCCTGCGGCGGCTCGCCGCCGTCATGCGGGTGGTGAACCCCTCCATCGTCCTCGCGCAGTGCCCCCTGGACTACATGGAGGACCACATGATCACCGCGCGGCTCGCCGTCACGGCGGCCTTCTCGCGCGGCATGCCGAACTTTCTCACCGACCCGCCGTCGGCCCCCGTGGCCGGGTCCGCCGCCGTCTACCATGCCCTCCCCTACGGCCTCTGCGACGGCCTGCGCAACCGCGTCCGCCCCCACTGCTACGTGGACATCTCCCCCGTCCTCGACCGGAAGCGCGCCGCCCTCGCGTGCCACCGCAGCCAGCGCGAATGGCTCGACGCCAGCCAGGGCCTCGACAGCTACGTCACCGCCATGGCGGACATGGCCCGCGAGGTCGGCCAATGGTCCGGCCGCTTCCAACACGCCGAAGGCTGGATCCGCCACTCGCACCTCGGCTTCTGCGGCCCCGAAGACCACCCCCTCCGCGACCTCCTCGGCGATGCGGTGATGGAGGCGGAGGGGTAGTACCGATTCAGTCAGGGCGGTCCATTTCTCGGCGCCGGGAGGAGGCTTCGTCGCTTTTCAGCAACAACCGGGTGTCCCGGATTTCCCGCGCGAGGACCTCTTCATCGGGCAGCATGGTGCGGTATTCTGCCGCCATGACCTTGTTGGGTAATCCGTCCAAGGCATACCTGGCCACTGCGGCGTCCTTCTGCGCGCAGAGGATCAACCCGACCGGAGGGTTCTCCCCCGCCTGCATCCAGTGTTCCCGCGCATAGTTCAGGTACAGATGCATCTGTCCGGCATCGGCGGGGGTGAATTTTCCGATCTTGAGATCAATAATCACCAGACTCCGCAGTCTCCTGTGAAAAAAGACCAGGTCCACGCGGTACCACTCATCACCGACACGCAGACGCTTCTGCTGTCCGACGAAGCAGAAATCACCCCCCAACTCGAGCAGAAAAGACTGCAAGTGACGAACCAGAGCCTCCTCCAAGTCGCTCTCGGAATATTCGTCCCTAAGGCCAAGAAACTCAAGAACAAAGGGGTCCTTGAGTTCCTGCTCGACGGGGAATGCATCTTCGGGCAGCTGTGCTTTTCCCCCGCGCATCATGGTCGTTTTATTGCGGGAAAGGGCGGTGCGCTCGTAGAACTGGGTTTCGATCTGCCGGTCCAGTTGACGGACTGACCACCCCCCTCGAAGGGTCTCCTCCCCGTAGAACCGGCGTGCGTGCTCGTTCGTCACCGTAAGCAGCCGCACATAGACCGACCAAGGAAGGGGAAAGCAGGTGGCAAGGACCGCCAAATCCAATATGGCAGACGCTGTCTGCTGTTTTTCTCCCGGAATGTTTGCGCCGGACAGCATCCATGAAAACGCGTCCGCGGAACCATCCGATTTGGCAGACAGTGTCTGCCAAATGGTTTCCGGCGGATAGGCGAGGTAGAAAAGACGCATGTTCTGCAGGCTTCGGGGGGAGAACCCCCGCCCGAATTTCGCCGCCAAATCCGCTGAGAGCCGAACAAGCAGTTCTTCCCCGTACCCGGCGCGGGAGGATCCCCCTTGTTCAAACTCCACGATATGGCGCCCAATCAACCAGTACGCCGCCGTCATAATGCTGTTGATCGAGCGGACCGCTGATCTTCTGGCCGCTTCGACCAGCGAGGCCACCTCCCCGAATACCGCCTCATACATTTCCGGACGGCTGTCCTGCTTGAGAGATTTTTTCCGCATGATTACCCGCCCTTCCTGCTTGTCCTTCTTGCTGGGCGCGGCGCCGCAGACTTGGATGACCTCCACGCCTTTTTGGCGAACAATGTAACAAGTTTTGCATCGGACGTCAATGCGCCGCAGCGGGGGCAAAAAAACCAAAGCGGCGCGCCGTCTCCGTGCGGAGGGGCGCGCCGCCCTGGTTTGTTTTCTGCTCTTACTGCGCGGGCGGGGGAGACGTTACCGGCGCGGCTGTGGGCGCCGCCGCCGCCGCCGGGGCCGGCTCGGGGGCGGCGGGGGGCGTGGGGGGGGCCATCTCGTAGGTGGCGTTGATGCGGCGGACCATCTCGATCATGCCTGCGTGGACGGCGGGGGCGACGTCGGGACCGCCGGAGTTCTGCTCGCCGTACTGGGATTTCTCGTAGACGTAGGGCTTCTCGTTGTCCCACTGGCTCTTGGGGATGATGTAGCCGATCTCGTCGTTGGCGAGGCCGAACAGCAGGGCCTGGCGGGCGCGCTGGCTGGCCTCCATCTGGACGGGGGGCACTTCCAGCACGGGCACCTCGAAGTCGCGGCCGGGCTTGGCCTCGACGCCGCCGAGGACGATTTCGGAGTAGATTTCGCCGGGGGCGGTGGCGACGAGGGCGTCGCCGACGCGCAGGGCGTTGACCTCGGTCTTGGAGTGGCCGCCCCAGTAGTAGCCCTCGTGGATGAACCCGAACATGATGAGCCATTTGAACATGCCGGTCATGGGGGCCTTGATGGTCTTTCCGGCCACGGCGAGGAAGGGGTTCTCGTTCTTCCAGGCGTTGGGGCCGCGCAGGGCCTCGAGGGCCTTCTCGGCGACGTTGTAGCCGAGGTTCTCGGCCTTCTCGAAGGTGCCGTCCTCGGCGATGCCGGAGCCGTCGCGCTTGGGCACCTCGGCGTGGAGCGGGTTGGCCAGGCCGCCGATGGGCCCCTGCACATAGACGCAGGTGCCGCCGAACCCCTCGACGGGGCGCGGGTCGGGGATGCCCTCCTCCATGCCCAGGCGCAGCCAGTGGCAGAAGTCGGAGCTGAGGAATCCGTTGCTTCCGCCCAGGGCCTCGGGGTGGTTCCCCCAGTTGACCATCGTGGCGATGGTGGTGTCGGTGCCGCGCGCGGTGAAGCGCCACAGGTAGGCGTTGTCGTCAATGACGTGGGGCCTGCGGGAGTCGTGGTTGAAGGCCTCGCGGGGGAGGAGCTCCGCGGTGGCGCAGTACATGTCGGCGGGGCGCAGGGCGGCGGCGGCCTCCTCGATGGCCTCCTTGGCCTTCTTCTTGATGGACTCGATGTAGGCGGTGTCGTAGTTGAGCACGGGGACGGCGCCGCTGAAGATTTCCATGGTGTCCGGCACCTCGTGGCTGTGCGTGGACGAGAAGATGATGTGGTCAATCCCGGCGGCGGGGTTCACGGACTTGCGGATGTCTATGCACTCGTTGTGGTAGATGCCGATGGCGTCAATGGAGACGATGACCACGGTGACGCCGTTGTTGCGCAGGGCCAGGGCGCGCACCCACTGCGGGTCGTTGATTCCCTTGGCGGGGCGGTTTGAGTTGAACCCGGCCACCCAGACGGGGTCGAAGCGGCCGTTTCCGTTGCGGTCCACATAGGAGTCGCCGGACTGGGCCGCCTTGGCGGGGTCGTAGAACTTGAACTTCTTGTTGACGGCGGCGAAGAGGGCCTTCTGCCAGGGCTTGAGGGTGTCGGGCACGATGTCGTACTGGGTGTTGTTGTTGCCGTCCACCCAGCTGTCGTATTTCTCAAGGTCAATGGTGATGTCGCGCTTGGCCACGCCCGCCTGGATGGGGCCGGCGGGCTCGGCGGGCTGCCCGGCGGGCAGGGTGAAGTCGAGGGTGTAGCCGTGGTGCGGGCCGCGGCGCAGGGAGTAATACCACAGGCCGGTGAGGACCACGAGCAGGGCCAGGGCGGTGAGAATCTTGTGGCGGCGGATGAAGGCGTCTTCTGAGAACATGGGCTTTCTCCAATGGGCCGCCGGACGGCGGCCGCCCGGCAGGGGTGACGGGGAAGCGGGGAAAGGCTGCGGCGCGCGCGCCGCAAGGCCCGAAAAACCGCCGACGAGGGGGCCGGTTTCCCCGGACTGTTTCGCGGATTATAGCACGCCCGGCGGCCGGGCGTCATGCGTCAGGAGGCGTTGCGCGAGGTGACGGTTCTGCCGGAGTAGTACTTGGCGATCACGCGGTCTATGGCGCTGTTGGTGCCCACGACGGCCTCGATGTGGGCGCCCGTGGCGTGCTGCAGGTCCTCCAGGGCGATCAGGTCGAGGGGGTTTGCCATGGCCACGGTGAGCGTGCCGCCCTCGAACACGAGGGGGATGCAGCGGTGCTTCACGGCCACGGTCTGGGGCACCATCCGCATGGCGTCGGGGGTCATCTCGCGCTCCAGATTGTCCACGAAGCGGGTGCGCAGCTGGGCGGCGAGGGTGGCGCCGACGGCCTCCTCGGTGGTGTAGCCCTGCTCGACCAGGATGGCGCCCATGCGCCGTTTCGGGTCGGCGGCCTGGATGCGGATGGCCTCCTCCAGCTGCGCGTTGGTGATGATGTCCGCCTCCACCAGGATTTCGCCGAGCTGCTTGCGCGCGGCGCGGGGCCGCCGGCCGCGGCCGCCCTCGGTGCGGTTTCGGGGCCCCGAGCGAAGGGGGGCAAGGTCCAGATCGGCGGGAAGGCGTCCGTCGTCGAGGTCCGGGGAGAGCGGGGGCAGGTCCAGATCATCGGAGAAAAAGGCCGTTCCGCCGGCGGCCGCCCCTTCGGGGGGGGCGGAGAGCTGGTCTTCGAGGGGGGTGGACCCGGCGTTGCGGTCGTGCCGGGGCACCGTGGGGCGCTCCGGCTTGTTGGCGTCCGCCCGCGCGCGCAGGCGCAGCACCCGGGTGCGCTCCACCTCCAGCTCCGCCTCGAGTTTGGCGATGCGGGTCCGGGCGTCGGCGGCGTCGGTCACATGCAGGTTGAGCCCCTCCACCTGCCCGCGGAGCATCTTCTTCTCCAGCTCCAGCTTTGCGATGTCCTCTTCCCGCGCCTCCAGGCGCGCCGCCAGCTCACTCTTCTCCGTTTCCAGCGCGGCCGCCCGTTCCTGCGCCGTCCGGAGCGCGTCATCCCCGGACGCCGCCCCCGCCAGCGCGGTCTCCAGCTCCGCGATGCGCGCGTCCTGCGCCCGCGCCGCCGCCTGGGCGGCCCGTTCCCGCTCCGCCGCCTGTTCCGCGGCCTGCTCCTCCGCCCGCGCGGCCTCGGCGCGCGCCGCTTCGGCGGCGGCGGCGGCCTCTGCCAGCGAGGTCCGCAGGGCCTCCGCCTCCCGTGCGGCGTCCTCGGCCGCGCCGCGCAGGGCGGCCACCTCCTGCTCCAGCGGGGAAAGTTCGGCGAGACGCGCCTGTGCCGCCGCGAGGGTTTCGTACAGGGTGGCCGTTTCGGCGTTTGCGGAGCGGCTTTCCGCCAGTTCCGCGCGAAGGGCCTCGGCTGCGGCGGCCTGTTCCGCCGTGGTGGCGCGCAGCGTCTCCGCCTCGGCCGCGGCGGTCTCCAGTTCGGCGATCCGGGCGCGCAGCGCCTCCGCCGCCCGCAGTTCCTCCTCCAACGCCGCCAGCCGGCCGCGCAGGCCGTCCAACTCGTCCAGATCCGCGTTCTGCTGGATGACCGTGGCGCGCAGGGTGTCCAATTCCGCCAGCCGTGTGTCTTTTTCAGCGAGGGCCGCGCGCAGGGCGTCGCCCTCCGCCCGGACCCCCTCCAGTTCCGCGAGGGTCTGTTCGGCCGCCGCGAGCCGCTCCAGGGCCGTGTCCCTCTCCGAAGCGGCGCCGCGCGCCTCCTCCAGCGCCGCCGCGAGCCGGTCCCGCTCCTCCGTCAGCGCCGCCACCACCGCCGGGTCCGCCGCGGGTTCCTGCCTGCGCGCCGCGAGGCGTCCCGCCTGGGCGCGCAGGGCGCGCGCCTGCTCTTCCAGGGAGGAAAGGGCGGAGGCGGACCATTCGTCCAGCAGGCGCTGCTCCTGGGACAGTTCCTCAATCAGGGTGCGAATATCGGATTCCATAATTCCACCTTTCACCCCAGGCTACACCCAAACGCAACCACCCGTGCTCCTTGCGCTTAGTACGCACCTTGTCAAGATTATAGTGTCTTTGGCCCGTTTCTGCAAGTGTTTTTTTGGCTTCGGCGCATTTTTCCCCGTCACGGCCCTCCGGTATACTGGCGGAACCCTGAACCCAGAAGGAGGTCCGACATGCTGGAAGTGCTTGTCTATGTGCATGTGAAGCCGGGCTGCGCGGAGGCCTTCCGCGCGGCGTCGCTGGAAAATGCCCGCAACAGCCGGAAGGAGCCGGGCGTCTACCGTTTTGATGTCCTGCAGGAGACGGAGGCGCCGGAGCGCTTTGTGCTGGTGGAGGGCTACCGGACCCCGGAGGCCGCCGCCGCCCACAAGGAGACGGCCCACTACGCCAAATGGCGCGACACGGTGGCGGACATGATGGCCGAACCCCGCCGCGGGGTGAAACACCTCCCCTGCGGGGAGTAGGGCGGACACTGGAAAAGGAAAGCGGCTCTTGAAGAACATCATCAGGCAGGGGGCCCTTGTCATCGCCGCCCTCTTGGCCTTTACGGCCATTCTGACGCCGGATGCGGCGGCACAGCCCCAGGGAAGAGCGTGGGCGGAGCGGTATGCCTGGGCGCCCCTGCCGTGGGGGGCGGCCGCCGCGGATCCCGCGCCGCCGGCGCGGCTGCCGGTGCTGCGGCTGCCGGAGGGGGGCGGCGGG
>JAPXRP010000158.1:0-10202 GCA_033813475.1 Candidatus Hydrogenedentota bacterium
TTCCGGGACATCCCCCAAAATTTTGCCCAGACCACTTCCCTGCAAACAAAAGCCCCCGAAGACAAAACACTTACGACGGCGTACCGTCATTTCTTGGGGGAAGTCCTGGGTTTTCGCGGCCTGATCGCCGGATAAGACGGGCGCGAGCCGGAGCGGCGGCGGGCACGAGATTGCTTCACTTCGTTCGCAATGACGCGGAAACACACGTCATTGCGAACGAAGTGAAGCAATCTCGTGTCAGAACGCCCCAAGCCTGTCGCATCCCGCAGGTGAACGGGCATCTTCGCCGCCCAAGAGGCATTCGGCGCGAATTCACAAGGCGCTGCGCGCTGTGCGGACCCGGGGCTGCGGAAATGGGCGGCCGCCGCCTATTCGCCGATGTCGGTGTTCCAGTAGGCGAGGTCCACGAACTTCTGCCAGGTGATCAGCTCGTCGGGGGGGATGCGCGTGCCGAAGCGCGGCAGCCAGCGCGGCTCGGCGGGGCGGCGCAGCAGCGGCATGCCGGCCTCCCCCGGCGTGCGGTTGCGCTTGCGCAGGTTGCAGGCCACGCAGGCGAGCACCAGGTTGGTCCAGGTGTCGCGGCCGCCGCGCGACCGGGGCACCACATGGTCAATGGTCAGCTCGGCGCGGGCGAAGCGCCGCCCGCAGTACTGGCAGACATGGCGGTCGCGCACGAAGATGTTGCGGCGCGAGAGCCGCACCGCCTGGCGCACGCACTCGTTGAACTCCGTGAGCACGATGACCTCGGGGTGCCGGATGCGCAGGGAGGACGTGTGGACATACCGCCAGTCCGGCAGGGACTCGCCGAACTGGGACAGGGCGCACCAGGAGGGGAAGTCGTAGAGGGAGTAGTCGGAGGGGTGGACCACCCGCGCGTGGCCCTGGAAGAGGAGCAGCAGGGCGCGCCGGAGCGGCGCCACATTGACCGCCACCCATGACCTGTTCAGCACCAGCACCTGTGCGTCCATCATCGGCTGCAATCCCGGACCGGAACGGTCCCCGGTTTGCCTTCCGACTATACGCCGCCCCCCCGGCGGAAATCAAAAGCGCCGCCGACGGGGAGGCGTGGGCGGGGTGGGCCGCCGCGCGTTTTGCGTTTGACTTGCCGCCGGACGGCGTGTTCTGATCGTGTGACCGAAGGGCAACCGAACAAGGCGCAGCAGCGTGACCGAAGTCTCCGGGGAACCCCCCATCGTCCTGGCCACCGTGGTGGCGCGGTATTCGCACACCGCGTTCGGGCAGCGCTGTGTCGCGGCCAACATGGGCCCGCTCCGCCCGCGCTGCCGGTGTTTCGAGTTCACGCAGGACGACGCCCCGGCGGACATGGCGGAGGCGATTCTGGCGTGCAACCCCGGCGTGGTCGGCCTGGGCGCCTACATCTGGAACGCCGACACGGTCCGGCGGCTGGCCCGCCTGCTGAAACGGCTGCGTCCGGCGCTGTGGGTCGTGGTGGGCGGTCCCGAGACCTGGTCGGACACGGCGGAGACGGACTACGAGGCGGACTATCTGGTGCGCGGCGAGGGCGAGGCGGCGTTCCCCGCGCTGTGCGTGAAACTGCTCAAGAACGCCCCGCCGCCGGGCCGGGTGATCACGCCGCCGCTGTGCGACCTGAACACCCTGGAGCTTCCTTACGCCGCCTGCACGGACGAGGACATCGCCCACCGGGTGCTGTATGTGGAGACGTCGCGGGGCTGCCTGGGCCGGTGCGCGTTCTGCGTGTCGGCGCGGGAGCACAAAATGCGCTTCTTCCCCCTGCCGCCGCTCTTCGCGGCCATGGGCGCGCTCCTCGCGCGGGGCGCGCGGCGCTTCAAGTTCGTGGACCGCACGTTCAACGCGCGGCTGGACCGCTTCCACGCCGTGCTGGAGTTTTTCCTGGAGCGGTGGCAGCCGGGCATGGAGCTGCATCTGGAGCTGCACCCCGAGCTGCTGTCGGACGCCATGGTGGAGATGCTCGCGCGGTTCCCGAGGCATGGCCTTCACCTCGAAGTGGGGGTCCAGAGCCTGTCCCCCGCCACCCTGGAAGCCGTCCACCGCCCCCAAAGCCCCGACCGGGCCCTGGCGGCCCTTCATACGCTCCGCAAGAACACCGGGGCCCGCATCCACGCGGACCTCATCGCCGGGCTGCCCGGAGAGGGGCTGGCCGCCTTTGGCGAGGGGTTCGACCGGCTGCTTTCCACGGGCATCCCGGAAATCCAGGTGGGCATCCTGAAGTGCCTGCCCGGCTCGCCGATGGACCAGGCCCCGCCCGAGGGCGCACTGTTCTCGCCGGAGCCCCCCTACGAGGTGCTTGAGACGAAAGAACTCTCCTTTTTCACCCTTCAGCGGCTGAAGCGCTTTTCGCGCCATTTTGACCGGTACTTCAACTGCGGGGCCTTTCCGCGCACCATGGAACGGGTCTTCGCAACGAAGTCCTCCCCCTTCGAGGCCTTCCTGCTGCTCAGCGCGGAGACCTGGGAGGCGACCGGCAAGAGCTGGGGGCTCTCCATCGAGACCCGCGCCGCCTGCCTCCAGCGCTATCTTGAGGCGCACACTTCCCACGACGCCGAAGACATTGCCCGGGTGATTGCGGGCGACATCGCGCGCCGTCCCCGCAGTGTCCCCGGGGCGGACGTCTGATCCCCTCCCGCGCGCGCCGGTCAACTCTTGACAAAACCGCGCACCTGTAACACTTCCCGGGGCCGCCGGTACTGTGCGCAGAGGTTTTTCCGGTTCCGGAGGGGGGAGAATCCGGGCAAGTCAATCTGAAACAAGGAGTTACGAGACGGTTATGAGCATTACCGTGGAAGCCCACACCGGCGGGAACGAGGCGGCGAAGCGGCTGGAATACGAAATCTACCTGGAGGAGGGGTACATCGAGGCGAACGAGTACGGTGTGGTCCTGGAAAACGAGGACTACCCCGACTTCATCCACTTCGTGGCCAGTGAGAACGGCGTGCCCGTGGGGTCGCTGCGGCTGGTCACCGACCCGCGCCTGCGGCACGAGGGCATTTTTCGTCTGGCCTCCTTCACCCATTTCGGCATTGAGGACTGGGCGCGGGAGCTGCTGGCCCATGCCGACCTGGCCTCGGTGGTGGAGGTGGGCACCATGGTGATCCGTCCGGGGCACCGGGGCGGCAAGGCCTACGCGGCGCTCTTTTCCAAAGCCCTGGAGTTCTCGATCATGAGCGGGCTCCGGTATGCGGTGAGCACCGTGGATGCCGGATTCCATGACCGGCTGCAGCGCCGGGGCATTCCCATGCGGCGCATGGGCGAGCCGGAGTTCTACATGGGCTCCGAGACCATCCCGGTGATGGTGGACATCCGTGAACTGGCGCAGCGGGTGGTCGCGGAGCAGGGGGCGGCCGCCGGGAACGCCCGCGCGATGGCCTCCTGACGCGGATGCCCTCCGAAGCCTTCTTCCAGAAGCGCCTGGAGCGCCTGCAAAAGCGCCACGGGGACACCTACAGCGGCCTGGTCTGGGAAACGCGCACCCTGGACGACGCGCCGTTGCCCGAAATCTGCGCCCTCATCTCCGCCGCCTGGGAGCGCGCCTACGGCCGCCGCATCCGCATCGCCTACACCCCCTCCCTGCTGCGCCTGGCCCGCGCCTTCAGCGGCGCGCCCGGCCTGGTCACCCTGGCCCGGCGGGACGGCCGGGTGCATGCCGTGGCCCTGGGCCTGCCCGTGGCGGCGGACCTGCCGCCGGACGCCGGGGAGGTCACCCTCACCACGGGCTTCTGCACCTCGGCGGAATATGAAAACTCCGGGCTGGTGGACGCCCTGCTGCTCCACCACGGGCTGAACTGCCTGCTGGCGGGCCACGCCTTCAGCCTCTACTGGCGCGCGGGCGGCGCCCCCGAGGCCGACCGCAACGCCCCCACGGCGCTGCGCGCCGCCACGGTGCCGCTGTACGCCAAGGCCCTCGACTGCGCCAAGGCCGCCCGCCTGGGCGGACTGTCGTTTCTTCAGGGGCTCGGGCTCCGCTGGATGACCTGGCGGCACCGCCCCGGCGGCGCGCCGCCCGCGGGACTCGCCGTGACCCTTCTGGAGGCGGAGGACAGGGACGAGGCCGCCGCCTTTCTGGAGCGGCACCAGCCGGGGGTCGGCCTGCGCCGCCGCTATGCCCCGGAACGCCTGGCGGCATACATGAACTGGGACGAGGACGGCCTCCGCGGCGCGGGCTGGACCGTCCGCCGCAACGGCCGCCTCGCCGGAGTGGTCTACGGGTATGCGAACCCCGTCGGCGGCGGGGACGCCTATTTCGCCGTGGACGGCGCGGTGTTCGCCCCGGAACTGGACGCGGCCGCCGTGGCGGCGGCCCTGTCCGCCGTCGAGGGGGCGGCCCGGGACCGTTTCGGCTGCTTCGCCGTCATGGCGCCCGCCAGCGCGTGCCGCGCGCCCCTCGACCGCATGGGCTACCTTGCCGTGCGCACCTACCGCGTCGGGGCGATGGATTTCGGGTCCCCCGTGCCTGTGACCCCCGCCGCCGTGGCGGGCCTGCTCTTGGAGCTGCGCTGACCGCGCGGTTGGACCCGCCCCGCCCCTTCGGGTAGAATCGCCGTCAACGCCAACGTGGAGGCTTTTCCCATGCGCCTGTCCATCCTGCTGTCTGTGTTCGCCGGGGCCGCCGCCGCAGCCGCCCTTTTTCCCCGCGCCGCCGGGGCCGAAAGCTGGCCGCAGTTCCGCGGGCCGTCGGGGAACGGCGTGGTGGCGGGCGCGCCGAAGCTGGCCGTGACCTGGAGCGAGACGGAGAACGTGCGATGGAAGACGCCCATCCCGCACAAGGGCTGGTCCACGCCGGTGGTGCAGGACGGGAAGCTGTGGCTGACCACGGCGACGCCGGAGGGCACGGAGTATTTTGTCGTCAGTGTGGACGCGGAGACCGGCGCTGTCGTGATGAACGAGCGGCTGTTCACCAGCGAGAACCCCGAGCCCCTGGGGAACGACGTGAACTGCTACGCGTCGCCGTCCCCCGCGTCGGAGCCGGGCCGGGTCTACATCAGCTTCGGCAGCTACGGCACCGCCTGCCTCGACACGGCGACGGGGAAGGAGCTGTGGCGGCGGACGGACCTGCCCTGCCGCCATTTCCGCGGGCCGGGCTCGTCGGTCATTCTGCACCAGAACCTGCTGATCCTCACCTTTGACGGCGCGGACCAGCAGTACTCGACGGCGCTGGACAAGGCCACGGGCGCGACGGTCTGGCGCACGGACCGCACGTCGGTCTGGAAGGACCTCGACGAGAACGGCCAGCCGTCGCGCGAGGGCGACATGCGCAAGGCCTTCTGCACCCCCCTCATCTTCACCCACGCCGGACGGGAACAGATGGTCCTCACGGCGTCCTACGGCGTCTTCGCCTACGACCCCATGACCGGCAAGGAGCTGTGGAAGATTGACCACGAGGCCTATTCCCCCGCGCCCATGCCGGTCTGCGACGGGAGCCATGTGTTCGTCCTCACGGGGCGCGGGCGCAACGCCCTGCTGGCCGTGCGGCCCGACGGCGACGGCGACGTGACGAAGACGCATGTGGCGTGGCAGTTCACGGGCAAGACGATCCCCGTGGAGCCGTCGCCCGTGCTGGCCGACGGCCTCCTGTATCTGGTCAGCAACGACGGCATCGTCACCTGCCTCGACGCGGCCACAGGGGCGGAGGTGTGGGCGGAGCGCATCGGCGGCAGCTACTGCGCCTCCCCGATCCTCGCCAACGGCCTCCTCTACTTCTCCAGCACCCAGGGCAAGACCACGGTCCTCAAGGCGGGCCGCGCCTTCGAAAAGGTTGCCGAAAACCGCCTCGAGGAGGGGTTCATGGCCTCCCCCGTCGTCTCCGGCGACGCCCTCTACCTCCGCACCAAGACCGCCCTCTACCGGATAGACGCCCCGGCGAAGTGACATCCCCCCAATCGCCGGACAAGCGACGGCCTTCGTGTCCGCGCCGGGGCGCGGCAAGCGGCGCCCCTACGGGAGGATTGCCCGGTAGCTTCGTGTATGCCCAAGGTATGGGCAAGTAGGGGCGCCGCTTGCCGCGCCCTCTTCATTCACAGTGTGACCGCCGCACCCGGCGGGGGAATTGACAGGACCGGACGGCCGCCCCATAATCCAGGGGTCCGGCGCGCGGCCGCCGAAATCATCAAAACCTTTTCCGGCGAGGGGAGTCAAATAGGCATGAGCACGCAGCGTTCCGAGACGGGAAGGGCCGTCCAACGGCACGGGTGGGCGGTCCTGGCCGCGGTGGGGATGATGGCGGCGGCGGGCTGGGCGGCGGAAGGCGACCTGCCCGCCGTGCGCATGACGCACCGCGCCATGGGGGCGGAGTTCGACTTTGTCCTCGTGGGGGATTCGCCGCAGACAAGCCCCGACGCGCTGACCTACGCGGGGGAGGCCGCCTTTGAGGTAATAGACCGGCTGGAGCGCCGCATCAGCAACTGGATCGGGGAGAGCCCCGTGTCGGTAATGAACCGGCGGGCGTCGGAGGGGCCGGTGGTGGTGGATCATGACGTGTTCGGCCTGCTGGAGACGTCGCGCCGGTTTTACGACGACACGGACGGCGTGTTCGACGTGACCGTGGGGCCGCTGCTGGCGCGGTGGGGGTTCTACAATCAGAAGGGCGTGCTTCCCAAGCCGGAGGCGCTCGCCGCCTTGCGGGAGAGCGTCGGCATGCACCGCGTGGAGCTGGACCCGGCGACGCGCTCGGTGCGCTTCACGCGGCCGGGGATGCGGGTGGATTTCGGGGGCATCGGCAAGGGGCTCGCGCTGGACCGCGCGGCGGAGATTCTGCGGCAGAACGGGGTGAACCGCGCGCGGCTCCATGCGAGCACGAGCACCATTGTGGTGATGGGGACGCCGCCCGCCTCGAAGACCTGGGGCTTCGAGATCACCTGGCCCTTCGAGGACCCCGAGGGAAAGCACCCGCCCGTGACGGAGGTGGAGATCGCCCCCGGCGAGTCCCTCTCGACCTCCAGCGCGAGCGAGCGCTATGTCGAGATGGACGGGAAACGCTACGCGCACATCTTCGACCCGAGGACCGGCCGCCCCGTGGATACAAACATCCGCAGCGCCACGGCCGTCGCCCCCACGGGCACGGAGAGCGACGCGCTGAGCACGGCCTTTTTCATCCTGGGCGAGGACGCGGTGCGCGCCTACTGCGCGAAGCACCCGGCGGTGCGCGCCCTGCTGGTGGTGGAACGGGAGGGGCGCCTCGACATCGTGCGGATCAACTTCCCGGACCGGGGAAAGACCGAGGAGGGCACCCCATGAACGGCGTCAACAGGCGGGATTTCGTGAAATGCGCGGGCGCGGCGGCGGGATTCGCCGTCGCGGCGGGGGTCTCCCCCTTCACCTACGCGCAGAACAGCAAGGTGGTGGTCGGCTGTGTCGGGGTCGGCGGCCAGGGGTGCTTCCACCTGAAAGAGGGCCTCTGCGGCAACGCCGACATCCATGTGGCGGCGTACAGTGACGTGTACGCCGCCTGGCAGAGGATGGCCATGCCGCGGGCCCGCCTGTCCAACGCCAAGCAGTATATCGCCGAGGGGCAGAAGCCGACGGCGGACCAGATCGCCGCAGCGAGGGCCCTTCCGGAGCCGAATGTGTACTACGACTACCGCGAGATGCTGGAAAAGGAGCGGCTGGACGGCGTCATCATCTCCAGCCCCCTGCTCACGCACGCCCCCATCACGCTGGCGGCCCTCGACGCGGGCAAGTACGTCTTCTGCGAGGCGACCCTTGTCCCCACCATCGAGGAGGGCCGCGCCGTCGTCACGAAGTGCCACGACACGGGGAAATGGGTCCAGGTCGGCCACCAGCGCCGCTACAACCCGAAGTACAACCTCGCCATGAGCCTCGTGTACGACAGGGGGGCTGTCGGGCGGATCACCCACGTCACCGCCCAGCAGCACCGCAACAGCCAGTGGCGGCGGCCCATCTTCGCCGACTATGTGCTGAACGACGAGGAGAAGAAGTACATCACGGACCTGGACAAACACCTGAACTGGCGGATCCGCGCCGACTGCTCCGGCGGCCTCTACACCGAGCTGGCCACGCACCAGACCGACATCGCCAACTGGTTCCTCAAGGCCGTGCCCAGCCGCGTCTACTCCTCCGGCGGCCTCGACTACTGGAAGGACGGCCGCACCACGGACGACAACATCTACATCATGTACGAGTACGACATCCGCCGCGGCGACCCGGGGTTCATCCAGATCAAGTCCCCCACCACGCTCATGGACGACAGCCTCGCCAACCGGAGCTACACCGTCCGTTTCCAGTACTCCGGCATCCTTGGCACCTACAAGCGCGATTGCCGCGAGCTGATCGAGGGCAACCTCGGCACGCTGGACCTCAGCGAGGAGGACTGCGTTGTCTACGGTGAGGAGGTCGCCGTGGAGTCGGAAAAATTCTCCGTCGAGGAGCTCAGCAAGAAGATGGCACTGGGCCTCACCCGCTACCGCAAGACGAGCAAGCAGGGGATTCGCCTGCTTGCCGACCAGCCCGGCCTCCCCGCCCCCGACGCCTACCAGTTCCAGGCCTTCGCCGAGGGCGTCCGCACCGGCAAACCGCCGCGCAACAACCAGATGGTCGGCTTCACCACCGCCATCACGGCCATCGCCGCCATACAGTCGCGCACCGAGGGCCGCCCCGTCACCATAGACCCCGCGTGGTATGCCTTCGACTTCGAGGTGCCGTCCTTCTACGACCACGATGCGTCGTGGGTCCAGCAGGCGCCGCAGCCGGAGGCGTCCGGCGACAAACAGCCGGTGTGAGGGGAACGCGCACGGACAGACACGGACGTGCACGGACCCGCACGGACGAGGAGAACCCCTGCCGGGCACCCCGGTCCGTGGCCGTCCGTGTTGGTCCGTGTCCGTCCGTGCTGCCCGGGGGCTGCGCTGCCTTTGCTCAGACGTCGCCGATGGCGCCGATGACTGCGGCGACGGGGACGAGCACGGGCTCGTTGGCCCCCTGGAGGGCCTGCTCAGCCTGCTGGGGCGTCATGGTGTCGAGCCCCGGAATGGGGAGATAACGGAGAAACTCCACATGGCCGTCTAGGAAAAGCACGTTGCAGCCGGCAAAGGGTGGCCGGGACTTGGAGCGGGCGCAGCCGCCGAAGAGTTGTTGGAAACGCGTCTTGTCCGGGGGGGCGTGGTTGAAACGCATCCCGTCGCCGCCCATGATCATCCGGTCGGACATGATCCAGATGACGCTCTGCGCCATGTTGGAAGCGCCGGGCTTGTTGATGTCGGTGATGTGGAACCGCTCGACGCCCTCATGAAGGCGGTGAATCGTGGTCTCCCCACGGTTGCCGGCCGTGGGAAACGCCGTGCTGGAGAGGTCGGCGTCCCGGTCCACATCGGCGGCCACGGCGAGGGCGTCCTTTGCCGCCAGATGGGCCGGGTCGAGAATGGCGTCCAGCAGCGCCCCCATCTGGACCGGGACCAGGGTGTTCCCGTCGGGCACCGTGCCGACGTCCGACAGGGCGGCCAGACTATTGAAAGTGCTGGCCGGGGCGCAGGGCTTGAGGTTGTCCAGCATCCACCCCAAATACTGATAGCCTGACGCCACCAGCCGGGGCGACTGGGCCAGCCCCTCCTCCTGGAGCCGTTTGGCGCGCTCTTCCGCCAGGGGGGAATTGGGACAGACGCAGATTGTGACATCCGTCAGATACTCTGGATAGACCGCGCAGACCGACGGCCCCGCCGCCATCTGGAGGTCGAAGGTGTTGCCGGGGCGCCGGCGCAGCACCTGCATCGGGGGAAAGGCCCCCTCGTGCTCGTTGCAGTACATCTTCATCACCAGCCCCCACTGCTTCAGGTTGTTCTGGCAGGAGATACGGCGTCTAGGCTTCGTCCCCGGACCAAGAGCCGGCAGCAAGACCAACGCCAAGACGGTGATCAGGGCCAACACCACGCACAGTTCCAAAGTGGTGAGACCGCGTTGCCGCATGTCCAGTCCTCCTCCCGTAACGGGGCGTCCCATCCTGCGGGGAGCAGCCGTGCCCCCACCGGCAGGCGCCACCTCCTGACGCCGACTTTCCTAGTGTCAGGGTACACCATCCCGCGCGGAACCGCAAGCCCCCCGGACCCGGGGCAATCGCACTAAAATGTCCCTCGAGAAACGCCTGCGAGCGGCATGGACGTCCCTTGGTTATGTGATTCTGTCTTTCTTGTCCCAACGGGACATCCGCATATAGCCCAGGCCAGGCCGCCGCCCGAAGGGCCAGGCCTGCCCTGGGT
>JAPXRP010000159.1:0-8388 GCA_033813475.1 Candidatus Hydrogenedentota bacterium
CCCGGGGGAGCACGGTGATGCGGTTTCCCGGCTCGTCCTCGTCCAGGCTGCGGCGGCGCTTGTCCCGGCGGGCATTGGGCACCAGGGAGTAGCCGACGATGTCCCCCAAGTCCAGCAGAAACGCCAGAATCAGGAAGAAAATCTCCTTAAACCCCACGGTTTTCACGTCCATGAGCTTTGCGAACACGGCGAACAGGGGGCTTTCCGTTTTCACCAGTTCCGGCAGCGGAATGCCGGTCACGGCGGCGAGGTCCTTGATGATCACCCGCAGCTCGGCCTGGTTCTTGTCAATGTCCTCCAGCGAGGTGGGCCGGGCGGCGCGGAGCAGCTCGTCGGCCTTGTCCTTGATCAGCAGCCCCTGCTCCACCCCCTGCAGCTCCACCTCCGTCTCTCTGGAAAGGATCTCCAGGTTGTACTCCTCCTGGCGCGCGTACTGCCCGTATCCGGCGGGGGCCTTGCGCAGCCCCCGCTTTTCGGCGTCCAGCTCCCCCTCCTGCTTGGCCACCCCCTTGAGCAGTTCGGTCCGCTTCTCCAGAAGAACGCCCTGTGTCTCGGCCATGTAAGCCTCATAGGGGGCGCGCATCTGGTCGTTGGAATAGCGCAGGTAGAAGTCCTTGTCCGCCGTGCGGTAAAGCACGTCCATGTTGAAGGTGATGGAGATGAAGGCCACCACGGTCAGGCCGAGCACCCCGGCGATGTTCAGCCGCTTGTGGCCACCGATGATGGCGATCTTCAGCGCGAGCAGCATCAGCCCGATGGCCACAGAAAGGCCGAGGGCGACGATGGAGCACTGCCACACCGTTCCCTGCGCGAGGGGAATCGGTATCTTGGGCTCCGGCAGGATCGAGTCGTTCAGGCTGGCGTAGGTGGTCCAGATGGACACCAGCGACAGCATGCTCATTGCGACGCTCAGCAGCAGGCGGGTGGACCATGTCATGGAGGGGCTCTCCGCGGTAAGAGAAAACAGGGGCAAGGGGGCCGTTACCAACACTATAGGGGAAACGGGGAAAAAGTTCCAGTGCCCCGGCGGTGAGGGGCTGGATTGTGCCCGGCGGCGCGCTTCCTGCTATCCTATTCCGGGCTTGCGGAACCAACTCGGGAAAAGGCGCAGCATGAAGGTCACAGCGGTGGTGGGCTCCTACCGGCGGGGCGGTGTGGTGGACACACTGGTGGATGCCGTGCTGGAGGGCGCGCGGGCTGCGGGCGCGGAAACACGGATAATCCACCTGCTGGACGCCCGCATCGAGTTCTGCCGGAACTGCCGGGAATGCGCCCAGACCCCGGGGCCGGCGCGGGGCGTCTGCCCGCTGCCGGACGAGATGGGCGCGATTCTGGACGAAATCGCCGCGTCCGACGCCGTGGTGCTGGCGTCGCCCATGAACTTCTGGACGGTCACGGCGGTCATGAAGCGGTTCATCGAGCGGCTGGTCTGTTTCGCGTACTGGCCCTGGGGCATGGGCGCCCCGAAAACGCGCCCGCCGGACCGCGCGCGCCGGGGCCTGATTGTCGCGTCGTCCGCCGCCCCCGCGCCGCTGGCGCGGTGGACCACCCGGATGGTCCCGCTGATGCGCTCGGTCCTGCGCCTGTTCGGCGTGCGGTGGCCGGAAGTCCTGTTTGTGGGCCTGTGCGCCCTCCGGGAGCGGCAGCCGCTTCCGGAAAAGACGCTCCGGCGCGCGCGCGCCCTGGGCGGAAAGCTGACGCTGCCGTTGTAGTCCCCCAGGGGGAAAGGAACGCCCGTGAGGCCGGGTCCCGGAAAGATGCTTGTCACCGTTGCCCTGCTGCTGGCGGGATGCTCCTGCAATCCCCCGCCGGAACTGCCCGGCATGGTGATCAAGGCGGGCAACGGCGCGGAGGTGCAGGACCTCGACCCCCAGCAGGTCACCGGGGTGGCGGAGCACCGCGTGCTCTGCTCGCTCTTCGAGGGGCTGGCCGGGGTGGACCCCGCCACGCTGGAGCCCGTGCCCGGCGCGGCGGCGTCGTGGGACGTGTCCCCCGACGGCCTCACCTACACTTTTCATCTGCGGCCCGGGGGAAAATGGTCCGACGGCGCGCCGCTGACGGCGGAGGATTTCGCGTGGTCCTGGCGGCGCATGCTGTCCCCCCGCCTGGCCGCGGAGTACGCCTACCTGCTCCACTGCCTCCGGGGCGCCCAGGCCTACAACGCGGGCGACACGGACGACTTTTCCTCCGTGGGCGTCCGGGTGGCGGACCCGCTCACGCTGGTGGTGACGCTGGAGCACCCCACCCCCTACTTCCTCTCCATGCAGTCGCACTGCGCGTGGTACCCCGTGCCGCGCCATGTGGTGGAAAAGTTCGGCGGGATGGACGAGCGGGCCACCGCCTGGAGCCGTCCGGGCAGCCTCGTGGGCAACGGGCCCTTCCTCCTGCGGGACTGGCAGCCGAACGAGCTGATCCAGGTGGCGCGCAACCCGCACTACTGGGACGCCGCCGCCGTGAAGCCGGACGCCGTGGCCTTCTACCCCATTGACAACCTCCAGACCGAGGAGCGCACCTTCCGCGCGGGCAACCTGCACCTCACGGCCACGGTGCCCATGCACCGCATTCCCGTGTACCGCCGGGAGCACCCGGACCAGCTCCGGATCCACCCCTACCTCGGCGTGTACTTCTACCGTGTGAACGTCACGAAGCCGCCCTTCACCGACCGGCGCGTGCGCCGCGCGCTGGCGCTTGCGCTGGACCGCGAAGAGATCGCAGCGCACGTCATGAAGTCGGGCGAGCTCCCGGCGGGGAGCCTGGTGCCGCCGGACACCGCGGGCTACACCTCCCGCGCGCGGGTGGTCTTCGACCCGGCGGCCGCGCGGGCCCTGCTGGCGGAGGCCGGGTATCCCGGCGGGGCGGGGCTGCCCCCGGTGGACATCCTCTACAACACGAGCGAGGCCCACAAGACCATCGCCGAGACGGTCCAGCGCATGTGGCGCGAGCATCTGGGCGTGGACGCCCGCCTGCTCAACCAGGACTGGAAGGTTTACCTCAGCTCCCTGAACACCCTGGACTACACTGTGGCCCGGTCGTCGTGGGTCGGCGACGTGGTGGACCCGGTGAACTTCCTCGAATGCTTCCTGACCGGCGGCGGGAACAACCGCTGCGGCTGGTCGTCGCCGGAATACGACCGCCTGATCCGGGAGTCCTACGGCGAGGTGGACCCCGCCCGCCGGCTGGAACTGCTCCAGCAGGCCGAGGAAATCCTGCTGAACGACGCCCCCATCATCCCGGTCTACTACTACACCTGGACCTTTCTCATGTCCCCCGATGTGAAAGGGTTCCAGCCGAACATGCTGGGGCTTTTCCGCTGGCAGGACCTCTGGCTGGAACCCGGAGGGGCGGGCGCATGACCGGATTCATCCTGCGGCGGCTGCTGGAGATCGTCCCCGTCCTCCTGGCCGTGGTCACGATCACCTTCTTCCTCGTGCGCCTCGCGCCGGGCGGCCCCTTCGACTCGGAGAAGCGGCTGGAGCCGAAGGCCCAGGCCCAGATCGAGGCCTTCTACCGCCTCGACCGCCCCCTGCACCGGCAGTATCTTGATTACCTGTGGGATGCCGTGCGCGGCGACCTGGGGCCGTCCTACCGGAAAACGGGGCGCACGGTGACGGAATGGGTGGCGCTGCGCCTGCCGGTCTCCATGGAACTGGGGCTGTACGCCCTTGCCGTGGCGCTGGCCATCGGTCTGGGGGCGGGGCTGCTGGCGGCCCTGCGGCCCAACAGTCTGCTGGACCACGGCGTCATGAGCGCCGCCATGCTGGGCATCTGCCTGCCGGGCTTCGTGCTGGGGCCGCTGCTCACGCTGGTCTTCTCGCTGTGGATGGGCTGGCTGCCCGTGGCCGGGTGGACCACGCCGGCCCACAAGATTCTGCCCGCCGTCACCCTGGGGGCCATGTACGCGGCCTACATCGCCCGCATGACCCGCGGCGGCATGCTGGAGACCCTCAGCCAGGACTTCATCCGCACGGCCCGCGCCAAGGGCCTCACGGAGGCGCGCATCCTCCTGCGCCATGCCCTGCGCGGCGGCATCCAGCCCGTCGTCGCCTTCCTCGGCCCGGCCATGGCGGGGCTCTTCACCGGCTCCTTCGTCGTCGAGACCATTTTCCAGATTCCCGGGCTGGGCCGGGAGTTTGTCGAGGCCGCCTTCAACCGCGACTACACCATGGTCACGGGCACCGTGCTCGTCTACGCGGCGCTCGTGGCGCTGCTCAACCTCGCGGCGGACCTGGCCCAGGCCTGGCTCGACCCGCGCGCGCGGGGGCAGTGACATGACCACGGCCCCCCGCGACATCGAAACGCCCGCCGCCGTCCCCGTCCCGGAGGAGGTCCCCGCCGGCCGCGCCTCGCTCTGGCGCGATGCGTGGCGGCGGCTGCGCGTGAACCGGCTCGCCGTGGCCGCGCTGGTTGTGCTGTGCGCCGTCGGCGTGGGGGTGGTGGCGGGCCCCTGGGTCACCCCGCACGCCTACGACACCCAGGACACGGCCCTTGGCGCCGTCGGCCCCCGCGCCGGGCACTGGCTCGGCACCGACCCCCTGGGCCGCGACCTGCTCGCGCGGCTGCTCCAGGGCGGGCGCGTGTCTCTGCTCATCGGGCTGTCCGCCACCGCCGTGTCCCTGCTCATCGGCGTGCTCTACGGCGGCGTGTCCGGCTTTGCGGGGGGGCGCGCCGACGCCCTCATGATGCGGATCGTGGACATCCTCTACGCCCTGCCCTACACCGTGTTCGTCATCATCCTCATGGTCTTCTTCGGGCGGAACTTCCTGTTCCTGTTCCTGGCCATCGGCGCGGTGGAGTGGCTCACCATGGCCCGCATCGTGCGCGGACAGGTGCTGTCCCTGCGCGAGCGCGAGTTTGTCGAGGCCGCGCGCGCCCTCGGCCTCGGCCGCGCCCGCATCCTGATCCGCCACATCCTGCCCAACACCCTCGGGCCCGTCATCATCTACGCCACCCTCACCGTACCCCGCGTCATGCTCCTCGAGGCCACCCTCAGCTTCCTCGGCCTCGGCGTGCAGCCCCCCATGAGTTCCTGGGGCCTCCTCATCAAAGAGGGCGTCGAGACGATGGAGGAGTATCCCTGGCTGCTCCTTTTCCCCAGCATCGTCTTCTCCGCCACCCTCTTCGCCCTCAACGCCCTCGGCGACGGCCTCCGCGACGCCCTCGACCCCAGGACCTCCCGGGACTGAGCCGGGATCGTGAAGCCCCCCCTGCCGCTCGGCGGCCAGGCTCCCTCTCATCCCCATCCTTGGCGTCTTGGCGTCTTGGCGTCTTGGCGTTAAACCCATCAGCGCGGGGGCGCGCAAGAAGAAAGGCGGCCGCCGGGAAATCCCGGCGGCCGCCGAAACGGTCGGAGTGGGGGCTACTTGCGGCGGCGCAGGGCGCCGGCGCCGGTCAGGGCCGCAGCCAGGGCCGCCAGGGCCAGGCCCAGGCCGCCCGCGGCCGGCACGCCGGCCGCCACCGTGAGGTGGATCTCGGGCGACTGCACGGCGTACATGTCGTCGGAGACCTCGCACACATAGACGCCGGAGTCGGCCACGGTCACATCCGTGAGGGTCAGGACCGGGTCATCCGCCGCGCCGGGCAGGGAGACGAGGGCCTTGGCGCCGTCGTCCTTCTTCCAGTCGTAGTGGATGCCGCCAATGGCGCAGTTGCCGGCGCCGAGGCTGACTTCCAGGGTGACCGTGTCGCCCGGGGTGGCGTCAATGTCCGTGGCGGCGGCCTCGACCACGAGGGCGCAGGCCACACGCTGGACGGTGACGGTGCGGGTGGCGACCGCCTCGTTGCCCGCGGCGTCGGAAACGGTGTAGGTCACCGTGTAGACGCCGGGCAGGCGGTCGTTGACCGTGTCGCCGCCGACGGCCAGGATGCCGGTCAGGTCGCCGTCGCACCCGTCAAGCGCCGTGGCGCCCAGCTCGGTGTACGTGTCGCCGTTGTCCAGCACCACCGCCGCGTCGCCGGTGAGCGTGATCACGGGGGCCGTCCCGTCCACCACGGTGACGGTGGCGGTGCAGGTGTCGCTGTTGCCGTTGGCGTCCAGCACCGTCAGGGTGACCGTGTGGTCGCCCAGGTCGGCGCAGGTGAAGACCACCGAAGCCGCGCCGTCCACCAGCAGCTCGTCCACGATGCAGTTGTCCGTGCTGCCGCCGTCAATGTCGGCGCCGGTCACGGTGCCGTCGGCCGCGTCCACGGTGATGTCCTGGCAGGCCGCCACGGGGTTCTCGGTGTCCACGAGGGTCACCTCGGTCTCGCAGGCGCCCGTGTTGCCGGCGTCATCCGTGGCCGTGAAGACCACCGTGACCGCACCGGTGAAGGGCTCGCCCGCGGCCGGGCTCTGGACGATGCCGGTGACCGTGCCGCAGACATCCGTCGCGGCCACTTCGGCCACCATGTCGGGCACTATGCCCGTGCAGCCGGGGCCGGGGGCCAGGGCGCGGTCAGGGGCGCAGGCGGTGAAGACCGGGCCGGTGAGGTCGGCGACCGTCACGGTCGTGTCGCAGGTGCTCGTGTTGCCGGCGAGGTCGGTCACCGTGAGCGTCACCGTGGTGTCGCCCATCGGAACCGTCGTGCCCGCGACCGGGCTCTGCGTCACGGCCAGCGTGCCGGGCACGTTGTCCGTCGCGGCCACGTCGCCCGTCAGGTCCGGAATCGAACCCTCGCAGGCGCCGTCTGCGGCCACCTCGCGGGCCGGCGCGCAGTCCGTGACCGTCGGCGCCGTGGTGTCCACCACCACCGTGTACTCGGAGGACCAGGCGCTCAGGGTGCCGCAGTTGTTCTTGGTCTGGAAGACCAGGTAGTACGTCGCGGGCATCACGCCCGTCAGCGGCACGGCAAAGAGGCCGCCGGCCGTCGGCACGTCGTCGTAGGTCTGGATGTACACGCCGGGGGCCAGGCCGATCTGGACGTTCAGCAGCGTGCCCGCCACGGCCGATCCGACCGTGCCCTGGAGCTGGAAGTCCGTCGCGCTGGTGATGAAGTCGCCGGCCACACCCGTGTCCGGAACCATCTGCACCAGCACCGGAGCCGCCGGGGGCGCGTCCACGACCGTCACGGTGACGTCGCAGGTGCTCGTATTGCCTGCGACATCCTCAACGGTCATGGTGACCGTGGTGGCGCCCAGGCCGGCCGGCGTGCCCGCGACCGGGCTCTGGCTGACCGCCAGCGTGCCGGCCACGTTGTCCGTCGCCACGAGCTCGCCCGTCAGGTCCGGAATCGCGCCCTGGCAGGAGGTGTCGGCGGCCACATCGCGGTCCGCGGGGCAGGTCGTGATCGCCGGGACGGCCGTGTCCACGACCACCGTGTACTCGGAAGACCAGGCGCTCGCGGTGCCGCAGTTGTTCACGGTCTGGAAGATCATGTAATACGTCGCGGGCGTCACGCCGTTGATCGGCACGGCGAAGTTGCCGCCCAGCGTCGGGATGTCGTTGGTGTCCTGGACGTACACGCCCGGGGCGAGCCCGATGCGGACGTTCAGCAGCGTGCCCGGGACGGCGGAGCCGACCGTGCCCTCGAGCGTGATGTCCGTGGCGGTGGTGATGAAGTCGCTGTTGGAGACGCCCGTGTCCGGCGTCACCGCCAGCAGCGCCGGGGCCGCCGGGGCGGCGTCGGTCACCGTGACGGTGGCGGTGCACTCGGCGAAGTTGCCGGAAACGTCCTCGGCGCGCAGCGTGACCACCGTGTCGCCCAGGCCGACGAGCGTGCCCGCCGCCGGATCCTGCGTGACCGTGACCGCGCAGTCGTCCGTGTAGGCGACGGCGCCCGTCAGGTCCGGGATGGCACCCTGGCAGGTCGTGTCCGCGAGGATGCCCTGATCCGCCGCGCAGGACGTGATCACCGGGGCCGCCGTGTCCTCCACCGTGACGGTGGCGGTGCACTCGGCGAAGTTGCCGGAGGCGTCCTCCGCGCGCAGCGTCACCACCGTGTCGCCCAGGCCGACCAGTGTGCCCGCCGCCGGGAGCTGCGTGACCGTGACCGCGCACACGTCCGTGTACACGACCGCGCCCGTCAGGTCGGGGATCGCCGCCTGGCAGCTCGCGTTGACCGCAAGGGTCTGGTCGCCCGCGCAGGTCGTGATGACCGGCGGGTCGCTGTCCAGTCCCGTCACGGTCGCCGTGCAGGTGTTCGTGTTGCCGTTGTTGTCCGTGACCGTGAAGGTGACCAGCGCGGAGCCTGTGAAGGTGCTGCCCGCGACAGGACTCTGGGTGACGGACGCGATGCCGCACGCGTCGGCGGCGATGACGCCGGCCGTCATGTCCGGGATGGTCCCCTGGCAGGAGCCGTCCACCGGCACGCCCTGGTCGGCCGCGCACTGCGTGATGACCGGGACGGTGACGTCCTCGACCGTGACGGTGGCGTTGCAGCTCGCCGTGCGGCCGAGCTTGTCGGTGATGGTGA
>JAPXRP010000159.1:8398-10166 GCA_033813475.1 Candidatus Hydrogenedentota bacterium
TGAGCGCCACGGAGGGCGCGCCGACATCGGCGCAGCCGAAGGCCGTCTGGCCGGCCACCAGCGTGTGGATGCCGGCTTCGGCCGTGCTGCCGCCGTCAATCGCGGCGGCAGCGAGGGCGCCGGCGCCCGCCGCATCAAGGGTGACCGTGGCCGCCTGGCAGGCGGCCGCAGGGCCGTTCGCGCTGTACTCGTAGGCGCCCATGTCAACCGCGGCGCCGAGGGGACGGTTCACCGTGCGGGCGTCGAGGACCACGGGGCTCGCCGGATTGCCGGCGTCCAGGCAGGGCGCCGCCTCGGTCTGGTAGGGGAAGGGGTACGCGCCGGTGAAGACCGGGGCCAGATTGATGTTGCCCGGACCCGAGGGGACCGCGCCGACGGTGACCGTCCAGCTGCCGTCGGGCTGGTAGACCGGATAAGCGTAGCCGACGTTGGTGTAGGAGACGACGGACACCTCGGCGGAGCCTTCCTGAATCTCGTCCTGAAGGTTGCCGACCGTGTTCTGCTTGATGATCGAGGAGTCAATCGCGGGGGAGGACTCCCAGTTGTAGACGCCGCCGCTGTTCGCGCCGAAAAGCGTGTAGCCCGCGTTGCCGATCGCGTTGCCCGCGACCGTCGCGTGGCGGATCACCGGGTCGGCGACATCGTTGAACATGCCGCCGCCGCCGCGGATCGGGTTGCCCGCCGTGTCCGCGCCGCGGTTCGCCGTGTTGTCGGCAATCACGCAGTTGGTAAGAACGGCGTTTGCCGCACCGACCACGCCGCTGACGTTGGCGACGCCGCCGCCGCTGACTTCGGCGCTGTTGCCGTAAATGACGCAGTTGGCGATGACCGGGGCGGAACCCCAGTTGTAGACGCCGCCGCCGCGCCAGGTGTGGTAGTCGCCCGGCTCACCGGAGGCGTTGCCGCCCGTGATGTGGAAGCCGTCAAGCACCGCACCAAGCGTCGGGGCCGCCGAGCGGCCAAACACCACGACATGGTAGGCGGCACTGCCGCCGCGGGCCGTCGCGCCGTTAATGACGGCGACGTTCAGGGCCAGCGCCCGCTGGGCCAGCGCGGTTTCCTGCGCGCCCGCGCCGCCGCGGTACCCCTCGAAGCCGCCGTACAGTTCCACATAATCCTTCATGACGAGGGAGCCCGTCACGGACGCGGAACCCCACGCCTCGGTGCGCGCCTCGCCGTACACCACCGGGCTGCCGGCCGGGCCGCCCGCCACCCACACTTCATCGCCGCCGGCCGCCCAGGCGGCGTCAATGGCAGGCTGGAGCGTGGTGAACGCCCGGGGCCACGACGTGCCGTCGTTCGGGCCCGGCGCTGTCGGGTCCACATACACCGTGGCCGAGGCCGCCCACGGCACTCCGACGAGCACCGCGAAGACGGCCGCAAGGGCGCACAAAGTTCTTGCGTGTTTCATGGGTAGGATTCCTTCATGGGGGTTGGGGAAAAAGGTTAAAGACGCACGGCGCACGGGGGGCCCAGGGGGACTCCCCGCCTGCATTGCGGGACACTCCAAGAGATTACGACACCGATGAACCTGCATGTCACCTGCTCTTCGCGTGGGATACGCGAAACACACCACCCCGTCGAAGGTGGTTCTACCATCTGCCTGCCCACCAGACTAGCAGGTTCCGGCCCCGCTGTCAACACCTTTTTTTTGCAGGACTTCCCCCAAGATTTTCGGGTAAAGGCTTCGCCTATGACGAGTCGTAGGCGAAGAGGTCCATCTGTCTGGGGGCGTTTCTCGGGCCCGGGGCCACAGGTTTTCCCGGAT
>JAPXRP010000160.1:0-10147 GCA_033813475.1 Candidatus Hydrogenedentota bacterium
GTGGGGTACACGGGCCGGTCGGCGCTGTTCCGGGTGGGGATATCCGGGGGCTTCGCGCCGGTGACGTGCCAGTGGCGGAAGGACGGCGCGGTGGTGGTGGGGGCGGAATCCGCAGAATGCTGGCTGCACGACGTGACCTTTGCGGACGCGGGCCTGTACAGCGCGGAGGTGTCCGACGGCCACACGGACGTACTGGAGACGCGCCACGCCGAGCTGACGGTGATCCAGGGCGTGCCCGCCGCGTCTGCGGGAATTCTTGCCCTGCTGGCTTTCATGGGTATCCTTCTCGCGTCGCGTTCCCGCCGAAAAACGTGAACTTTTCCCGGGGAATGGTGTTTGATGGTGTGCGGCGGACGGTTGCCGCACACCACAGGCACCACTCCGGGAGAAGGCCATGAACCGAAGAGACTTTCTTGCGCGCGCGGCGGCGGGAGTCGCCGCGATGGGACTGGTGGGAGGCTGCGCGCGCGCGGTGCGGAAGGACACGCGTCCGCCGAACTTCGTCGTGATTCTTGCGGATGACCTGGGGGCGGGGGAGCTGGGCTGCTATGGCCATCCCACCCATCGCACCCCGGCGCTGGACCGGCTAGCCCGCGAGGGCGTCCAGTTCAACACCTGCTACGCGTCGCCCATCTGCCATCCGTCCCGCGTGATGCTGCTGACGGGGCAGTACGGCTGCCACAACGGGGTGTACAACTTCTCCGGGCGCCGGGGCGGCCCCGCGCCGGACGCGCCGCAGGAGGACATCGCCCGGGGGCAGTTCACCTTCGCCAACGCACTAAAGGCGCGCGGCTACGCCACGGCGGTCTCCGGCAAGTGGCAGCTCTCGGGCAAGCAGCCCGGCCTCATTTACGAGTGCGACTTTGATGAGTACTGCATCTGGGCCTTTGTGAACCAGCTTCCGGAGGGCACGGAGGTGAGGGGCCTGCGCGAGGGCGACGGGCGGCCGGGGCGCTACTGGGGCCCCTGCATCCTGCGCAACGGGCAGTATGTGCCGACGACACCGGACGACTATGGCCCCGACATGCACCACGACTTTGCCGTGGACTTCATGCGCCGCCACCGGGAGCAGCCTTTCGTGCTGTATTACCCCATGTGCCTCACCCATTCCCCCCACATGCCCTCGCCGGACGACAAGCCCTCCCCGGATGCCAAGAACACCCACTCCGCGGACAACTTCCCCTCCTGCGTCGCCTACATGGACACCCTGGTCGGCCGGCTGGACGACGCCCTGGACGAGCTGGGCCTGCGCGACGACACCATCGTGATCTTCACGGGCGACAACGGCACCGGCGGCGCGGGCAAGGGGCAGCCCACCGAACTCGGCGCGCGGGTGCCCATGATCGTCCGCGGGCCGGGACACGTGCAGCGGCGCGGACTGACAGGTGAACTCACCGACCTGTCCGATGTGTTTCCCACACTGCTCGACTACGCCGGGGCACCGCTCCCCCAGGACCGCCCCGTGGACGGGCATTCACTGGCCCCCTTCCTGCGCGGGGAAAGCGACGCCACGCGGGACTGGATTTTCAGCTTCATTGGCGACCGTCGCATCCTGCGCGACAAGCGCTGGCTCCTGGAGGACAACTCACCCCTGCACTACGGCCGGCTCTATGACTGCGGGGACCAGCGTGACGGGACAGGATACAAGGACGTGACGGACTCCCAGGAACCCGAGGCGCTCGCCGCGCGCGCGAGGTTCGACGCCCTGCTGGAAAAGCTGCCCGCACCCGTGCTGCCGGAGGAGGGCGACCCCACGGACGCCTCCGGGGCAAAAGGGAAGGCACAGCCCGTCCGGCGGAAGGACAAGGAGCGCGCGCCGCGCACGCGCAGGCGCAAGGACGCGGCGGAGTAGGCCGCGTCAGCCCCCGAGCTCTTTGCCCTTCGTCTCCGGCGCGAAGAAGATGACCGCCACGCCGAGGGCGTAGACCAGCCCCGTCACGGACCCCACCTTCGCGTAGTCACCGTTCACCAGCTGGATGAGGCCGCCCGCGGCCATCACCCCCGCCGCCGTGAGAAACCGGCCCGAGTTGTAGGAGATGCCCGTGCCCGTGGCGCGCACGCGCGTCGGAAAGATTTCCGGCAGATACAGGGGCAGCCACCCGAAGAACATCGTGCTGATGACGCCCTGCACCAGCACCGCCGGCAAAAACAGGGGTTCCAGCGGTTTCAGGAACGAATAGATCAGGATGTTCATGACGCACGCGCCCACGCTGATGGACGCGTAGGAGAGGCGGCGTCCCAGCAGCTGGCCGACATAGCCGCCCGTCAGGCCGCCCACCGTGGCCCCCGCCGACCACCAGGCCAGCGCCAGGGCCTTGTACCCCGGATTCTCCGGCCCGGCCACCTGGTCGGCCCAGGGCAGCATCCATTTGCTCGACGCCCACGCCCCCAGCAGGGGGATGCCGCCCAGGGCGATGCCCAGCAACGTGGTCCGAAGCAGCGGCGGCCGCAGCAAATCCAACAGCGGGATGGACGCCCCCGCCGCGGCCCCCCGGCTTTGCAGCCATTTCGGCGACTCCGGAAGGAAAAGCACGGCGAGGACCGCCAGCACCACGGGGCTGCCGGTGATCAGCATGAGGGGGCGCCAGGTGTCCGGCGTCACCTCATACCATTTGCCGACCAGGGAGAGCAGCAGGATGCCCAGGTTGGCCCCGGCGCCCATGAGCCCGGCGATGGCCGGCCGCGACACGTCCGACCAGAACTCCGCCAGCAGCGAAACGCCGTTCGGCCAGGTGCCGCCGACACCCAGCCCCGTGAGGAAGCGCAGGAGCAGCAGCTGTTCCTGCGTGCGCGCGAGATAGCCGGCCAGCCCGAAAACGGTGTAGCAGAGCATGCTGAGGGCCAGCCCGCGCGCGCGGCCGTGGCGGTCGCCGAAGTTGCCGAAGACGATGCCGCCCGTCGCCGCGCCGAGCATGGTGATGGCGGAGTAGGCCGCGAACCAGGCCCCGGCCCCGGCGGGGGTGAAATCCGCCCCCATGAGATCCTTGGAGATGGTCAGGGCCGCGAAGGGCATCAGCCCCAGCTGGGTGCCCGCGAAGAGCCACCCCAGGAACCCCGCCGCCAGCACCGTCCATTTCGCCAGGCCGCCGTTTCTCGATGTTTCCACCATGCTGTTTCTCCGCGCGCGGTCAATTGGGCCGGTCGGCCCGTTCCGGGTCATAATCGGGGTTGCGGCCCATCTCCTGCGCGCCGACGCGTTTCCGCCAGGCGGCGAGTTTCGCGTGGAGTTCGGCCGTTTTCTCCGGAAGGGCCGCCGCGAGGCTGTTCCGCTCACCGGGGTCCGCCTCCAGGTCGTACAGTTCCAGCGCCCCGGGCGTTTCAAAACCCTCAATGCTCTTCTCAAACCACTCGATGAGCTTGTGCTTCCCCTCACGCACCGCCCCCGACGGACCGATGCCCAGGGAATGGTAGTGCGGGTAATGCCAGAAGATGGGTCCGCGGTCCGGCGGCGTTTCCCCGCGCAGGGCGGACAGCACGCTCACGCCGTCCACCGTTTCGTCCCGCACGGGCGCCCCGGCGATCTCGGCGAAGGTGGGGAAGAAGTCCACGCTGCTGGTGAGCGCGGCGGATTCAGTGCCGGGGGCGACCACGCCGGGCCAGCGGACGATGAGGGGCATCCGGACGCCGCCCTCGTAGAGGTCGCCCTTCGCGCCGTAGAAAGGCTTGAGGCCCTCGCGGCCGTAGTAGTCCCCGTTGTCGGAGAAGAAGACGACGAGGGTGTTCTGCGCCAGGCCCAGGTCATCCAGCGCCTTCAGCACGCGCCCGACCTGGTCGTCCAGGGTCTCCACCATGGCGGCGAGCACGGGGTTGTTGCCCCGCTCGTTAGACATGTCCCGCTCGCGCGTGTATTTCACGATCTGCGCCGCCCCCTCCATCTCCGGCTGGTGGACGAGGTTGTGGCCCATGTAGCAGAAGAACGGGCGGTCCTGGTGCGCCTCCATGAAAGCCAGCGCCCGGTCCGTGATTTCGCGCCCGTGGTGCGCGTCATAGTCCGGGTCCGCGCCCGCGGCGGCGGTCTCCTTGGCGTCCGGCTTCGCCGTCACCAGCACATCCGAGAACCCCTGCGTCTCCGGCGTTCCAGGGTCGCCGGGGCGGTAGACGGCGTCGTTGCGGTCGTCGAGGTGCCACTTGCCGAAATGGCCGCACGAATACCCCGCCTCCGAGAGCATCTCCGCGAGCGTGACCTCCCCCAGGGGCAGCCCCTTTTGCCAGTCGGGCGTCTTGAGTTTCGCGAAAGGGTAGGGGTTCCCGGGGATGTAGTCCGTGAGGTGCAGGCGCGCCGGGTACTTGCCCGTCATGATGCTCGCGCGCGTGGGCGAGCACACGGGGCACGCCGCGTAGGCGTCCGAGAACTTCATCCCCTGCGCGGCCAGCGCGTCCAGGTTAGGCGTCTCATAGAACGGGTTGCCGTAGCAGCCCACCTGATGGCGGCCCAAGTCGTCCGCGAGAATGAAGACGATGTTGGGCTTCCTTCGGTCCGCCGCCCGCGCCGCCGCGGCCCAGCCCAGTCCCGCCAGCGCCGCGCCCGTCCGGAAAAGAAACGCCCTTCTGTCCAATGCTTCCATGATGCGTCTCCCTTGTCAGCCTACTTGGCGTGTGTCTGACAGATGTTCACCGCGCGCTCCATCTCCAGGGGGCTGTCCTTGGGCACGCTGAAAACGAACACCCCGAATCCCAGGCGGAAGTCCTCCCCCTTTTTGACGACGGTTTTATCCGAGGGGATGCCGTCGTCGTCGGGGGCGGTCATGGCCTTTCGGCCAAAGGGGTTCGCCACGATGAGGCCGTAGTCCCGCGAGTGAAACCACGACGGCCGGAAATTGCCCGTCGCCGGGATCACCGCCGCACCCACCGTGCGCTCCCCAAGCACCGCCAGGGCGCGGCACCAGGCGGCCTGTCTTCCCCAGGTCCCCTTTTCGTCCGCCCCGCCTTCGCTGTTTGACAGGCGGCCGGGGCCAAACTTTTTCGCCAGGAGGGAGTCGAAGCGGATGCCCAGCCCCATCTCCTCCTGGTCGCCGAAGGCGAAATCCGCGTCGTCGGACCGGAACACGCTGTCACAGGAAAGCAGCCAGCCCTGGTCCTGCATCCCCCGGACGGACCAGGTGCAGGTCTCGGTGCACACCGGCGTCCCGCCGCCCGCGCGCTCGTAGCGGTTCACCACTGCGAAGCTGCCGAAGCCGTCCCCCTCGACAAGCTCCCCCTCGAACCGCACATGGCGGACGGGGGCCCTGTTGCGCCAGAAATCCTCCCCGCCGAGGTCGCCGAAAGCCAGCCAGACCCCCGGGTGAAAGGTCGCGTGGTCGTCATTGCCCTTGTAGGCCGCCGGGTCCGGCGGACAGGGGCGGGTGATGCGCTCGCCGTGCAGGGTGAACACGTCACGGAAATGGGGGCGGGGGATGTCCCGGTCGCCCGTGTGGTAGACCGCGACTTCCTTGCCGTCCACCAGCACCCGGAGGATGTCTCCTGCATGCTCAAAGCGCACCGGAAGTCCGGCGAGCGCGGTGTTCGCAACTGCCAGCAAAACGAGTGGGAGAAACCGTGCGCGCATGTCGCCTCCTTGGATCCTGTGCCGCACATGATGACGGTTCCGGGCGGCGAAGTGCAATGCCGGCGGAGGCATCCTGACCGCCGGAGACCGAAGCATTGGCGGGAACGAGATCGCGTCGCTGCGCTCGCGATGACGTGGGAGGCGCGTCATGGCGCGCGCAGCGCGGCCATCCCGTGCCCGCCGCCGCCCTGTCGGCAAGCGATTGCCTCACTTCGTTCGCAATGACGCGGAGAGACACGTCATTGCGAACGAAGTGAGGCAATCTCGTTCCCGCGAAACCAACGGTCCCCGCGTTCGTCTCCGGTGCTTCCTCAGGGCTTCGGTCGGAGCAGCCGGATGGAGTTCTGGCCCATGCCGGTGGAATAGAGGATGCCGCCGTCCGGATCTGGGCAGAGGCAGTTCACCCCAAAGCCGCCGCGAAGGACAACGGGCTTGCGGGAACTCTTCGACAACAGCAGAAGACCGGGGCGCTCCTTTTCGGCACTGCCTCCAGCCAGCAGGATGTTGCCCTCTATGTCGAAGGCCATGTCCTTCACCGCGGGCAGGTTCTTCGCGATGACTTCACCCTCTTTCGTGCCCTCCTGGAACCGCATCACGGTTCCGGTGTCACCCGGGGAGGTCTGTCCCATAGTCCCCACGAAGATGCCGCCCTCGTCGTCCAGGAGGAAGGAGGTCGGGGCGGGCAGGCCGTCCAGCAGGGTCTCAGGCGCGGTCTGTCCCTGCTTGAGCACGCTTAGGCGGTTCTTGCCGCCGAAAACGGTGCTTGATCCTGCGGCCTCCAGGATGAACGCGTTTTCCGCCGCATCCACAACCAGGGAGACAGGGTATTCGAGCCCCTCCAGAAGGGTTTCCCGGACGCCTGTGGACAGGGTGATCCGACCCAGCCGCCCGTCCTTGAACTTGGCCGCTTCGGTGCCGGACTCCAGGAAGTACAGGCGGTCGCCCGCAACTTCGACGGCGTGCGTGTTGGCGAGGCCGCTGAGCACGGGGGACAGGGTCCCGTCCTCCGTGTTGAGTTTGCCGACAGTGCCCCCGAAGAAGTCGGCGTAGTAAACCGTTTCATCCCCTCCGCGCGCGAGGTCCATCACCCCCTTGTCCGCCGACACGATGGTTTCCTCGAAGACCCGGCCGTCTCCGCTCTCGACCACTTTCGGCGCCGGCTTGGGCGGGGTGAAGGGCAGGCCGTTGGCCGCCGCGAGGAGGAAGGCGCGGGTCGCGCCGCCGTCCCAGGCCGCATAGCCGGACTTCCGGAAAAGCACCTCCCCGCCGGGGGAGAGGATGAGGGTGGTGGGGAAGGCGTTGACGCCCAGTTTCCGGACGTCGTCCCCTTCGATAATGTAGATGGGCGCCTCATGCGGGTTCGTCGTGAGGAAGTCCCTCACCTTTTCGGCGGGCTCGATGGAGGCGAGGACCACGGCCACGTTCGGTTCGTTTTTCACGGACTGGTACAGCGCCTCGATGTTGGGCATCTCCGCGCGACAGGGGCCGCACCACGTCGCCCACACGTTCAGGAACACCGCCTTGCCGCGCAGGTCGCCCAGCGTTACGGGCGCGCCGTCCAACGGTGTGATGCTCACCGTCTTGAGTGGGTCCTCCTCCTTGACCACTGGCAGGGCGGGCAGGCCGATCTCGCTGTCCGAGGGAAGTTGCGGCTTCTCCGCCGCGGACTCCGCCACAAGCCCGGGGGCCACCCGGCGCAGTCCCGCCCGCACCGCGTCCGCGAGGGGGTTGATGTCCGGCGCCTCCAGCACGAGGACCAGCAGGATGATCAGCGCCACCGTGTTCGCCGACGAGCGCAGTCCGGGCCACCGCCGGACGACAGGCGCTTCGGGCCAGAGCAGTTGCAGCAGACGCCCGCCGGACAGGAGAAAGACCGCGCCCCCGACCACCAGCGCGCCGATCAGGTTGACCGCGGGAATGTGGTAGCCGTAGACCCGCGCGTGCAGCGTGCCCTCCCAGTAGGACCCGCGCCCAAACTCCATGAAGATCCCGGCCATCCCCACCGCCGCCGTCAGCCCCGCCAGGGCCAGCATCAGATGAACCAGCACCGCAACCCTTCGCATCGCAACTCCCTCCAACGGTTGGAACCCGGCGCAAGTATATGCGCACCCCAGAGCCGGTTCAAACCGGCGACAGCCCCGACACGGCGGAAAACGGTACCGCGTGGAGTGAGACAAGCCGAAGGCATCCTGGCAAGAGATCGCCACGGCGGCCCAGGGCGGCCGCCTCGCGATGACTGCGGTAATCTCCGTCATCGCGAGGGAGCGCAGCGACCGAAGCGACCTCGTTCCCGGAATGCCGTGAACACACACGATCTCTTCTCCGGCGATCAGGGGGCAAGCCTGACCGGGGGACTCTCCAGCCTTGCAATCCCCCTCCGCCATGCCGTCAAATGGCGTCGGACAACCAAAGGAGAAGGCTTATGAACCCGTTTTCGGCTTCTGCGGACGACCCGGCGGCGCGGCGGGCTTTTTTGGGACTGGCCGCAGGCGCGGCCGGACTGGCGGGTGCGTCCGCCTTCGGCGCGGAGGCTCCGCCCGCCGCCGCGCCGGTGTTCTCCGTGCGCGATTTCCGCGCGCGGGGGGACGGCGTCGCCGACGACACGGACGCGGCCCAGGCGGCGGTGGACGCCGCTGTGAAGGCCAGGGGGGGGCGGGTGCATTTCCCCTCCGGTTCCTACCGGCTCACCCGGACCGTCACCGTCGCCTCTTCGGACCGCATGGACCTCACGGGCGACGGGTTCAGCTCGGTGCTGCTGCATGCGGGGCCGGAGCACTGTCTGGCATGGGCGGAGGGGAGTTCCTGCCGCGAGTCGTCCGTGCGCGACCTGTGCATCGCCGCCGCCGGGCAGAGCAAGGCGCCCGGGACCGCGGCCATCGCGTGCCTCGGCGGCGCGGAGCGGTCGCTCTTCTCCCACCTGCTGCTGACAGGCGGGGACATCCGCATGGGCAGCGGCATCCTCACGCGCGGGGTGGCCGACACGACGGCCCTGATCCAGTGCGTCATGTGGGGCGTCACCGGCACGGGGCTGGAGGTCGCCCGGGGCAGCGAGGTGCGCCTCCTCGGCGGGCGGATCATCGGGTTCACGCGGGACGAGCACCCCAGCGTGGGCGTGGCCATCACGGGGAACAACGGCGGGGTGCACATCCTGACAACGGACATCATCGGCCTGGGCACGGCGGTGAAGATCGGCGGCGGCCCGGGCGCGCCGTCCAACCGGGAGATATTCATCACCCACGCGACAATAGACAGCTGCACCCACGGCATCCACCAGACGGACAACGCCTACACCAGCATTGCGGGGTGCTGGGCGGCCTCCTGCGACGAGGAGCAGATCCTCGTGGAGGGGAGGGGCGCAATCCTCGCCGTGGCCGGGGGCACCATCTTCAACGGCGGCGCCTACGGGAAACCGGGGGCCCATCACGGCATGGTCGTGCGCGGCGGCTCCTTCACCCTGTCCGGGCTCACCATCCGCCACAACAAGGGGACCGGCCTCCTCGTCGAGGGCAACGTGCGCGACTACGCGGTCACCGGCTGCCGCATCGCCGACAACGGCCGCGGCGCGGTCCTGGGGGGGAAGAACTTCGTCTTCGCCAACAACACCCTCGCCCGCAACGGTGTCCAGATCGAGGACAACGGCGGCAGCAACAAGAACATCTCGGGAAACGTCCTCACCGACAGGTGAGGGAATGTTCGTCCGCGCGGGACGGGAGGCGCGTGATCCTGCGCCCCGCGTCGCCAGATAGGGCAGGGCCTTCGCGTCCGCCCCCGGGCGCGGCAAGCAGCGCCCCTACGCCTGAGTGACCGGGTTTTTCGCGGATGCCCAAGGCATAGGCGGGTAGGGGCGCCGCTTGCTGCGCCCTCTTTCTTCGCGGCGTGCCCGCGATCCGGATTGTTCCGCCCGTGTTGCCGCGACGGTTCGGAAGGCGTATCGTAGGGAAGGAGCGTTGTCGGAACAGGATGAAAAACCTATGAACACGCGGCTTGAGGACGCACGGGAGGCGCGGCGGCTGCTGGAGGGCGCGCCATGAACCGGCCCACCCTGGAGGAGCAGCGGGAACTGGTGCGCCGGTGGGAGGAGACGGGCCGGGAGCTGGAGCGGCTGCGCCGCGAGCGCCTGCGCGGCATGCCCTACAACTGGGAGGACGTGGACACGCTGCTGCGCCTGGGCGAGGACTATGACGGCCCGCCCCGCCTCACCAGCGGGCTCGTCGAGATGCAGCGCCTGTTCATGCGCGCCGCGAAAAATGCGGGGCTGAAGTAGCTGCTACACGGCGGCCGCGTTTTCCGGCGCGCCCCGCTGGATCACCTCATGCTTTTCCTCGATGCATCGCTGGAAGGCGGGGGGGCATCCCCGGTTCCAGCGTCAACACACAGTGTATCCCCGGCGGCCCCGGAAAGGATCCCGCCGCGTTTTTGCCTCCTCTTGGAGCGCGCGGTGTCCGCAGCCGGGCATTCCGGGAACGAGGTCGCTTCGGTCGCTGGCACTCCCTCGCGATGACGCGCCCCCCCCGTCATGGCGAGCCCCTGACCGCCCGGGGGCGGGAATGTCAGTGGAGAAAGGCCGCTTCAATGGTGTCGGCAGCCCCGGCTGCTATGTGG
>JAPXRP010000161.1:0-10125 GCA_033813475.1 Candidatus Hydrogenedentota bacterium
GCGGCGCCACGGACTGGACCGTCACCACGGGCTGCGGAACCCATGTCCTGCCGCAGTACGGCTTCCTCGCCCTCGGCGACGGCGGAAGCGGGGTCCGCGCGGGCATCACCCGCGTGGACGGACTTATTGTTGAATGGAGCGTGTCGGACAAGGGCGCGCGCCTTTACTGCAACGCCCGCTCCCCGCAGGGCGACACCGCCCCCTTCCGCGCGCGCGCGGTCTCCGTGACGCCCGGGGGGGGCCGCGCCGTGATGGCCGCCCTCGAATGGTCCGGCACCGCGCCGGCCCTCACGGACTGGCAGCCCTTCGTCCACTTCGTCGGCGCCGACGGCAAGATCGCCTTCCAGGCCGACCACGCCTTCCCCGTGCCCACCACCCAATGGACCGGCCCCATGGCCACGGAGTGCGCCGCGCGGATTCCGGCGGACGCCGCCCCCGGCACCCGCTACGAGATGCGCGTCGGCATGTATGTGAAGGGGGGCGCGCGCGCCGTCATGGCCGGTGTCTGCGACGCCGAGCAGCGCGCGCGCCTCGGCACGGTCACGGTCACCGAAACGGGTTTCGACTGGACCCCCGTGGAGGAGGCCGCCGACCCCTGGGTCGCCCGCACCAACCCCGAACGCCGCATCGTCGCCTTCGGCGAGCTGAACACCAACGGCGCCCTCACGGTCGAAAAGGCGGTAAACCACTGGACCGTCACCCCCTTCCCCGGTGCGGCCCCCTGCACCCTCCTCTTCAGGGCCCAGGAAGACATCCAGCCGCCCACCGCCGCCGCGCTCGACGCCGGCGGCCAAACCATCACCGAAGCGCCCCTCCGCGGCGAGGGCGAATACTGGGCCTTGGACTGCGCCCCCGGCGTCGAGAAATACCGCGTTCCCAGGATTAGAGGATGGAAGGTGGACCGATCACTGCCACTGCGATAGCACGGGCTGGAAGTCCGTGTCCCCCCGGTGTCCGTCTCCGGCGAGCGGGGGTCTCAGAGGGCCGCGAGGCCGCAGGAGGGAGGGGCTTCGCAGTCGGTTTCGCGGTAGTGCAGCAGCAGCGTTGCGGCGTCCCCCTCTTCCGGCGCGGTGAAGAGGCCCAGCTGTTCCGCGAGGCGCGCGGCGGCCTGCGGCACGGGGAGGCTCGGCAGGCCCGCATCGCGCAGGCGGTGGACGGCGCGCAGGGTGCGCAGGCCGTCGAACCACTCGTGGAAGGCGCGCAGCCGGTGGCGGGGCGTGGGCGCCTCGACGCGGAGGCGTTCCCAGGCGGCGGGGAACCGGGCCTCCTCCAGGAACGCGGCCAGCGCGGGATGGGCCGCGCCTGCGGCGCGCATCCATTCCCCGGCGGGCGCGGCGGCATCCGCGGCGGCGCGGGCGGCGCCCAGCCATTCGCGCAGGACCGTGTAGACCCGCGGGTCGTAGGTGCGGATGAGGTCCGGGTCGCCGCGCCACTGGGAGAGCTTGGCCCCCGTGCCAAACGGGACGCGGGCGGACGCGCGGGCGGAGGGGAAGACCTTCGCCCCCGGCACGCGCCGGACGGTGCCCGTCTTGGCGAGCTGCTGGAGGAAGTAGAAGTCCTCGCCCGCCTCGCGGCGGTTCATGCCGCCCGCGGCGGCGTAGGCGGCGGCGGTGCAGGCCATGGTGGAGCCGATGGCGGGGAAGGCGTAGGGCGACCCGGCCCACCGCAGGCCCCGCGCGTAACACCGGATGTGCAGCTCATAGGCCGCCATGGCCGGCGCGTCCAGGGGATGCTCAAAGGCGCACCACCCCGCCCATACGCCGGGGGCCTCCCCGAACGCGGCCAGCGCGTCAAGGTATCCCGGCGCGGCGGGGGAGTCGCCGTCGAGACTGGCCAGCACGGCGCCGTCCGCGGCGTCCAGGAGGCCCAGCGCGAGGTCGAGGCCGATCTTCCGCGCCGTGCCCACGCCCTCGCCCGGTGGGATCTCGCGGCCCGGCGACGCGGCGTCCACCCATGCGAGGGCCGCGCCGGGGCAGGCCAGCCGCCCCGCGCGCAGCGCCTCCAGCGTTTCCCGGTTGTCGGCGGCCTGCGCGGGGTCGGCGTGGCCGGGCGGGCGGTTGTTCACCACCACGACCACCTGCGCGGGCGTTTCGCCGGGGAGCAGGCTGGCCAGGGTTTCGGGCAGGAAGGCCCCCTCGCCGAGGGCGGGCAGGACAACGGCGGTACGGGCGGCGGGGAGAAGCTCGCCCTCCAGCGTCCACGGGCCGCGCAGGCCCCGGCGGCGCAGATAGGCCGCGCGGGCGCGGCTCACGCGTGCTGCGCGAGGACGCGCATGGCCGACAGGAAGTCGGGCTGCTCCAGCCAGTGGATGACCGTGCCCCGCCGCTCCATGCGCCGGAACCAGGTCTCCTGGCGGCGGGCAAACTGGCAGATCGCGCTGTTGAGTTTCTGGAAGAGGTCGTTCTTGTTGAGGATGCGCCCCTGGATGAACAGGGAGACGCAGCGGTACTCCAGCCCGAGGCGCTCCAGCCGCTCCCAGGAATGCCCCGCCGCGTGCAGCTCCTCCACCTCCTCGATGAGCCCCGCGTGCATGCGCTCGTGGAGCCGCCGCGCGATGCGCCGCCGCAGGACCTCCCGGTCCATGGACACGCCCAGGACAAGCGGGTTAAACACCGGCGCCTCCGGCGCGTCCCCCTTCTCCAAACCGGCCGCGCCCGCCTCGGCCACCTCGATGGCGCGCACCAGACGGTCCCGGTCCTCCAGGTCCGTCGTATTGTGCGGGTCGGGGCGCAGGGCCAGCAGCCGCGCGCGGAGCGCGTCCTCGTCCAGCTCCGCCAGTTCGGCGCGCAGCTCCGGGTTCTCCGGCGCGTCCGCAAAAGAGTACCCCCCGAGCACGGCGTCCAGATACAGCCCCGTGCCCCCCACGGCCACGGGCACCGCGCCCCGCGCCGTCACATCGGCCAGGGCGGCGAAAAAGGCCTTCTGAAAGTCGTAGACGCTGAACTCCTGCTCGAGTCCGGCAATGTCAATGAGGTGGTACGGCACGGTCTTGCCGCCGGTGGTGTACTCCGAGAGGTCCTTGCCCGAGCCGATGTCGAGCCCCCGGTAGACCTGCCGCGAGTCCACGGACAGGATTTCCCCGTTGAGTGCCCGGGCAATCTGCACCCCCAGCGCCGTCTTGCCGGAGGCCGTCGGCCCAAGCACCATGAGGCCATTGGTCTTCTTCACGTCCGCGCCCATGGGGGTATTTTACCCGGGTTGCCCCGCGCGCCGCCACTTGCCCCAGGGCAATCGCACTAAAATGCCCCTCGAGAAACGCCTGCGAGTGGCAAGAACGTCCCTTGGTTATGTGATTCTGTCTTTCTCGTCCCAACGGGACATCCGCATATAGCCCAGGCCAGGCCGCCGCCCGAAGGGCCAGGCCTGCCCTGGGTTGCGCGTCCCAAAACACTTCTTGCCCTGAAAGGGCATCCGAAATTTGCGCGCCGGGAAGAAGACAGGGCAGGCGGGACGCCTGCGGTACGAAGAAGGGCCGACAGACGCCGACCCGCACCGCCGCCGTCCCGGCGGCCCTGTCTTGGTGGATGCGCGGGTCAGGGCTTGACGAAGTAGTCCACCACCGTCACCTTCTCCAGATGCGGCCGGAGAACGGCCCCGAAGGCCTTGTGTTCGGGGTGGACCAGATAGGCGTCGCGGTCCGCCTCGTTGGCGAACGTGAGGAAGAAGCAGTGGGTGTGGCCCTGGTCAAGCTTCTCGGGGCTGACGTTGGTGCCCCACTCGTAGCCGATGATGCCGTTGATCTTGGAGGGAAGGGCGGCGAAGGCGTCCTCCACCTTTTTGATGTCCTCCGGCGTCGCCTCGGGCTTGAAGCCGAACAGCACCACATGCCGCAGCACCGCCTGGGGCTTGACGTCGCACTGGGCCGGTTCAGCCGCCGAGACGGCGGTTGCGCAGGCCGCCAGAACGCCCAGCGCCGCGAGGAAGAGAACCGCAAACACGACCTTGTTGCCGGGGAAACGCCGCGATGTCATGGGAAGGCTCCTTTGGTTGGGTTGGCTCCAGTATGTCCGCGCGCGGGGTTCGGGCGCAAGTGCGGCTTGATCCTTGCCGGCGCGGCGTGGTCTGATGTCCCCCCCGCCGGACGGGCCGGCGGCCATCGAAAGGAGCGGGCTTTCCGTGTGGATTCGGCGCGCGGCGAAATGGGGGGCGGTTGCGGCGGCGGCACTTGTGCTGTTGTTCTGCGGGGGCGTGTGGTTTTTTCAGGAGACGATCCTGTTCAACGGGCGCACGGCGGAAATCCTCCAGACCCCGGCGGACTTGGGCTGGGCGTTTGAGGAGTTCCGGCTGGAGGGGCCGGGGGGCGTCACGCATGGTTGGTGGATGCCCCTGGAGAACGCGCGGGGCGCGGTGATCTTCTCCCACGGCAGCGGCAAGAACATCTCCCACTATCTGGACGACGCGCAACTCTTCCGGGACATGGGGTTCTCGGTGCTGCTTTACGACTACGGCGGCTACGGCCTCAGCACGGGGAAACCTTCGGAGCAGCGGTGCTATGCCGACATCCGGGCGGTGTGGCGGCATCTCACCGAGACTCTTGGCGTGCCGCCGGAGCGGGTGGTGCTGGCGGGGGCGTCCCTGGGCGGCGGGGTGACCTCCGACCTGGCCGCCGAGGTCCAACCGGCGGCGGTGGTGCTGGAATGCACCTTCACCTCCGTGCCCGAGGCGGTGCGCGACACCCTGCCGGGGCTTCCCTATCCGTTGCTGACGCGCATCTCGTTCCGGAGCATTGACAAAGTGCAACTCTTCCGCGCGCCCCTGCTGGTGCTGCACAGCGCGGACGACGACACCATCCCTTTCGCGCACGGGGAGCGGCTGTTTGCGGCGGCGAAAGAGCCGAAGGCCTTCGCGCGGATCACGGGCAGCCACAGCGGGGGCAAGTTCTCCTCCGGAGCGGCGTACACCGGGCCGCTGCGGGAGTTCCTCCTGCGGCACACGCCGGCGCCCTGACCGGGCCTACCCGCGCATTTTGAGGACGACGATGACGATGGCGAAGGGGAGGAGGGCGAAGAACCACCATTTGTAGGTCGTGAAGAAGACGATGACGTCTGCTGCGCTGATGTCCATGCGGTGCTCCTTGTTCCGCCTGCGGGCGGTTATCTCGGCAGGGGGGTGGGCGCGCTCACCAGGTACGCCACAATCCCCGCGGCAATCCCCATCACGAGACCTATGGCGCACAGGCCCCGGTCGCGGTTCTCGTCCTCGCGGTACATGCCGTAGAGGGACCAAAGAATGGTCACGGCGGCCAGGAAGATCACCCCGTAGGAATACCAGGGCTGGTAGTAGACATACCCGGAGGCCCTGCCGGACACCGGCAGGAGCAGCAGGACCGCGATGCCCCCCATGAGCAGGGTTTGCAGCCAGATCGGGGTGCGCTTGGGGCTGCTGCCCGTGAGCACCCGGAAATCGTCCTCATTCTTCCTGCGCCGCCGGGCCGTTGGCTCATCCGCATCCCCGGCCACAGTGCCGCCGCCAAACCCGACAAACCCCGCGTCCGCGAGCGACCCCGTGGCGAGGTTCCGGTCCGCGGGTTCGGTCAGGTTCCCCTCACCGGTCTGGGGGGCCTGCACGGCGGGCAGATCGCCCATTTCCTCGATGAGCGACTGAAAACTGAGGCTTTCCCTGCGCGCCTGCTCTTCCAGCATGCGCTCCGCCTTGAGCGGGTCATAGTCTGCGGGCACGGATGGTTCCCCTTGGGCCGGAGTTTCGGGTCGCCTCGCGCGGCCCCTGTCCTTATGGTACCGCACGCGGCGCGGATGCGGCAAGAGAGTGGACGAAGTGGACGGAGTGGACGGAGTGGACGGGATGGACGGAGTGGACGGAGTGGACGGGATGGACAAGGTCCCGCGCCAGATCGCTCTTTTGTCCATATCGTCCATTCCGTCCATCCCGTCCACTTTTTTTCGAACACTTGACCCAAGTCAAGGCTTTCCCCCGGGAAAGGGGGCATACTCTGGTCATGCACGGCGCGATGCGCCGAACGGCAGGAGACTGGACATGGCGATGCGCAACATCATCCGGATAGACGAGGCGAAGTGCAACGGCTGCGGCAACTGCATCACGGGCTGCGCCGAGGGGGCGCTTGTTCTGGTGAACGGCAAGGCGAAGCTGGTGCGGGAGAGTTTTTGCGACGGGCTGGGCGCCTGCATCGGGGACTGCCCGACGGGCGCCCTGACCATAGAACAACGGGAAGCGGACGCGTTTGACGAGGCAGCGGTGCTCGCCGCGGCTGCGGCTGCGGCGGGCGCCGGAGCGTCCGCTGCCGTTTCCGCGGCGTCCGGATGCCCCTCGGGGGGGCACGGCGGCTGTCCGGGCAGCATGAGCCGGACCTTCGGCCCACCGGCCCCGGCGGCGCATGCCGGGGCCGCGCCCGCGTCGGCGCTGCGGCACTGGCCGGTGCAGCTTCACCTCATCAGCCCCTTCGCGCCTCAGTACCAGGAGGCGGACCTCCTCATCGCGGCGGACTGCGCCGCCTTCGCCTGCGGGGCGTTCCACACCGACCTGCTTCCCGGCAAGGCGCTGGCCATTGCCTGCCCCAAGCTGGACGAGCTTTCGGGGTATGTCGAAAAGCTGCGGGACCTGTTTACCCACGCGCGGCCCACGCGCGTGACGGTGGCCCGCATGGAGGTGCCCTGCTGCGGGGGCCTTCTGCGGCTGGTGCTGGAGGCGCGGGCGCAGGCGGGCAGCGCGGTCCCCGTGGAGGAGGTTGTGATCGGCGTGTCCGGGGACCTACTATCACGTCGGGAGTTTTGACCACCGGCGGCCGCATGGTGCGGCGGTCCGGAACTGACAACGGCCGGCAACGGCGGGAGAAAGTGAAATGAGCATGTTTTGTTACCAGTGCGAGCAGACTTCCAGGGGCACGGGGTGCACGTCCTACGGCGTGTGCGGCAAGGACCCCGAGACGGCGGCGCTCCAGGACCTGCTGAACGAGACCGCGAAGGGGATTTCCCAGTACGCGCACCGCGCGCGGGTGCTGGGCGCGGTGGACCATGACCTTGACGTCTTCGTGATGGAGGCGCTCTTCACCACGGTGACCAACGTAAACTTCGACCCGGACGACCTGTGCCGCCTCGTGCTGCGCGGCGCGGAAATGCGCGCCCGGGCCAAGGCCCTCTACGAGGGCGTGTGCGCGGCGCCGGAGGCCCTGTCGGGGCCGGCGGTGATGGAGATCGCGGGCGGCCGCGCCGAGCTGGTGCGCCTGGGCGAGAAGGTGGGCGTCGAGGGGCGGCTCCAGCGGTACGGCAGCGATGCCGGCGGCCTGCAGGAGCTCATCATGTACGGCCTCAAGGGCATGGCCGCCTACGCGGAGCATGCGAGGGTTCTGGGTGTCGAGGAGAGCTCCGTGTACGGGTTCATCCACGAGACGCTGAGCTTCCTGGCGGACCAGCCGTCGGACATCGGCGCGCTGGTGGGCTGGGCCATGCGCGTGGGCGAGGTGAACCTCCAGGTGATGGGCATGCTGGACGGGGCGAACACGGGCCGCTACGGCCACCCGGAGCCCACAAAAATCCGCGTGACCCCCGTGAAGGGCAAGTGCATCGCCGTGTCGGGCCACGACCTGCGCGACCTTGAGGCGCTGCTGGAGCAGACGGCGGGCAGGGGCATCAACGTGTACACCCACGGCGAGATGCTGCCCTGCCTGGCCTACCCCGGACTGAAGAAGTATCCGCACCTGGCGGGCAACTACGGCGGCGCGTGGCAGGACCAGGCGGCCGAGTTCGACGCCTTCCCCGGCGCGGTCCTCATGACCACCAATTGCATTCAGAAGCCGCGCCAGAGCTACTTCGGCCGCATCTTCACCTGCGGGCTGGTCCAGTGGCCGGGCGTCACCCACATCGCCGACCGCGACTTCACGCCGGTCATCGAGGCCGCCCTGGCCGCCCCGGGCTTCGCCGAAGACGCCGAGCCGGCGTATGCCATGACGGGCTTCGCCCGCAACGCCGTGCTGGGCGTGGCGGACAAGGTCATTGAGGCGGTGAAGGGGGGCAAGCTGCGCCACTTCTTCCTCATCGGCGGCTGCGACGGCGCGAAGCCGGGCCGCGACTACTACACCCAGCTGGCGACCTCGGTGCCCGACGACTGCGTGATCCTCACGCTGGCCTGCGGCAAGTACCGGTTCAACAAGCTGGATTTCGGCGACATCGGCGGCATCCCGCGGCTGCTGGATGTGGGCCAGTGCAACGACGCCTACTCGGCCATCCAGATCGCCGTGGCCCTGGCGAACGCCTTCGAGTGCGGCGTGAACGACCTGCCCCTGTCCATGGTGCTGTCGTGGTACGAGCAGAAGGCCGTGTGCATCCTGCTCACCCTGCTGCACCTGGGCATCAAGAACATGCGCATCGGGCCGACGGTCCCGGCCTTCCTCGGGCCGAACGTGGTCAACGTCCTCGTGGAGCAGTTCGGGCTCACCCCGATCTCCACGCCCGAGGCCGACCTCGCGGCGATGCTCGCCTGATCCGTGGACGGCGCGTTCACAGACGGCGCGGAATGGTATGACGCCCTCGGCGCGAATCCCGGGCGTCTCGGGCGGGAAGGCCCCTTCCTGCTCGGGGCGCTCGGCCGCGCCGGGGGCCGCCGCGTGCTGGACACCGCCTGCGGCACGGGGCTCCACGCCCTGTGGCTTGCGGAGCGCGGCGCATCCGTCCGCGCCGCCGACCTCAGCCCCGGCATGGTCGCCGTGGCCCGCGCGCGGCGCGCCCACCCGGAGGTCGTCTACCAGGTTGGAGACATGCGCCTGCCCCCGCCGGGGCCGTGGGACCTGATCCTCTGCCTGGGCAATTCCCTGTCGCTGCTGCCCGCCGAGGGGGACGCGCGCCTTTTCTTCCAGAACAGCGCCGCCGTCCTCGCGCCGGAGGGCCGGCTCATCGTGCAGGTGCTCAACTACGCCCTGCCCGCCGCCGCGCAGCCCCGCGCGCGCACGGCGGAGGCGGTGGTGGACGGCGTGCCCGTGCGCGCCGACAAGCGGTTCACCCCGGAGAACGGCCGCACCCGCCTGGAGATCGTGTACACCGCCGTCCGCGGCGGCGCGGTGCAGACCTTCCGGGAGGAGGCCGTGCTGCGGCACTGGTCCCGCGCCTTTCTGGAGGGGGCCGCCCGCGCCGCCGGGCTGGCGGTCGAGGCGTGCCACGGCGGTTATGACGGCGCGCCCTTCGATCCGGCGCGCTCGCCCGACCTGATCCTGACCCTCCGCCGCCCCCGCTGATTGCATCGCGCCCATCCCTGTGGCACAATGGGGCACCCCCGCCCCCCCGCAATCCGGCGGGGCAACACAGGAAAGGCCTTTCCCCCATGAGCGCGAAGGAACTGAAAGTCATCAATCCCTGGGACGAGTCCGTGAGCGTGACGCTTCCCATGATCACCATTGACGATGCCGACTGGGTGGCCTCGCGGGCGCGGGCCGCGTTTGAGGGGTGGCGCTGGTCGTCCCCCGCGGAGCGCCGCGCGCTGTGCGAGGGATTTGTCCGCGAGTTTGAGGCGATGAAGGAGCAGACGGCGGCGGACCTCACGCGGCAGACGGGCAAGCCGCTCTCCCAGTCCCTCGGCGAGGTGAACGGCACGCTGGACCGCGCGCGGCACATGATCGCCATCGCGGAGGAGACGCTGGCCGACGAGTACCTGCCCGAGAAGCCGTGCTTCGTCCGCTACATCCGCCACGAGCCCCTGGGCGTCGTGCTGGACATCGCGGCGTGGAACTACCCCCTGCTCATCGCGGTGAACGTCGTGGTGCCCGCGGTCCTCGCGGGGAACTCGGTCATCATCAAGCATTCGAGCAAGACCCCCCTCTGCGGGAAGGCCTTCGTGGAGGCCTTCCGCCGCGCGGGCGCGCCCGACTGCCTGGTGCAGGAGGTGGTGGCGGACCACGCGGTGACGGACCACCTGATCCGCCACCCCGATGTGGCCTTTGTCTCGTTCACGGGCTCCGTGCGCGGCGGCCACGAGGTGGTCCAGAGCGCCTCGGGCCGTTTCATCGGCACGGGCCTCGAGCTGGGCGGCAAGGACCCGGCCTATGTCTGCGCCGACGCGCCCTTCGACTTCTCGGTGGAGAACACCATGGACGGCGCGTTCTACAACGCCGGCCAGTCCTGCTGCGCCGTGGAGCGCATCTATGTGGAGCGGCCCATCTAC
>JAPXRP010000162.1:0-3122 GCA_033813475.1 Candidatus Hydrogenedentota bacterium
ATCAACAACATCCGCCAGACGAACGGGCTGTATTTGCTGACGAATCAGGCCGGCCTGGGCGGGGTGGCGCGGGCGCACAGCGACGACATGCTGGCGCGGGACTATCTCAGCCATAAAAACCCCGAGGGGAAGTATCCGGACGACCGAATCGCGGACGCGGGAATCGCCGTGACCGCGTGGGGCGAGAACATCGCGATGTCGGAGGGGCTGGCGGACCCGGTGGGCGAGATTGTGCAGGGGTGGATGGACAGCACCGGGCACCGGGAGAACATCCTGCGCGCCGGGTGGACGCACACGGGCGTGGGGGTCGCGCAGTCCGGGAACACGTTCTACTTCACCCAGGTCTTCGCGACGATGCCCGTCACGAAGAGCGCCGCGGCGCCCGCCCTGGGCTGGCTCGACGTCCTGCGGGCACTGGTCTTTCCCGGCGGGTGACGCTCAGTCCACGCGGAGCACGAGGCACTTGAGGTAGGCTGTCTCCGGCATGGCCAGCAGCACGGGGTGGTCGGGCGAGGCGCCGCGCAGTTCCAGCAGGCGCGCGGAGCGCCCGGCGCTGACAATCGCGCGCTTCACCGTCTCCAGGAACATGGACTCGTCCACGAAGTGGGAGCAGGACGAGGTCACGAGGAATCCGCCCTCCGGGGCGATGCGGGCCACGGCGGCGGCATTCAGGGCCTGGTAGCGGCCGAGGGCCTTGGCGGCCTGGGCGCGCGTCTTGGCGAAGGCCGGGGGGTCCAGGATGACCACGTCGTAGGGGTCGCCGCCCGCCAGCGTCTTCTCCACATCGCCGCACAGCACGGCGCAGCGGTCCGCCACGCCGTTCAGTTCGAGGTTCCGCTGGGCCTGCTCCACGGCGGCGGCGGAGCTGTCCACGGCGGTGACGGCCGCCGCGCCGCCGAGGGCGGCATGGCAGGACCAGAACCCGTGGTAGCAGTGGCCGTCGAAGACGCGCGCGCCGCGGGCGAGCTCCCGCACCAGCGGCCAGTTGCGGCGCTGGTCCAGGAAGAGCCCGGTTTTCTGCGACGCGCCGAGGCGCAGCTCGGCGCGCACGCCGTCCATCTCCAGCTCCAGGGCCTCCGGCAGGTCGCCGAAACGGCGCACCACGCCGCCCAGCTCGAAATGCACGGCGGTGACGCCCTCCCCGGCCATCAGGCAGTCCGCGATGAGCTGGGACCGGTCGAAATAGAACTGGGACGAGGCGCGGGCCACCGCCACGGCGCCGTAGCGGTCCACCACCAGCCCGGGCAGGCCGTCGCTGTCGCCGTAGACCCACCGGAACACGTCCGACCCCGGAAACAGGCGCCGGCGCAGCTCCAGGGCCGCCGCCAGCCGCCGGGTGAAGAAGGCCGTGTCCGGATCGTCGGCGTGGCGGCTGAAGACGCGCACGGCGATGCCGCCGTCGGTCTGGTAGAAGCCCCGGCCGACGAAGCGGCCGCTGTGCGCGAGCACGTCCACCACCTGGCCGTCGGCCAGGCCGTCGGGGATCGCGGCGAACTCGTTGCGGTAGGCCCAGCAGTGGCCGCGGAGGATGCGGCGCTCCTCCCTGGGGTTCAGGGTTGCGGCGGGGGTGTCGTTCGGCATCGTCGGGTCTCCATGAAAAGGCGCGGGGCGGTCCGCCATCTGCGGAGCCGCCGCCGCGCGGGGGTGTTGGTGTCGGTGCGGACTCAACCGCGCTTGGAAAGGACCTCGGCCTCGTAGTTCAGGATGTCGGCCATCCAGGCGCCGCCTGCGGGCACGCCCTGGCGGACGCAGTACTGGTCCCAGACGGCGCCGAAGGGCAGGGCCTTCAGCTCCTCCAGCAGGGCGAGGCGCTCGCCGTAGCGGCCCTCGGCCTCCAGCTGCTTGAGGGAGTCCGCGGGCTCCAGCAGCGCGATGAGCAGCGCCCGGACCATGACGCGGGTGCCCGTGACCCACGCCGCGATGCGGTTGATGCTCGCGTCGAAGTAGTCCAGCCCGATGTGCACGCGGGACTCGAAGTTGTTGCGGACGATCTCCTCCGCGATGGCGCGGATCTCGTCGCTCAGGACGATGACATGGTCGCTGTCCCAGCGGACGCCGCGGCTGACATGGAGCAGCACCTCGTCGAGGTAGAGCAGCACGGAGCTGAGCTTGTCCGAGATGACCTCGGTCGGGTGGAAGTGCCCCGCGTCGAGGCAGAGGAGCAGGTTGTTGCGCACGGCGTAGCCGAGGTAGAACTCGTGGGAGCCGATGACGCAGCTTTCGGAGCCGATGCCGAAGAGCTTTGACTCGACGGCGTCCAGGTTGTGCGCCCGGTCCACGGGGGCGGCGAAAACCGCGTCCAGCGCCTCGCGCAGGATCTCGCGCGAGCGGTAGCGGTTCACGGGGATGTCCTTGAACCCGTCGGGGATCCAGAGGTTCGTCACGCACGGCGTGCCGAGAGCCTTGCCGATGGCCGCGCCGATGACCCGGCTGGCGGCGCAGTGGTCAATCCAGAATTTCCGCACGGCGGGGTCGTAGTGCGACAGGGTGAACCCGTCGTCGGCCAGCGGGTGGCCGAAGCACGAGGGGTTGAAGTCCATGCCGAGGCCCAGGGACTTCGCCCAGTCAATCCAGCCCTGGAAATGCTCCGGCAGCAGGGCGTCGCGGTCCACCTTCCTGCCGCCCGTCTCGGCGTACATGGCGTGGACGTTGAACCGGTGCCTCCCGGGGATCAGGCCGAGGGCCTTCTCCGCGTCGGCGCGGAGCTGTTCGGGCGTGCGGGCCTTGCCGGGGTAGTTCCCCGTGGCCTGGATGCCCCCGCCGGACGCGGCGGACAGGTTCTCAAACCCGCCCACGTCGTCCCCCTGCCAGCAGTGCAGGGAAATGGGAATCTTCGCAAGGCGGGCCATGGCCGCCTCCGTGTCCACGCCGAGGGCGGCATACCGTTCGCGGGCGAGGTCATACGCGCCCTGAATCTGCTTTTCGCTCGGGGAAACAAACATGGCTGACCCTTTCCTGTTGGCGCGTCCCGCCTTTTGCGGGGCCGCGGGTGTCCAAAGGCCTATTGTATGTGCCGGGGGCGCGCCGAGGCAATTTCCCCCCGAACCGGGGGAGCATGAACATTGATGGACAGGATAAACAGGATTTGTTCTTATCCTGCCCATCCTGTCCATCCATGTTGA
>JAPXRP010000162.1:3132-9962 GCA_033813475.1 Candidatus Hydrogenedentota bacterium
CTTTCCATTTCCTTATTCTTTTGTTCTTCTCTGTGCGTTCCATCATGCCACCGGTGTGACGTAAGGCCCAAAGACAAGGCCGCCGGGAGGGCGGCGCTACGGGCGTGGGCCTTTCTCCGTAGCGCAGGCGTCCCGCCTGCCCTGTCCGGGGTGCGGGGGTGCATGAATAGGAACGGACAGGATAAACAGGATTTGTTCTTATCCTGCCCATCCTGTCCATCCATGCAAAAAAACGGTCTTGTGCTTCGCCCCGTCCGCTACAGGGTCCATCCCTCGCGGTAGGCCTTGTGGACGAACTTGGTGGCCTTTTCGTTGTCCTTGAAGGTCATGGAGGCGGCGTCCCAGTGGAGCTTCACGCCGGGGACGCGCTTGGCGACGTTGCCCAGCAGGCACATCTCGGTGAGGGGCCCGGCGTAGTCGAAGCCCGCGCAGGCGGGCCGGTCCTCCTTGATGGCGGCGATCCACCCCTCCTCGTGGGAGCCCTTGATGCGGGGGATGCTCTCGGGCGCGGGGGGCGTGCCCTTGAACTTGTCCTGCGGCAGGAGCATGGGGCTGTTGGCGTAGATGCCCGCCGTGAGGAAGCCGTCGTCGCCCTCCATGAGGATGCCGCCCTCGTTCTCGCCGAGGAGGCGGCTGTTCTCGATGCCGGGGTATCCCGGGGGCATGAGGCCGTCATACCACATGAGCTCCACGGGGGGCATGTCGCCGCGGGCGGGGAAGGTGAAGCGCACCAGCCCGGCCACGGGGTGGGTCTCGTCGTTGAGGTCCGTGCAGCTCGCCTCGATGGTCTCGGGCGCGCCGAGCTTGAGCGCCCAGAAGATGACGTCGAGGGTGTGAACCCCGCGGTCGCCCATCATGCTGCATCCGAAGTCGTGCCAGCTCCGCCAGGTGAGGGGGTGGTAGGTGGGGTGGTAGGGGCGCATGGGCGCGGGGCCGATCCAGAGGTCCCAGTCCATGCCCTCGGGCAGGGGCGGGGTTTCCGTGGGCCGCACACCGAGCTGGGAGCTCCAGTAGGCGTGGCCCCAGGGGTAATAGCAGATGCTGGACCACGCGGCCACCTTGCGCACCGGGCCGATGGCGCCCGACCAGACCCACTCGCAGAGCTTGCGCATGTCGTCGGACGAGTGCCCCTGGATGCCCATCTGCGTGCGCAGTCCGGACTTCGCGGCCTCCTCGGCCACCTTGCGCGCCTCGAAGACCGTGTGGGTGAGCGGTTTCTGGCAGTAGACGTGCTTGCCCGCGCGCAGGGCCGCCAGGGTGATCACGGCGTGGGTGTGGTCCGGCGTGGCGATGAGCACGGCGTCCACGTCCTTCTCCTTGTCCAGCAGCTCGCGGTAGTCCTTGTAGAGGCGCGCGTTCGGATACTCGGCGAAGGTCTTCGCGGCGTAGAGGTGGTCCACGTCGCACAGGGCCGTGATGTTCTCGCCGCTCATGGCCTTGAGGTTGTGTGCGCCCATGCCGCCCACGCCGATCCCCGCGATGTTGAGCTTGTCGCTCGGGGCGGTGAACCCCGCCCCGCCCAGCACGTGCCGGGGGACAATGGTGAAGGCGGACGCGGCGGCCAGGCCCGCGCCGGTGCCCAGGAAGGAGCGGCGGTCCAGTTTTTCCATGATGCGAGTTCCCGTGGTCGGTGGTTTCGGCACGGCGCGTCCCCGGCGGACGCGCACCGGGGATAGTATACGGCGAAGGCGGGGAGAAAGACACGGGGAACCACGAAGCACACAGAACACACGAAAAACGGACAAGATAAACCGTGTCCCGGGCTCAGAGTTTCCGTCCGTGTCCGTCCGTGCGGGTCCGTGTTCGTCCGTGGTCCGTGGGCGCCCCGCCCTACTCCCCGAGGTCCAGGGCCTGGGCCATGCGCTTGGCCTGCTTGATGTCCATCTTGCCGGTGCCGAGGACGGGGATGGCCTCAATGCGGTAGAAGTTGTTCGCCTTGGGCTTCCAGAGGTTGGGCAGGTCCGAGGCGTCCAGCTTCTCCAGCAGCTCGTCGAGCTGCGCGTCCTCCAAAATGTGGAGCACGACGAGGCGCTCGCCCTTGGCGGCGTCGGGCACCCCCGCGACCACGAGGGACTGCTCCGTGAGGCCGAGCAGGGCGTGCAGGCTCTCCTCCACGCGGGTGTGGGGCACCATCTCGCCGGCGATCTTGCTAAACCGCGCGATGCGGTCCGTGATGGTGATGAAGCCCTCGTCGTCGAGGGCGGCGATGTCGCCCGTGGCGTACCAGCCGTCGCGCAGGACCTTCGCCGTGCGCTCCGGGTCGGCCAGGTAGCCCCGCATGACGTTGGGCCCCTTCACGAGCAGCTCGCCCGCCTCGCCCACGGGCAGGTCCGCCCCCGTGTCCGGGTCCACCACGCGCACGACCTGCCCGGTCATGGGCCGGCCGATGGAGCCGTGCTTCAGATTGCGCACGAAGAAGCCCGGCGAGGGGCAGTCGGGGCTGTTGACCGACACGACGGGGGCGCACTCGGTGGTGCCGTAGCCCTCGACGGGGACGATGCCGAACTTTTCGTTGAACGCGTCGCGGACGCGGGCGGGCAGCTTTTCCGCGCCGCCGACCACGAAGTCGAGGGACTTGAGCTGCCCCGGCTCGCACCGGCGGATGAAGCCCTGGAGGAAGGTGGCGGTGCACACCATGATGGAGCCGCCGTGCTTCTCGATGAGGCCGCCGATGGCCTTGGGCTCCAGCGGGTTTGGATGGAACACGGAGCGGACGCCCGCGAGGAACGGGGTCCACAGGCAGACGGCGTAGCCGAAGGAGTGGAACAGGGGCAGGAAGCCCACGACGCAGGTGTTCCAGTTGTGCGGAAAGACCTCCTGCGCGGACTCGACGAGGGTCATCACGTTGCGCTGCGTGAGCATGACGCCCTTCGGCTCGCCCTCGCTGCCGCTGGAGAAGATGACGGTCGCCAGGTCCTGGTCGGTTCGGCGCGCCGCGCCGAGGATGCGGTCCAGCAGGTGCACGGGGGCGAAGAGCGCCAGAAACATCCCGATGATCCGGTCGCGGCCCGTGACGGTTTCCCGGATGTCCTCCAGGTATACCGGGGTGCCGGGCACGTCCAGGGGGAGGCGCTCCAGGAACTTGCGCGATGTGAGGGTGTGCGTGATGCCGCAGCGGCGCGCGCAGGAGACGATGGTGTCGGAGGCCGCCGTGTAGTTGAGGTTCACCGGAATTTTCCCAAGCATCTGCACCGCGATGTTCGCCAGCGCGCCGCCGACGGTCGAGGGCACGAGCAGCCCCACCATCTCGTCGGGCCCGAGAATCTTTTTCAGCTTGCGCGCGAACACGATGGCCCCGACCAGGGCCTTGAAGTAGGAAAGCTCGCCCGAGAGCCCGTCCGCCGTCGCCATGAAGCGCAGGCGGCGGCGCGCCATGCGCACAAACCCGTGCTGGAGCAGGCGGTACGCATAGGGCCGGTGGAAATAGGCCTCCATGCCCTCCACGCCGACGGCCTGGCGGACAGCCACCGCCGGGGTGCCCGCCGGGAGCGGCGCGCCGAAGGCCACCTGCACCGGGTAGCGCAGGCGTCCCCACCAGCGCCACTGGATCTTGTTGTCGCGGAAGACGTACACGCGCTCCCACAGGCGGGTGATGGAGACGGGGATTACGGGCGCGCCCGACTCCGCCGCCAGGGAGTGGTAGTCGCGGAACCAGGGCGCCTCCAGCCCGTCGGGGTGAAGCCGGCGCTCGCGGCTCACGCACACGACCCATCCCTGCGCCAGCATCCGCCGGACGGCGGCCTCGGCCCCGCGCAGGCCCTCCTCGGTGGCGGTGTCCACGGGCAGCAGGTGCAGGTACTTGCCGAGGCGGCGCACCCAGGCGTGCTCCAGGCCGCGCCGCTCCAGCACCACGACCACCTCGCGCTCCGTGGCCATCTGGAGCGGCAGGGTGTCAATCAGGGAGTCGTGGTCCGCCACAAGCAGGGCGGGCCCGGCCTCGGGGAGATGGTTTCGTCCGGTCGCCATGAGGCGGAACAGGGTGCCGTCGAGCGGCCAGAGCAGGGCGCGCAGCACGAGCAGGGGGAGTTTCCAGGCGATGTAGACGCCCATGCCGAGGGAGACAACGCCAAGGATGAAGAAGACATGAAGGGGGGTGAGGCCGAGAAAACTGAGGCCCAGGAAGAGCCCGCCCGCGACGGCCATGCCCACAAAGGTCAGCATGTTGGTCGCGGCGATGATGCCGCCCTTCATCTCGCGCGGCGCGCGCTGCTGGAGCGTCGCCGCGAGGGGCACGTCAAAGACCCCCGCGAACGCGCCCAGCGCCATCGCCGCCGCCGTCAGGAAGAGGAAATAGCCCCCCGCCTGCGCCAGCGCGCCGCCGATCATGTCGTCCGCACCGCCGACCAGGGGGAAGACCACTGCCGCCACAACGGGCACCAGCGTGGACTCGATGACGGCTTTCGGGATGGAGACCAGCACGCCGGTGACGGCCATGCCGACCGCGCCGATGAGGATGAAGCCCTGCTCGATCTTGCCGCGCGACAGGTAGCCCGCCACAAGGGCCCCCGCGCCGATGCCCAGCGCCACCGCGGCCAGCAGGACGGAGTTGCGCGTCGCGCTGTAGTGCAGCACCGTGAGGGAATAGGCGGTGATGGCTGTCTGGGAGAGTGTGCCGGCAAACCAGAAGTAGGTGTAGCCGATGGTGACATTGAGCAGCACGGAGTCCGACCAGATCACGCGCAGGTAGCGCCCCATGCCGGACCAGGGCATCAGGGGGATGCGCTGCCGGGGGTTGGCCGCCGGGGGCCGCGTGATCAGCAGCGCCGTCAGCGTTCCCACCACGGAGAGCATCACCAGGATCACGGACGCCTTGTACGGGGCCTCGCGGCACCACTCAAAGACCGGCCCCGCGACCCCGATCCCGATGATGATGGAGACCACGGTGCCCATCTGGAGGATGCCGTTGCCCCAGGACAGGCGGGACTCGGGGAGCATCTCCGGCAGCAGCCCGTACTTGGCCGGGCTGAACATGGTGCTCTGCGTGGCCATGAGAAAGAGGACCACCCACAGCAGGGGCACGTTCCCCAGGTAAAACACCACCCCGCCCAGGATCATGACGACGATTTCGAGATACTTGGTGTACTGGGCCACGGTGCCCTTGCTCAGACGGTCGGCCAGCGCCCCAAAGAACGAGGGGAACAGGATGAAGGGCAGGGAGAACAGGACGGTGGCCGCAGAGGGGACAAAATCCCCCGACTTGAACGTCAGGCCAAACAGGGAAATCTCCGCCGCACCCGCCACGCCGTCCACGGCATAGTGGGCCTCCAGCAGGAAGTAGATGATGACGTACTTGAAGAGGTTGTCGTTGAACGCGCCCTGGAACTGGGTGGCGAAGAGCCCCCAGAACCCCCTGCGGGGGTACGCGTCCATGACGGCGGTCTGTCCGCTTTTTTCTGGCATGGGGCCGTTCTCCGTTGCCGCCCGGCGCTGGCCCGGCGGGGGTGGGTGGTTTGGTGTGTCAGCCCTCGTTAACGCCGGCGACCCCCGCCCGCAATTCCTCCAGCTGCCGGATCAGCGCCCTGCACTGGGTGTCGGTGAGCGGACGGCAGGCCTCATGCACCGCCTGGCGGTAGACCGGCTCCACCGTGTCCGCCAGGGTGCGGCCCCGGTCCGTCAGCTCCACATGGTAGATGCGCCGGTTGCCCGGCACCGCCACGCGGCGCACCAGTTCCTTGGCCTCCAGCTTGTCGAGGACGGAGGTGATGCTGGCGCGTGTGACCACGAGGCGCTTGCTCAGGTCGGACTGCGTCCAGTCCCGCATCTTGTACTTGAGGGCGAAGAGAACGTTGAACTGGGCCTCCGTGAGCCCGTAGCGGCGGAAAAGCGTGTTGCCCTGGAGGGACATGAGGTTCGCGGTCCGCACGACGTTGAGGATGAGCTCATGCCGGAGGTCGTCCATGGGCCGTTCGAGCTGGAGTTCCTGGTTGAGCGACATGCCGAGTCCTCCAAGGTTGGTCGGGGGATGCCGAGCCTTTCACCCTCATTGTAAGCGCAGCCACTGTTAGAAGTCAAGCGGTAAGGGGAAAAGAAAACCGGGCGCGCGGCCGAAACCGCGCGCCCGGAGGGGGAACCTGGGGGGTTACAGCAGTTCGGCGATCTGGACGGCGTTGGACGCCGCGCCCTTGAGAAGGTTGTCGGCGACCACCCACATCTCCAGGGCGCTCGGGTGCGACACGTCCTCGCGGATGCGCCCGACGAAGGTGTCGTACTTGCCGGCGGCGTTGACGGCCAGCGGGTAGAGCTGGGCGGCCGGGTCGTCCTGCACGATGACGCCGGGGGCGTTGCGGAGGAGTTCGCGGGCCTGGTCCGCCGTCAGTTTCTTCTCGGTCTCCACGTTCACCGACTCGCTGTGGCCGGTGTGCACGGGGACGCGGACCGTGGTGGCGGTGACCATGATGGTGTCGCCGCCCATGATCTTCTTGGTCTCGTTGACCATCTTCATCTCTTCGCTGGTGTAGCCGTTCGCGGTGAACGCGTCCGACTGCGGGATCTGGGGGATCACGTTGAAGGCGATCTGGTGCGGGAAAATCTTCGGGGGATAGGCGCGCCCCTCAACGAGGGCCTTCGTCTGCTCGGCCAGCTCGCCGAGGGCGGCGCTGCCCGCGCCGGAGACGGCCTGATAGGTCGCCACGACGACGCGGCGGATGCGGGCGGCGTCGTGCAGGGGCTTCAGGACCACGACCATCTGGATGGTCGAGCAGTTGGGGTTGGCGATGATGCCCTTGTGCTTGGGGATGTCGCCGGGGTTCACCTCGGGCACCACGAGCGGCACTTCGGGGTCCATGCGCCAGGCGCTGGAGTTGTCCACGACGACGCACCCGGCTTTGGCG
>JAPXRP010000163.1:0-9925 GCA_033813475.1 Candidatus Hydrogenedentota bacterium
GGCGGAAGCCGGGGCTTCGCAGAGGTGAGGAGCCGCGACACAGACGGCCCAATAGAGATAGAGATCAAGTTCAGAAAAACATCCGCGTCCCCGCTGATAACGTACTCATTGGCCATCAACGAGGAGAGCGGCTCGCCAATTGTTGAGCGGGAGGTGCTCAAATATCGCCGCGGCAGCAAGGGGCGGCCATGGCACTTTCTGAACTTCACCCGGGGGAAAGGTCACGCCGTGACCAACGAGATGGACGCCCGGGTTGACGATGAGACGAAGCTGGATCGGGAGACCCAGGAACTCAGGTCTCCCGATATTCTGGCAGTGAAAGGGCTGGCGCAGTTCGCACGTTTCCCGGCAGTCATGCTGCTCGGCCAGCTGATTGAAAACTGGCACATATCCGATTTCCATGTTCAGCGGGCCCGCTCCGATCAGGAGGCGGGATATGCGGAGCATCTTTCGAAGGAGGGCGACAACCTCGCCCTGGTAACCGAATATCTATATAAACAGCACGCAAATGTGTTTAACACAGTCCTTCAGAAACTCACAAAACGCGTTCCCGGAGTAACCAAGGTTGACGCCAAGACAACGGAAGAAGGGCGCGTGTTGCTCAGGTTTCAAGACGGAGCGTTCATGGATCCTTTTCTGGCCCGCCACGTCTCGGATGGGACGATCAAGATGTTCGCCTATCTCGTCCTCCTGCATGACCCGAAGCCGCACCCCCTCCTTTGTGTCGAGGAGCCTGAGAACCAGCTCTACCCCAAGCTGCTGGTTGAGTTGGCGGAGGAGTTTCGCGAATATGCCAAGAGGGGCGGGCAGGTGTTCATTTCCACGCATTCCCCCGATTTCCTGAATGCGACAGAGCTTGACGAGGTCTTCTGGCTCGTCAAGGAAGAGGGATACACGAAGGTCCGCCGGGCACGCGACGACAGACAGATCGTCACATACATGCGGGACGGGGACAAGATGGGCTACCTCTGGAAGCAGGGTTTCTTTGAGGGGGCTGATCCCAGATGAGCGAACTGGTCTTCCTGCTTGAGGAGGAGTCGGCCAAAGCCATGCTGGAGGGCCTGCTTCCCCGCCTTCTTCCCGAGAACGTATGGTTCCGATGCTTGGTGTTTGAGGGAAAGAGTGACTTGGAGGCACAGCTGGTCCGCCGCTTGCGGGGGTACAACACTCCTGGGGCTCGCTTTGTCATCTTGCGCGATCAGGACGCGGCAGACTGCCTCGATGTTAAGGCCGGTCTTGCCGACCTATGCAGGCAGGCCGGGCGAGAGCGTGAGTGCCTGGTCAGAATCGCATGCAAAGAACTGGAGAGCTGGTATCTCGCTGATCTTGCCGCAGTGGAAACGGGCCTGCAGGTGGACGGATTGGAGCGACTCCAAAACAGGAGGGTGTTCCGGACACCGGACACGGTTGTTTCTCCATCCAAGGAGCTTTCCCGAATCGCACCCACCTACCAGAAGGTGGGGGGATCTCGCGCCATAGGTCCGCATCTTGATCTCAATAACGCCAGGTCAACGAGCTTCTCCGTGTTTGTGGCTGGTGTGCGGGACTTGGCCCGGATCATAAAAGAACAGCAAGATGGGGGGAGTGGCCAGTCTTGAATGGGGAGGCAGTTAGCCCGATGTTGGGCTTGCCAATTCACCCGGAAACCGGTATACTCTTGACAATGAACCGGTTGAGACGAATGCGCACACGGATCACATGCACCTGCGTGCGGGCGTTTTTCCGCGCGGCGGGCGGGACGGGGGCCGTCCTGGCCGTGGCGGGGGCGGTGTTTTCCTGTATGGCGTGGGCGGAACCGCCGGCGAAACCGGCGACGCCGCGCACGCAGGTGGCCGAGCGCCCCAAGCCGCGCACGCTGCACCAGTTCACGGACAAGAACGGCGTGATGACCTTCACGAACCGTCCGGACAAGTACAAGCACCGGTCGGGCTACAAGGAGGTCAAGATCACCTACGAGCGGATTCCCCTGCCGAAGGCCTACAAGCCCGCCCAGCCCGCCGCGGCCCCGAAGATGGTGACGGACGGCACGCTGCGGGACATTGTGAAGCGCTACGCGCAGCATTACGCGCTGCCGGAGCCGCTGGTGTACGCGGTGATCCGCGCGGAGAGCAATTTTGAGCCGAACGCGGTGTCGCCCGCAGGCGCCCGCGGGCTCATGCAGCTCATGCCGGGCACGGCGCTGGAGATGGGCGTCACGGACATCTTCGACCCGGAGCAGAACGTGGCCGGGGGCACCCAGTACCTGCGCAAGATGATAGACCTCTTTGGAGACAAGACCCTGGCCCTCGCCGGCTACAACGCGGGTCCGGAGAACGTGAAGAAATACGGCGGCATCCCGCCGTTCGAAGAGACCCAGTCCTACGTCAAGATTGTGCTGGGCTTCGAGTCCGCCTACGCGGGCGGCGCGCCCGTGTCCTCCCTGCGCGTGGCCTCGGCCAAACCCCTCCACCGCATCCAGGCGGCCCCGTCCAAGGGCGCGTACACGGTGGTCTTCCACAGCGGCCTCACCCAGCCCGCGGACAAGGTGGAGGACAAGGAGCCGTACTGGTACATCGAGTACGCCAACCGCGTCTACCCGGTCCGCAAGGACCTGGTGAAGTCCGTCGAGAAGGGCTGAGGGGGATCGGGTTCCGGTTGCACAAGTCTGACAAGTCGGACAGGTCCGACCGGTCCGACCGGTCCGACGGTTCCATGTGCCGCTGACAGGAGACGTGCCATGACCAAACACCTGCTTCTCTTCTGCGCATTTTGTCTCTGCCTTTCGGCGTTCGCCTCGGCGGAGATGTCCGCGCTTCCCGACCCGGAAAAGCCGGGGCCGTATCCCGTCGGGGTCACCACCATGACCTTTGTGGACGCCTCCCGCCAGGACCCCGCCACGGGCGGGCCGCGCACGCTGCCGACGGAGATCTGGTATCCCGCGACGGAGGACACGCGCGGGCTGCCGCCGAACAAGCTCAGCGACTTCCTGCTGCGCAACCAGTCGCCCGAGCTGGCGCTGCTGCTCTATGCGGGCTTCGGCGTGGACCTGGCCGAGGCGGACCGCACCTTCCAGAACTTCGCCGTGCGCGACGCGCGCATCCGGGACGGGCAGTTCCCCCTGATCCTGTTCTCGCATGGCAACGGCGGGCTGCGCATGCAGAACGCGTTCTGGTGCGAGCATCTGGCGAGCCACGGCTACATCGTCATGGCGCCGGACCACACGGGGAACTGCGCGGTGACCTTTGTCGCCGGGGTGCCTGTGCCCATGCAGCAGGGCGCGGAGGCCCGCGACCGGTCCGCGGCGGACCGGCCGAAGGACATCTCTTTCCTGATAGACCAGATGACCCTGATGGCCAAGGGCAACGACAGCCGCTTCCGCGGGCGGGTGGACCTCGACCGGATCGCGGCGGCGGGCCACTCCTTCGGCGGGTTCACAACGATCTGGGTGTCCGACGCGGAGCCGCGGGTCAAGGCGCTTATCCCCATGGCGGGCGTCGCGGCGGAATGGAAACGCACGGACTGTCCCCTGCTGCTGTTCATTGCGACGGAGGACGACACGCTGGGTTCGGACCGTTTGGGTCATCTGCGGGAGATTTGGGCGAAGGCGGCCGGGCCGCGCTACCGGGCCGAGTTCAAGAACGGCGGGCATTTCTCCTTCACGGAGATGCACCAGCTCAAGCCCGGCTTCGGCGACGGCGTGGGGGCCGGCAAACGCATCACAAACGGCGAGCCGCTGACCTATGTGGCCCGCGAGGTCGTGTTTCCCCTCGTCAACGGGTACAGCACGGCCTTCCTCGGAAAGCACCTGAAGGGGCAGGAGGGATACGCCGCCTACCTCGCGGAGAACCACAACCCCGCCGAGCTGGACTACGAGCCCGTTCCCTGAAAGGCCCGGCTTACAGGACGAACTGCGGCCAGGGGGCGCGGTTTTCGCGTCCCGCGAGGGCCTGGGCCTCCGGGTCGTTGGTGATCTGCTCCGTCGCCGGGTCGAAGTCGAGCTTTCCGTTCCGGCGCGCGGCGATGTTGGCCAGGTGGCACATGGCGGCGGTCTTGTGGCCCTCGGTGACGGGGGCTATCGGTTTCGCCGCGCCCTGGATGGCGTCGGCGAAGTTGACCGCGTGCGGCAGCTCCATCTCGCTGCGCCCGTGCTTCTCGGGCGGCCCCTCCTTCGGGAAGAAGGTCCAGCCGTCGCGGCCGATGACGAGGGAGCCCTTGTCGCCGTTGAACTCGGCGCCGCTTCCCTTGCCGTTGATGCCGAAGGTGGTCCAGAGCCGCTGCTCCCAGATCACGGTGGTCTCGGGGAACTGGTAGATGGCCGTCTGGGTGTCCGGCGTCTCCTTGGCGTCCTTCACGACGAGCTGGCCGCCGATGCCCAGCACGGCGGAGGGCAGGTCCAGGCCGAGACACCACCGGACAATGTCAATCCAGTGGGCGCCCCAGTTGCCCATCTCGCCGGTGCCGAAGTTCCAGGTGAAGTGCCAGTTGTAGTGCGTGAGCTCGGGGTTGTACGCGCGGAAGGGCGCGGGGCCCACCCACAGGTCGTAGTCAAACCCCGCCGGCGGGTCCGCGTCCGGAACGCGCGGGATGGTGTCGCGGTCGTGGGTGATCCACGCGCGGGCAAAGCCCACCTTGCCCAGACCGCCGCCCCGGATGAAGTCGCGGGCCTCCTGGAAATGCGCGCCGCTGCGCTGCTGCGTGCCCACCTGCACCGCCAGCTTCGGGTTCCGGGCCGCCGCCGCCACCATGGCGCGGCCGTCCAGAATGTTGAAGGACATCGGCTTTTCCACGTAGACATGCTTGCCCGCGTCCAGCGCCATCACCGTCGCCAGCCCGTGCCAGTGGTCCGGCATGGCCACCACCACCGCGTCAATGGCGGGGTCGTCCAGCACCTTGCGGAAATCCTGCGTGAATGCGGGCACCTTCTCCAGCTTCCTGCCGATCTTGCCCACCGCCACGTCATACATGGCCCGGTCGCAGTCGCACAATGCGGCGACCTCGAAGCGGCCGCAGGCGTTCATGGAGTCCGCCACCTGGTTGCCCCGGTTGCGCAGTCCGATCACGCCCACCCGGATGCGCTCGTTCGCGCCGAGGGCGCCCCTGCCGATGGTGAAGGCCGCGGCGGCCGCGGCCCCGGATTTCAAAAACACGCGCCGGTTCATGGGCTTCATGGAGCATCTCCCTGCGTTGGTTGTCCTTTCCGCCCATTATAGAAAACACCGCGCGCGCCGGCAAACTGCACCGCTTGACGCATGATGGCCGGGGGGGTATGATGCCTGCGGCGGGAAGGGGAACCACCCGCGCATGACACACACCTGGAGGGCGGACGATGGGCGGTCAGGGTGTCCGATGGTTGTGGCGGGAACTCCCCGCACTGGTCGAGGCGGGGGTGATGGATGCGGAGACGGCGGAGCGCCTGCGGCGGCATTACGGGCCGCCCGGGCAGGCGGCCGGCCGCAGTCTGCTCATGGGGATTCTCGCGGGGCTGGGCGCGGCGTGCGTGGGGCTGGGGGTCATCCTGATCTTCGCGCACAACTGGGATTCCCTGCCGCGCGCGGCCAAGACGGGCCTCGCCTTCGCCCCCCTGCTCTTTGGGCAGGCCCTGGCGGCGTGGGTGATCGTGAGACGGGGCGACTCCTGGGCGTGGCGCGAGGGGGCGGCGGCGTGGTGGGTGCTGAGCGTCGGCGCGTGCATCGCCCTGGTCAGCCAGACCTGGCACATCCAGGGGGAGCTGGACGATTTCCTCCTGACGTGGCTGGTGCTGGGCATCCCGGCGGCGCACCTGCTCAACTCCTCCACGGCCGTCGTGTTGGCGCTGGCGGGCATCCTCAGCTGGACCGCCTATGCGGGCACCCATGGCGCCTCCTTTCTTGCCCCCCTCCACTGGACCCTGATGGCCGCCGTGCTCCCGCACCTGTGGTGGGCCGCGCGCCGGGGCGTCACGGCCCGCATCGCCGTGGTGACGCCCGCGCTTGCGGCCACGATGATCCCCGGCCTGCTTATCCTCCTGGGGAAATCGGGGGCGCCGGTGGCGGTGCTCGGCGTGGTGGCCGCCGTCACGGCGCTGTGGGTGTTCCTGCGCGTCAGCACGGGCCGGGAGACGCGGACAGGAAGCCTGCTGGTGGGAGTGCTCGCCGTCACCGCCCTGGTGATGACCTTCCGGGACATGTATCCCGTGCGGTGGTACCGGGGGGACCGCATTGACGAAGACGCGGTCACCCTTGGCATGTGCGCCGCAATCACCGCGGCCGGCGCCCTGTGTGTGCGCCGCCACAGGCGTCTTTTCACCAGGGCGGACATTCCCGTCTTTCTGATGCTTCCCGCAGCGCTGGCCGCGTGGGCTTTTTCCGTGTGGGGCCTGGGCCAGATTCCCGCGCTGGGAATGAGCCTGCTGGTCGCCGCGGCGGGGGTGTCGTGGATTCTGCTTGGGTTCCGCGACGGTCTCTTTCTCCGCATGAACTCCGGACTGGCGCTGCTGGCGGCGCTGATGGCCTGCCGCTTCTTCGACTCTGACATTGGGCTGCTTGCCAAAGGGATTGCCTTTGTCGGGGCGGGGGCCTCGTTTCTGGCGGTCAACCTGCTGGCAGGCCGCCGGACGCCCGAAAGGACTCGGGAGGACGCGTCATGAAAACCCTGAAACTGGTTCTGCTGGGCGCGCTGGCCCTCGCCCAGCTTGCGGTCCCCGCGCAGATGGCCCTGCACCAGGTCATGGTGCGCGCGCGGGGCGTTCAGCTCAAGATCCGGTGCGCGCCCGTTGACCCCGTGAACCCCTTCATGGGGCGTTATGTGCGGCTGAACCTTTCCGGGGAGGTCGCCGCGCCCAAATCGCGTCCCGGGCGGGCGGGCGGAATGCAGGATGCGTGGGTCACCTACTCGCTGGACAAGGAGGGGTTTGTGGAACCCGCCGCCCTGTGCTGGGTTCGCCCCAAGGACACGCCCTCCCTGAAGGTGCGGACAACGGGGTTCGTTCAAGACGACAAGACACGCTTTTCCTACCCCTTCGACAGGTACTACATGAACGAGAGGAAGGCGCCCGAGGTGGACAGGGCGATGGCCGGCGGGCGGTGGGACCTGCGGCCAGGGGAGGTGTTTGTGACCGTGCGTGTTCTCGGCGACACCGCAGTGCTGGAGGAACTCTATCTTGACGGCAAGCCGGCGCTGGAATACCTCCGCGGGCAGGCGGAAAAGGCCGCGAAGGGCCCATCCGGCGGCTGACGCCGCACGCCCATCACTGGCGGGGACGAACGCGTCCCCGCCGTTTTTTCGGGAGGGTGCTTTCACCTGAAGACCGCGTAACACTTGCCGTCCCGGCGGGTATTGTTGGGCGAGTACGGTCAACAGGTGACTGTCATGGGAGACTGGCAAGGGTTTCAGCCGGTCTGGAAGAAAAGGAGAAAGAAAATGGAAGCGTTGTGGGAGCAGATCGTTGCGTTTTTCGCGGGCATTTGGGAGTCCATCGTGGGCTTCTTCGGCGGCCTTTTCGGCGGCAACGACGAGGAGTGACCTCTTCCCCCGCGGCGGCCTGACCGCCGCGCACAATCCGTTTTTTCATGGCGCCATCGCTTAATCGCCTACCCCCCTCCCCCTCTCAACCCGAGCGATGGCGCCAGCTTATTTTAATCGGCGGATTCACGGAGATTTGGAGGGGAATGCTGTCCGGGGGGGCCATCGGCGCCTGCCGGAGAAGAGGGGCTGCCGACGCGGGAACAGGGGGAGGAGGGGCGAATGCCGCGCGGCCTCCGCGAACCGGCGGCACAGGCAAGGCTGTCAGGTAACGGCGCGCGCCGCCGCCCCCAATATCAAATCTCAAATTTGAGATGCCCGGACACTGCGCGTCTTCGGCGGGAGGGAAGCCCCCTCTTCCGCGGCTCTTCCCCGGGAGCAACCGCCGGAGCCTGGCGTGGTTTCCTGCGGGATGTGCGGCACATGCCCGCGGACAGGGGCTCCGCAGAAGGCAAAAATTGGCCAAACGGCAAAGGCGCCCCTCAGGGGATGCTGAGGCATTCTCCGAGTCCGGTGACGAACTCGTCCTCGACCAGGGCGGGGTCCTGCGGGTTGGGAATGAGGAAATAAAGATGCTCCAGACCGGGGTCGGCGAATTCGGTCAGCACGGCCTCCTCCGTCGCCGCGTGGGGGTACCACACGCCGGGCCCCCACATGCGGACGGTGCAGGACTGCCCCCCCGGCCGCACCCTCTCATCGGGGGAGGGGGTGATTTCCGCCGAGGGGTCCAATGTGAACAGGCGCGGAACCTGGCCTTTAAAGTCCGGATTGCGTTCGGGGTTGTAGCCAAAGACGACGGGCCCCCGCATGACGGCGGCGCGGCCCTCCTGGGTGCGGCGACCGCGCACGAGACGGAACGGCATGTCGAACTCCACGCGGACCGTGTCGCCGGGAGTCCACTGGCGGGTGAGGGTGAAGAAGCCTTTCTCGAAGGTCTCCCCACCGGGGGCCTGTCCGTTCAGGAGCCACCGCGCAGCGGCGCACCAGGCGGGTTTCCTCAACCGCAGGGTGAAGGTGACGGGCTTCTCCGGGGCCACGCGCAGGGTCACCGTGCTTCCCGTAGGGTAATCGGTTTCCTGGGTGACCGTGACTGGTGTGCCGTCCTCCGTGTCAAAGCGGATTTCCGACGGCGTGTACAGGCTGACCGCCAGCCCGTCCTGGGCCCGGTAGGCGATCATGGCGGGCAGTTCGGAAATGATGCGGCGGTAGTTGCAGGGGCAGCAGTAGGTGTCCCCGTCAAAATAGGCGCGCTTCGTCTCGAAGGGGCTGTAATAGCGGATGCGCCGCCCGTCGGGCGACTGGGCGGCAAAGAGGGCGTTGTGCAGGGCGCGCTCGATGAGGTCGCCGTAGCCCGCCGCGCCGGAGCGGCGTAGGAGCTGGTCCCAGAAGCGCATGAGATAGGCGGTGGTGCAGGTCTCGGCGAGGTTGGTTCCCCCGGACTGTGTGTCGTGCCAGCATTCGTGGTCGCCGCTGGAGCCGGAAACGACCAGGCCGTCCTCGCGCAGCAGAAAGTGCATGACATTTTCGGAGGGCCCGGTGAGCGTGGGCAGGTGGTCCGTGAGGTCGAGGCGGAGCTGGGCGAGGCACTTGTCCACATACCCGTAGGCGTGGCCCTCGACGACGCCATGGCGGCCGAGGACGATGGGGCGGTTCCAGTCGGTGAGGGGGCGGTAGTCCCGCGCGAAATCGCGCCATGCCGGATCGCCCGTCTGGTCGGCCAGGGCGAGCAGGGCCTCCTCCAGCCCCGTGTCCGGCATGTTTGGCCCCAGTTCCCCGCCGCCCAGCACGGGCCGGGGATCGCGCATCAGCCCGTCGCGCAGATACTGGGCCAGGCGCACGGCGGCGTCCAGGGAGGGCTTCTCGCGGAAGTAGGCGTGGTCCGTGCAGAGGCCGAGGAGCAGGTAGGCCATCTCATGCACGTCCCAGAGTTTTCCGATCCGCGCCTCCGGGGCCATCATGCCGATGTAGCCGTCGGGCTCCTGCGCCGCCAGCACGGCGGCCACGGTCTTCCGGTGGAGGGCCGTCAGGTCCGCGTTGCCCGTGTGGGCGGCGAGCCGCGCCATGGCGTCCAGTGTCTTGCCGAGGCCCACATACCCGCTGGAGGCGTCCTTCTTCTGGAAGGGCCTGAGAAAGTGCTTCTCCATGTCCAGCTGGAGCAGGTTGTTCTCCACCGTGACGGCAATGCGCCGCCCGACCTCGCCCCCGACTTTCACCGTCCGCACGTCCAGGGCCGAGAACTCCTGCGCCGCCGCGCCCGCCGCCAGCGCAAGAAGAAGCCCCGCCGCCCGCCATCCGCACGCACCCGTCCTCATGGCACACGCCTCCTGGTTGCCCCACAACAAGTTACGAGAAAAGCGTCTCATTCTTCAATGCCCTGCCACGGGCGGCACCGAGGTGGCACGGGCTTCCAGCCCGTGGTCTTCGGGCCGCATTCATGACCCAAATC
>JAPXRP010000164.1:0-9924 GCA_033813475.1 Candidatus Hydrogenedentota bacterium
CCAGCCCCTGGAGGTTGAGGAAGGCGGGCAGCCAGGAGTCGAGGGCGTAGCGGAGGAACTTCACGCAGAAGTAGCTGCACCCCATGATGAGGATGAGGGGGCTGAAGGCCACCTTGAGGTACTCCGAAAGGGACACATGCTCCTCCTCGGAGGACTGCACCGCCCGGTTCGCCTCGCGCGACGCGTCCACGATGGGCGGCAGCCCCACGTCCTCCGGCTTGTCGCGCTGCCAGAAGAACAGGACCCACCACACGGCCAGGGTGAGGGCGCTCATGCCGAAGAAGGCCCAGCGCCACCCCGCATACATGAGCAGCAGCCCCCCCGCGTACTTGAACAGCAGGTTGCCGACGATGTGGTTCGTCGTCCAGATGCCCATCACGGTGCCGCGCTCCTTTTCGCGCAGCCACCGGGAGACCCCGCCCACGGCGCCCGGCCAGCCGCTGGCCTGCACCAGCCCGTTGATGAACATGAACACCATGAAGGTGGCGAAGGAGTTGGCGAAGCCGAAGACGGTGTTGCAGACGATGGAGACGCCGAGCCCCCCCAGCATGATGACGCGCGGCCCCCACTTGCGGCCCACGAAGCTGTTGATGAACTGGCCGAGCATGTAGGCGAACAGGAAGGCGGTCCAGATGTGGGCCGTGTCGCTGACCTCCCAGTTCATCTCCGCGGCGATGGAGGTCTTGCAGATGGTGAAGACCTTGCGGGTGAGGTAGTAGCCGGCATAGCCGGTGTAGGTGGCGATGAGGATGCGCCAGCGCCATTTCCACTGCTCGGAGGTCAGGGGGGGCATTTCGGCGGTGTCGGGACCGGGTACTGCGGGCATGGCGTGGTTCCTTCCGGAGGCACAGTCTGCCACACCGCACCGGGGAAAACAACCCGCGCCCGCCGCCCGCAGGCCCGGACACCGGACGGGGGGCGGCGCTCCGCACCTCTGTTCCCGGTCCCGGCGGGGGGCTTCTGCCGGGCAAAGCGTATGCCGGACAACGGGTTCCGAAATGCCCGGAATCCGGGCATTCCTTGACACACGGGGCCGTTTTCTGTCATAGTACCCGGCACTGCGGACCCTGCCTTTGCGTTTCCGGGAGATGTGTTTCATCCAAACTAGGCTCCGGCGGGCATGTTTCCGCGTTTTTCCCGTGTTTTGCACAAACGAGACGGCCCGGGCGAGTGGCGGAACTGGCAGACGCGCTGGATTTAGGTTCCAGTGCCGAAAGGTGTGCGGGTTCAAGTCCCGCCTCGCCCACCAGATGAAGAACAACTTGGAGCGGATCCCCCACAATGAGCGACATGGACAGCAAGAACGACGCCCTGGAAAACAACGAAGCCGCGGTCGAGCCCGAAGAGACGACGGTCGCCGCTCCGGAGGAGACGGACGAGGTTTCCGGCGCGGGGCAGCAGGAGGAGGAGAAGTTCGTTTTCACCGTGGACCCGGTCTTTGACCTTCAGTACAAGGGCGACTGCGCCTACGAGCTGAAGGCCACCGTCGCCGCGGCGAACCTGGAGAAGGAGACCACCACCCAGTTCGACGAGCTGATGGAGATGGTGGAGCTTCCCGGTTTCCGCAAGGGCAAGGCCCCGCTGAAGCTGCTGCAGAACAAGTTCGGCCGCAACGTGAAGGCCGAGGTGGTGGGCAAGCTGGTGGAGGAGTCCTTCAAGAAGCTGGTGGAGGACCAGAAGCTCCGCGTCTGGCAGACGCCGCAGGTCGAGAACCTGGAGGAGCTCATCGAGGGGATCAAGGAGGGCGACGACCTCGTCTTCTCCCTCTCCTTCGACGTGGCCCCGCGCTGCGACCTGGGCAACTACCGGGGCATCGAGGTGGAGAAGCCCGTCGTCACCGTGACGGACGACGAGGTGCGGCAGGCCATGGACAGCGCCCGCGAGCGCATGCTCACCTTTGTGAGCGTCGAGGACGCCGTGCAGGCGGAGGACCAGGCGATCATCACCTTCGAGGGGACCATTGACGGCGCCGCCTTCGAGGGCAACACCGCCGAGAACTACCCCTACATGATGGGCTCCGGGCGCCTGCCCGAGTTCGAGGGGGCGCTGCTCGGGAAGAAGGCCGGCGACACCGCCGAGGCCGACGTCGCCTTCGGCGACGACTGGCACAACAAGGACCTGGCCGGCAAGACCGCCCATTTCGCCATCACGGTGAACGAGGTCAAGCGCCGCCAGCTGCCGGAGATCACCGAGGACCTGGCCAAGGAGCTCGGCTACGAGTCCCTGGAGGCCTGGACCACCAGCACCCGCGAGCGCCTCCAGCGCGCGAACGACGACTATTCCCTGCGCCTCGCCCGCGAGGACGCCCTCCAGAAGATCGTCGCCGCGTCCACCTTCGAGGTCTCCAAGACCATGCTGGACGAGATGGTCCGCGACGTCCTCAACAACAAGCGCCTGAGCCGCGAGGTCCTCGAGGACGACGCCGCGATGGAGAAGGAGCGCGAGGCGGCCCGCGAGGACGCCATGAACGAGATCCGCCGCTTCTCCGTCATCCAGGAGATCGCCGACACCGAGGGTGTCGAGGTGACCGCCGAGGACTTCGAGAAGGAGGCCGCCAGCGTCGGCGCCTCCCTCAACCTGCCCACCGAGGCCGTCCTCTCCTACTACCAGCGCGAGGGGCAGATGTCCGACCTGTACTCCCGCCTCATGAAGGAGAAGGTGCTGAACACCGTCCTGGAGCACGCCAAGATCATCGCGACGGAGCTGAAGGACGATGACAAGGCCGCGGAGACGGAGGAAGCATGAGCGAGACGCGCCCCCACATCGCCGGAACGCCCCCCTGGGGCGGCGCGCCGGTGGACCCGCAGATGGTCACCATCTACCAGCAGACCAGCCGCGGCGAGCGCGTCTATGACATCTACTCCCGCCTGCTGGAGGACCGCATCGTCTTCCTCGGCATGCCCGTGACCGACGACGTGGCCAACTACATCATCGCCCAGCTCCTCTTCCTCGAGGCCGAGGACCCGGAGAAGGACATCAACCTCTACATCAACTCCCCCGGCGGCAGCGTGACCGCCGGCCTCGCCATCTACGACACCATGCAGTTCATCCGGCCCGACGTGGCGACCATCTGCCTCGGCCAGGCCGCCAGCATGGGCGCCGTCCTCATGGCCGCCGGCGCCAAGGGAAAGCGCTTCGCCCTCCCCTACTCCCGCTTCCTGCTCCACCAGCTCATGGGCGGCGTGCGCGGCCAGGCCACGGACATCGAGATCCAGGCCCGCGAAATCGTCCGCATCGGCGAGATGGTGGACGAGATCCTCGTCAAGCACACCGGACGGACCGTCGAGGACATCCGCCACGACAGCGACCGCGACTTCTTCATGAGCGCCGAGGAGGCAAAGACCTACGGCCTCGTGGACGCCGTTCTCACCCGCCACCCCGCCGCCGCGAAGTAAAGCCAAAGACAATCCAACCGCCCCGCGCCCAGCCGGCGCGGGGCGTTGCTTTGTCGGCGGGAAGTTTGCTACTTGTCCAGCGGCCTGAAATTGACCCCAGCGTTTTTCAGTCGCTTGAGGTGCTCTTCCAGGCGGGCGGTGAAGTCTTCGTAGTCGCGGGCGGCCTGCGGGGTCCAGACGATTTCGGCGAGGGCGCAGGCGCGCGGGAAGGCCATGTACTCGCAGTGCTCCGGCGTGGGGATGTGCTCGCTCCAGAGCTGGGCCTGCGCGCCGAGGACCCGCGCGGCGGCGGCCGCGTCGAGTTCGCCGGGGACGGGGTCGAAGCTGTAGGCCTTCTTGAGGGGGAGGAACCCGCCGATGCCCAGGGGCTCGCCCTTCGCCGGGGCCTGGTAGTAGTCGAAGTAGGTGAAGGCCGTGGGGGCCATCACCACGTCATGCCCCGCCTTGGCCGCCGTGATCCCCTTGTCCACACTGCGCCACGCCATGACCGTGGCGTCGGCGCCGAGGCCGCCGTCCATGATCTCATCCCACCCGACCAGCTTCTTCCCGCGGCCCTTGAGGAAGTCGTTCATCCGCGAGATGAAGTAACTCTGCATCCGGTCCTCGTCCTCCAGCCCCAGGTCGGCCATGCGCTTCTGGACCGCCGGGCTCTTCTCCCACTGCTCCTTCGTGGCCTCGTCGCCGCCGATGTGGATGTAGGTGCCCGGGAAGAGGTCCGCCACCTCGGCGAGCACGTCCTGGAGGAAGAGGATGGTGGACTCCTCCGGGTTGAAGATGTTCGGGTTCACGCCCCAGTAGGTGAGCACGGGGAGCGGCTCGGAAACGTTGCCCAGTTCGGGATAGGCGGCGATGGCGGCCTGCGCGTGGCCGGGCATCTCGATCTCCGGCATGATCGTCACATGGCGCGCGGCGGCGTAGGCCACCAGGTCGCGGATTTCATCCTGCGTGTAGAAGCCGCCGTGGCGTTTCCCGTCGAAGGTCCGGGGCTTCTTCGTGTAGTGGCCGACAAGCGTCTCGGCGCGCCATGCGCCCACCTCCGTGAGTTTCGGGTACTTCTTGATCTCGATCCGCCAGCCCTGGTCGTCCGTCAGGTGCAGATGCAGGCGGTTCATCTTGTGCAGCGCCAGCGTGTCCACGAACTTCTTCACGAACGCCAGGGGCGTGAAATGCCGCGCCGTGTCCAGCAGCATCCCCCGCCAGGCGAAGCGCGGCCGGTCCTCCACCCGCACGCACGGCACGGTCCACACCGTCCCCTCCGCCCGCGCCGCGCCAAAGACCGCCGCAGGCAGGAGCTGCCGCAGCGTCTGCACCCCGTAGAACAGCCCCGGCCCCGCCGCGCCCGTGATCAGCGCGCGGTCCCCCGCCACCTCCAGCCGGTAGCCCTCCGGCCCCAGCCCCGTCTCCTCCGTGCGCAGATGGATGGTGTTCGCCCCCTCCGACCCCGGCCCCGCCGCCAGCGGCAGGCCCGTCGCCGGACGCAGCGCCTCTCCGAGCATCGCGGCCGCCGCCTCCGCCGCGGCGTCCCCCGCGGGAAACGTCACCCGCGTCGCGTCGTCCAGCGTGAACGCCCCCGTGCCCCGCTCCAGGCTCACGGGCTTCGGCACCACCGCCGGCGCCGCCGCCTCCGCCGCCGCAAAGGCCACCACATTCAGCAACGCCATGGAAAGCATCATCATCCGTCTCCCTGCGCCCGCGCCCGTCCCGTTCCGCCCGCAACTTACCATGTTCACGGGGGGAAGTCAATGGACCCTGTGGACGGCGTGGACAGAGTGGACAAAACGAAGAGACGGCTCCTGATGCACGGGGCCGGCAGGCCGTCTTTTCCCGCGATTGGGGCGGGGCAGACTTGCCTGCTATACTTTGGGGACTGCATTCATCCTTGGAACCCCATCATGCTGAAATTCGCCTTGCTTGGCAGCGGGAGCAGCGGCAACGCCACGGTGGTCACCGACGGCCGCTCGACCGTGCTGATAGACAACGGCCTGAGCTATGTGCGCCTGGCGGAGCGGCTGGGCCGCGTGGGGCTGTCGCCGGACCGGCTGGACGCGGTGTTCATCACCCATGAGCACTCGGACCATGTGACCGGGCTGGGGGTGCTCTCGCGGAAGGTGCGGGTGCCCATTTTTGCCAGCGCGGGCACCTGCGGCGCCCTGCCGAAGGGCCTGGGCGACCTGCCGAACCTGGTGCCCTTTGAATCGGGGGACACGGTGCCCGTGGGCAACCTGAGCATCGGCAGTTTCTCCGTTTCCCACGACGCGGAGGACCCGGTGAGCTACACCGTGACCAACTCGGGCACGAAACTGGGCTTTGCCACGGACTTCGGCCATGTGTCCCAGCTTGTGCAGACCCGTCTGGCCGGGGCGCACGCGCTGGTGCTGGAATCGAACTACTGCCCGGACATGCTGCGGACCGGCTCGTATCCCCCCGCGGTCCGCCAGCGCATCAGCAGCCGCGTCGGCCACCTGTCCAACCACGACGCCATGCGGCTCCTGAAAGACCTGGCCCACGACCACCTGAAGATCATCGTTCTTGTCCACCTCAGCCAGCAGAACAACCTGCCGGACCTCCCGCTCCAGCTCGCCCGAAAAACCCTCCGGAACCACCCCGCCGAGATCATCATCGCCGCGCCGAACGGGGAATCCCGGCTTTTTGAGGTGTCGGCATGACGGACGCCCCGGGGCTCCCGCCCGCCCACGCGAAGATTCTGGAGCGCGCCGCGCGGGTCGCGGGCGTGCCCGTCGCGGTGCACCGCCTGCACGGCGCCTCCGAAGCGCTTGCCGCCGGATGGGGCGGATGCGCGGTCTGCCGCGCGGCCTGCGGCTCCGCCGCCGGAAAGGCCGCCTGCGCGCGGTCCCGCGCCTCTGCGCGGCCCCTGGCCCGCGCGCAGGGCGGCCCTGTCACCCTGTTCTGCCATCTGGGGCTGGGCTGCGTCACCGCCGCGTGGCCGGACGCCCCGGACCTCATGCTCACCTTCGGGCCCTACGTTCCCGCCGGGGAGGATCACGGGCTGGCGGAGGCGGTGCGGCGCGCCCTGGCCGCCCTTCCGGGGGGTCGCGCCCCTGAGAAGGCGGCGCTGGCCTCCATGACCGCCGAAATTCCGCGCACGCCCTGCGGCGCGGTGCTGGCCGCCGCGGAATGGACGCTGGAGGAGCTGGCCCGCACGCCCTTTCCCGCCGAGGCGGCGCCGGAAGAGCAGTCCGCACCCGAGCCGTCCCCGCCCCCCGCGCGCCCACCGCGCGCTGGACGGCGCAAGGACGCCGGTGCGGACTTCGACGCCGCCCGCATCGCCCTGGCCGCCTCCGGGGGCAAATGGGCCGAGGTGCGGGGCATGCTGGGCGAGGCGGCGGCCGCCCGCGCGGGCACCCGCCGCACCCGCAATGCGGCGTTCCTGAAGCGTCTCGCGGAGGCGCTGGCCGCCGCGCGGGAGGCCGGGGGCGACACGGCGGGCGCGTGGTCCGTGCTGGCGGAGCTGTCCGCCGACATGGAGGGCGGCGCGCCGGACGGCGCGGCCCTCGCCGACGGCGGCGCGCGCGTGCTGCGCGCGGTGAAGTGGCCGGGGAAGTGCCCGCAGAGCCCGCGGCCCCGGCTTCAGTACGCCCCGCTCAACACCATCCTGTTCGAGCGGTACGCAGAGCGGGTGACGCTGGCCGGGGTGGCCGCCGAACTGGGCGAGAATCCCACGACAATCACGCACCGGCTCCAGCGCAACTTCGGGCTCAGTTTCTCGGAGTATCTCGCCTGCGTGCGCGCGGAGAAGGCCAAGCCGCTCCTGCGCCGGACGAAGGCGTCCCTGGCCGAGGTGGGCCGCCGGGTCGGCTTCTCCGACGCGAGCAATTTCGCCCGCGCCTTCCTAAGAGTCACCGGCATGCGCCCGGGGGAATACCGCGCCCTGCACGCCCGCCCCGAAAGGAGACGCAAATGAGCCTGTTCAAGCGCCTGCGGGACTGGTGGCTGCGGCTGCGCTGCCCCACGGAGTTCCTCTGCGACAACTGCCGCTACGACTACGGGCAGGCCTGCACCCGGCGCGAGCGCCCCAACGCCCTGAAGTGCCCCGACTACACCCCGCGCGGGTGAGGGCAGCGGGGGAAGGCGACTGCATTGCCCGTCGGCCGAAAGCCCCCCCGTTTCTGTCCATACAGTCCATGCCGTCCATCACGTCCATTGCCCCCGGGAAACCCCCTCATTCCCCTTCCGATGGCAGCAGCCCGCGCAGGGCCGCCGCGAGGGCGTCGGCGGGGGGGGCGTCTCCCAGCACCCGCTTCACCGCGTTCCCCAGCTCCTCCGGGCCGCCGAAGGGTTCGGTTTGCGCCACGGTTCCCCGGAAGCCCGGCGGCAGTCCCGTGGTGTCCGTCGCGGCGATCCAGGCCGCGAGGGCGGCGGAGAGGGTGACCGAGGCGGGATCATTGGCCAGGGCGAACCGGACCCGCGCCTCCAGGCCGCGCCGCCAGTCCATCCACTCGCGGGGCGGGGCGGCCAGGTCGCATGCGGCCCCAATGCCCAGAAGGCCGACGAGAACCGGGTCGAACGAGGCGGCGGCGCGGAAGACGCGCCAGTCGAAATCAGGCAGGGGGACACCGGTGTTCAGGTCCGACCAGCGCACGAGAAAGTCCCCCAGCACCGTCACCGTGTCCCGGTGCTTTGCCAGGAAGGCGTCCCGCCGGGCGGGGGGCCACGGGGCGGTCGCGTCGCGCAGGGCAAGCAGGCACCACGCGGCGTCGGAGGCGTTGACCACCGCCTCCGGGAAGGCCGGGGCGCCGTTGGCGTGCGCCAGCGCGGGCAGCGACCCGGCGGGGACGGCCGTCTCCCTCGTCCGCACCAATCCCATCAGAAAGCCGAGCTGGCGTTCGGCGTGGTCCGTGAGGCCCAGCCGGGAAAATGCGAGGGCGGCGCACGCCGCAAGTTGCGGGGTGGTTACAGCGAGGGGCGGGCGTCCCCAGGGGGCGAAGACCGCCGTGCCCTGCGTGTCGTCCCACGACAGAAGGAGCCGTTCGAGGGCCGGACGTGCGGCCTCCGGGAGCCCCGGAGGAAACGCCCCCGCAGTTTCGGCGCCGGCCGCCCTCTCGGAGAAGGGCCGGTCGAGGAGGGCGCGCAGGGTGTCCGCCGCGACGCTCCGATTTCCGCCAAAGGCGACGGCCGCCACGGCCTTCCAGGAATCGCCGTCGCGCGCGGGGGCGACGCGCAGTTCCAGACGCGCGGCCTGCGCGCCCGCCGCCGCCTGTCCCGGTGCCGCCGCATCGGGAAACCGGGCGGTCATCCGGCCCGTGGCGCCCGTGGCGATCCATACGCCGCCCTCGAACACGTCCCAGGCCACCCCGGCCGCCCCGCGCTCCGCCAGATCGCGGGCCCGCGCCCCGTCCTCCGGGGTGGGCGCGGCGGGACGAAACACAAAGGCCCCCCGGCCGTCGGCGAACACCGCGCCGGCGAAGCCCCGCGCTGCGGCAAAGGGCGGCGCGGACAGGGGCACCCCACGGGGTTGTTCCGTGGTGGGGAGCAGGGCCTGCTCCCATACCATTTCGCGCGGCTCCGTGGCCGTGCGGGCCTCCAGCTCAACCACAAACCCGTCCATTCCCGGCGGGGCGACGAGCCGCTGCCGGATTTCCTCCCCGTTCCGCCGCCAGACCGTCTCCACCAGGCCCCCGTTACGCGTGGAGACATCTCCCGCCGCCGCGTCCAGCCAGACCACACCGTCTCCGGTGTCCACCCCCCAGCGCGCGGCGCGGGGCCGCGCCGTGCCGGGCAGGCTTCCCGCCTGCTCGATCCCGCCCGCGCCCGGCCACAGGACCGACACCAGTCCCCCGGCGGCGTCCAGCGACACCGCCACCCGCCCGTTGGCGGCGGTGGCCGCCGGGTCCGACGCCTCCGGCATCGTCTGGCGCAGGAAGGCCGTGATGTCATTGCCCGCCGCGGCCCCCGCGCGCAGGGGCAGGCAGGCCAGCAGCAGGAGTGCCATTCCATTGGCGGGCTTCATGGTGTCTGTTCCGGCGGGTCATCCCCGCGGACGGGGGCCAGCCCCCCCTGCCAAGACAGGCCGTCGGCGGTCCTGTTCGCCGTCAGCTCCAGGCGCCCGGTGTCCTCCAGCACCCGCAGCAACGGCAGGACCGTGCGCTCCAGTTCGCGGGGCGTGGTGTCGGGAAGCCAGCCCTCCTCCGCCGCGTGGGCGCACGTTTCCCGGAGCAGCGCGGCCAGCGCCGGACCCTCCACGCGCAGCCAGCACTCCCCCGGAGCGGCGCCCCGCCAGGCCGGGGGGCTGGCGGCCAGCCGCGCCATCAGCCCTCCGTTTCCCGCCGCCAACGTCGCCCCGCCATCGGCGGGCATCAGGCACAGGGACAGCGCTTCCCCCAGCAGGGGCAGCAGCAGGCCCTCTGTCTCCTCCCACTCCATGACCCGGCGGGCGGGATCCACCAGACTCCGCTGGAGGCTGTCGTAGGAGGGGAAAAGGCCCCGCCAGACGGCCGCCGCCTCCGGGAGGGGCGCGGCCCCGTCCCAGTGCAGGCCGTACAGCGCCATCGCGGCAAAGGGAGCCCCGGCT
>JAPXRP010000165.1:0-9899 GCA_033813475.1 Candidatus Hydrogenedentota bacterium
TCATCACGGACTTCTTCGTGCGCAACAGCGTCACCCTGCGGATCGGGGAGGAGCTGGTCACCTTCACCGGCGTCACCAAGGCGGCCCCCTTCGCCTTCACCGGCTGCACGCGCGGCGCCCTCGGCACTAAGGCCGCCGCCCACGCGGCGGGGGAGCAGGCGCACCACCTCAAGGAGTGCTTCGGCCTCTTTGCCCCCGACGCCGACTCGACGCTGCTGGCCGAGGTCGCCGCGGCCACGGCGGACACCTACAACGAGTGCGGCTTCGACATGATCTACCTCGACGCGCTGGACGGCGAGGACATCCTCGGCGGCCGCGAGAACGGCTGGCACTATGGCGCGCTCTTCGCCCATGAAATCGCGAAACGGCTGAAGAAGCCCGCCCTCTTCGAGATGAGCACCTTCCACCACCACCTGTGGTGCATCCGCGCGCGCATGGGCGCCTGGGACCACCCGGCCCGGTCCTACAAGCGTTTCATTGACGTGCACGCCGCGGCGAACCGCGGGGGCGCGGGCAGCTTCCTCCCCATGACCCTCGGCTGGTGGGCCGTGAAGACCTGGAAGGACGACCCGCAGGTCGAGCCGACGCTCCCCGACGACATCGAGTACCTCATGTGCAAGGCCCTCGGCAACGACATGGGCATCGCCCTCATGGGCATCAACCCGAAGACCATCAAAACCACCCCCGCGTTCCAGGTGCTCGCGCCGATCTTCCGCGACTATGAGGCCCTGCGCCTCGCCCGCCGCGTGCCCGACGCCGTGCGCGCACGCCTGCGCGAGCCCGGCGCCGAGTTCACCCTCCAGGGCGGCGCAGGCGGCGATTTCCGGTTCCTCCCCGTACACCGCGAGCGCCACAAGGTGGGCGCCACCCCCGAGGACACCGCGTGGACCGTCGCCAACCCCCATGCCGCCCAGCCCGCCCGCATCCGCATCCAGCCGCTCCACGGCGCCGCCGCCGGCGACGCCGCGGAGACGCAGGTGCTGGAGTCCTTCGCCGACCTCTCGGTCTTCAAGACGGAAACCGCCGCGCCGGAGGTCTCCGTGCGCGTGGAGGCCTCCGGAGAGACGACGGCGGACGGCGCCCCCGCCGTCCGCATCACCGCGGCCAACGGCATGGCCGCCCCGGAAAAGGCCTGGGCAAGGGTGGGCCGCCGCTTCGACCCCGTCCTGAACGTCAAGGACAAGTTCGCCATCGGCCTCTGGGTTCACGGCGACGGCTCCGGCGCCCTGCTCAACGTGCAGTTTCGCAGCCCCGAACACACGGTCCACAACGGCACCGGCGACCACTACGTCCGCCTCGACTTCACCGGATGGCGGCGTTTCACCCTCGTCGAGCCTGAGGGCGGCACGGTCCAGGACCACCCATGGCCCTACAGCGCCAATTACTACTATGTCTACCGCGAGGAGGTGGACCACGCCCAGGTGGCCTCGTTCTCCGTGTGGCTTACCGGCCTGCCCGCCGGGAAGGAGGTCTCCGTCCTCCTCTCCCCCGTGACGGTCTCCAAGACGGCCAAACAGACCCTGCGCAACCCCGCCGTCACCCTCGGCGGCGAGACCGTAACCTTCCCCGTGGAGCTTGAGACCGGCATGTGGCTCGAATGCCTCGCACCGGACGACTGCAAGGTCTACGGCCCCGAGGGCGGCGTCCTCCGCAGCATCACCCCGCAGGGCGCGCTTCCCGCGCTCGCCCCCGGCGAAAACGCCGTGCAGTTCGCCGGAGACACCGGCGACACCCCCGCCCGCGCCCTGGTCACGATCAGCGCCGTGGGAGAACCGTTGGAATAGCGAACAAGCCCTGCGCACGGCCCCTGTCGGACCTGTCCGACCTGTCCGACTGGTCCGACGAAACCTGACCATCCGACGGATCGGTCCGATCCGACCGATCCGACAGACGCCTTTCTTCGTTTTCTCCCTTTTTTTGCCTTTCAGGAACCATTCCCAACACAAGACATTTCTTAGTTAACCCCCTTTACAATCACAAAAGCCTGTGGTACAGTCAAGACGGCCCCCGCGCGTCGGCAGGAAGGCGCGCGGGGACGGCTAGGTCAAGGGACGGGCTCCGGTGACCTCCCGGCGGATGATGCGGGGGACTGCCGCCGGGAGGCCCGGACGGGAGTGGCAGTATGATGCGGGTTCATCCAGGAGCCAACGGGGGCGGGAAACGCCTGCCTGAACGCGCCGCCGCCCCGCCGCCCTTTTCATTCACCACAGCAACACCGGGGGCGCAGTCTGCCCCCGCCGCAAAGCAGACCAAGGAGGACGGGACAATGCATTCGACGCAGAACAGCCAGCGAATGGGACGGTTGACGGGACTGGGGGGAATCTTCCGCAGAATGGCCACCCTCTGCCTGCTGACCGCCGCCTCCGCGCACGCGGCGGTGTTCCATGTGGACGCGGCGTCCCCAGCCCCCGCGCCCGACGGCGCGTCCTGGGCCACGGCCTACCCGGACCTCCAGTCTGCCGTGGACGCGGCAGACTCGGGCGACGAGGTCTGGGTGCGGGCGGGGGTGTACCGGAGCACGACGGACCCGGTGCTCACCCTCCGGGTGGGGGTGGCCGTGTATGGCGGCTTCGACGGGACGGAGTCTGCACGCGACCAGCGCAACTGGGCGGGCAGGCCGACCGTCCTGGACGGGGAGGGCCTGCGGCGCTGCGTGCTCGGGGCGGACACCGCCGTGCTGGACGGGTTCACCGTGACCCGCGGCCGCGCGGACTACGGCGGCGGCATGCACAACCGGTCATGTTCCCCCACGGTGGCCAACTGTCTCTTTCTACGGAACTGGGCGACCGAGGAGGGCGGCGCGGTGGACAACTATTATGGTTCGCCGCTCTTCGAGAACTGCCTGTTTGTGGAGAATACGGCAAAGCGGGGCGGCGGTGGCATGAAGATCGCCGGCCACGCCAACACCACCACCGTGCGGAACTGCGTCTTCACGAGGAACAAGTCCAGGGCGATATTCATCCGCGAGGGGGCACCCGTGGTGACGAACAGCATCCTCTGGGGCAACAATGGCGGCGACTATGGAGAAGTGTACTACGACAGCCCCTATGGAACCGGGCCGTCCATAACGTATTGCTGCGTGGAGGGGGGCTACACGGGAACGGGGAACATCTCCGGGGATCCTCTGTTTGTGGGCGCCGGAAATGGCGGGGTGCAACTCCGGGAGGGTTCCCCCTGTCTCGACGCGGGCACGGCGTCGGGTGCCCCGGCGTTGGACTACCTCGGACGGCCGCGGCCCGCGGGCGGCGGCGTGGACATGGGGGCCTATGAGGGGGCCGTCGCGCCGGGAGACGTGGTGACCTTGACCGTGGCCGTAACCCCCGACTGGGGCGGGATGACCTATCCCTACCCGGGCGCCTATTCATGCGTCCGCGGCGACACGCTGTGGGTTCTCGTGGACCACGGCAACCGGCTTGGCTTCGTCCGGTGGGAAGGCGATGTGTCGGGCACCGCGACCGAGCTTCCCCTCACCCTGTCAGGTGACACGCAGGTCACCGCCGTGTTTGAGGAGAACGTTGTCCGCGTGGACGCCGCGTCTACGGCGGCCGACCCGGACGGGCGGTCGTGGGACGCCGCCTATCCGGACCTCCAGTCCGCTGCGGACGCCGCGCGCGAATCCCTGGGCGGCGAGGTCTGGGCGCGGGCCGGGGTCTACACGGGCCTCCTCAAGGGCGCGGTCGTGTCCATGCGCGAGGGCGTGGTCCTCTATGGCGGCTTCGCCGGGGACGAGTCCTCCCCCGACCAGCGCGACTGGAAGGCGAACCCCTCCGTCATTGACGGGGAGGGCGCGCGGCGAGCCGTGCTGGGCGCCAACCATGCCGCTTTGGACGGGTTCACCGTCACCCGGGGCGCCTGCCATTATCTCGACAATCCCTCCGACTGGACCAGCGGTTACGGGGGGGGCATGCTCGCCCTTGACCTTTCTCAGCTTGTCGTCAACTGCCGTTTCAGGGAAAATTCCGCTTACTACTCCGGCGGGGGGATATACAGTAACGGCGGGTCCCTGAGACTTTTCGCCTGCGAGATCGAGCGGAACACTTCCCGGTATATGGGGGGCGGTTTGTATGGTTCGGGTTGCGCTGTGGAGGCGGACAATTGCAGTTTCACGGACAACCGTACCTCTGCGGACGGCGGCGGGCTTTATCTCATAGGCAACGGTACAGACGGCCCGTCGCGTTTGACGGGGTGCGTTTTCTCGGAGAACATGGCCGGCGGATCCGGTGGGGGGGCCCTTTTCCGCTACGGGACAACAACACTGGTCAACTGTGTCTTCACGCGGAATAGCGCCGAGTATTCAGCGGGATTCTCGGCGTCATTCGGTTCCACCACGGCAGTCAATTGCCTCGTTGCAGGAAACACAGCGTCTGTGAGGATCGGCGGGCTTTGGGGTGACTATGCCCTCAAGAACTGCATCGTGTGGGGCAACACGGCGCCGCAGAATCCGGAAATAGACACTGAACACGGTTCCGTCACCTACTCCTGCGTTGGCGGGGGAGTTGAAGGCGAGGGAAATATCAGCGCGGACCCGCTCCTGTTGGACACTTCCTACGGGAGTCCCCGGTTGCGGGCGGGGTCTCCCTGCATTGACACCGGCACCGCAGACGGCGCGCCGGAGGCGGACCTGCTGGGCGTTCCGCGCCCCCAAGGGGCCGGGGTGGACATGGGGCCCTACGAGGGCGGCGTGTCCGAGGGCGACATTGTGACGCTGACTGTGTCCACATTTCCCGGGGGGATGGGCGCGCTTCTCCCGCCTGCGGGGGTTTACCAACAGGTCCGGGGGGAGACCGTGACCCTGCGGGTGGAGAATGGCGCCGGAGGTGTTTTCTCCCACTGGGAGGGCGCTGTCTTCTCAACAAACCCGGAGATTTCCCTGACGCTGGCGGGCGACACCCAGGTCACGGCGGTTTTTGCGGAGAACATCTACCGGGTGGACGCCGCCTCTGCGGCGGAGACGCCGGATGGCCGGTCCTGGGAGACGGCGTTTCCCGACCTCCAGTCGGCGTCGGACGCGGCCTTTGCGGTCGGAGGCGGCGAGGTGTGGGTGAAGGCCGGAACGTACACCGCAACCACCGATTCCGTGCTGGCCATGCGCCGGGGGGTGCACCTTTACGGGGGCTTCGCCGACGGGGAAACGGCCAGGGAACAGCGGGACTGGAACGCCCACCCTGCGCTGATTGACGGCGAGGGGGCGCGCTGTTGCGTGCTGGGGGCCGATGACGCGTTGCTGGACGGATTTTCCGTCGCACGGGGATCCGGATACCAGGGCGGGGGCATGTTCAACGATTCGGCCTCCCCCACGGTGCGGAATTGCCGTTTTTATGAAAACAGGGCGAGCTACGTGGGCGGCGGCATGGCGAATGACCGGGGATCCCGCCCGACCATCGTCAACTGCGTGTTCTTCCGTAACGACTGCCGTACAGGGGCCGGCGGTGTTTATGACCGCAACAATTCACATTCCCGAATTATTAACAGCGTTCTTTACGGAAACACCGTGTCACCCTCAGCGCATGCCCTCGACATTTCGGGCTACATGTCTCTGCCCCTGCTGAGAAATTGCATTGTGGGCATTTCCAGCCTCGCGCAGGCCATCTGGGACCATTCCTGTGTGGGTTCGGGGACCGTTCCCGCCGGGAGCATCATCGCGGACCCGCTCTTTAAAGACGCGGCGGAGGGCGATTTCCGGCTGCGGGCAGACTCTCCCTGCATTGACGCCGGCACGGCGGAGGGCGCGCCGGACCGGGACATCCTGAACGTGCCGCGTCCCCAGGGCGCGGGATACGACATGGGGGCCTATGAACTTCCGGAGGGGGACCGGGTCCAGTTGGTGGTGGAGGTGTTCCCCGAGGGGCTGGGGCTGGTGACCCCCGCCCCGGGAAGCTATCCCCATGACAAGGGCGAGACGGTGACCGTCCGCGTGGACCGGGGGCTCACGCGTGTCTTCTCCCACTGGGAGGGGGATGCGTCCGGAACCGACCCGGAGATCACCCTCACGCTCATGGAGGACACGCGGGTCACGGCGGTGTTTGTGGAGAACTTTTACCGGGCCGACGTCGCCAGCGCGGTGGAGACGCCCGACGGGCGGTCGTGGGACGGGGCCTTCCCGAGCATCCAGGCGGCGCTGGATGCGGCCTATGAAGCGGGGGGCGGCGAAATCTGGGTGCGCGGCGGCACCTACACCGGCCTCGAGGGCACCCTGCTGGTCATGCGGCAGGGCGTGGCGCTCTACGGCGGGTTTGCCGGCGGCGAAACGGTCCGCGAACAGCGGGACTGGGTCAGGAACCCCACCGTGCTGGACGGCGAGGACACGCGGCGCTGCGTGGAGGGCGCGCAGAACGCGATCCTGGACGGGTTTGTGGTCGAGCGCGGATTCGCCGACTACGGCGGCGGGATGCACAACCGCTCCTGCTCGCCAAAGGTCGCCAACTGTGTCTTCCGGGACAATCAGGCCACACAGGACGGCGGCGCCGTGGACAACCACCTATCTGCCCCGCTCTTCCTCAACTGCCTCTTCACGGAAAACCGCGCGCAGGGCGCGGGGGGCATGAAGAACTCCCAGGGAGACGCTGTGTCGGTCAACTGCGTGTTTGTGGGGAATGCGGCCAACGTGGGCGGGGCCGTCGTCAACAGTCTGTGTTCCCCCACGATGACGAACTGCATTCTTTGGGGTAACGAGGCGTGGACTAGCCCGGAAATCTACATCTACGACGGATCCCCTGCCATCTCTTTCTCCTGCGTCGCCGGCGGCTGGCCCGGCGAGGGCAACATCGCGGACGACCCGATGCTCGTGGGGGCACCGTTCGGCAGTCTGCAACTGATGGCGGGGTCGCCCTGCCTGGACGCGGGCACCCCCGTAAACGCGCCGGACACGGACTTCCTCAGCAGGCCGCGCCCCCAGGGCGCGGGGGTGGACATGGGGGCCTACGAGGGCGCGGTGACGGAGGAGGAGGTCGTCACGCTCACCGTCTCGGTGGAGCCCGAGGGGCTGGGCGTTGTCCAGCCGGAGGCGGGCGTTTACCGCCACGTCCGGGGCGACACCGTCACCCTGCGCGCCGGGCGAGGCCGGACCAAGGTCTTCTCTCATTGGGAGGGCCCTGTCTCCAGCACGGAGCGGGAGATCACCGTTACACTGTTGGCGGACACGGACATCACAGCGGTCTTCGCGGACAACCTGTACCATGTGGATGCCGCCTCCACGGCGGCGGCCCCGGACGGTCGGTCGTGGGCGTCGGCCTATCCCGACATCCAGTCGGCGGTGGACGCGGCCTTCGCCGCCACGGGCGGCGAGGTCTGGGTGCGGCAGGGGGTCTACACCGGCACGGCCTCCACGCTGGTCACCCTGCGCGAGGGCGTCGCCCTCTACGGCGGCTTCGCGGGCGGGGAAACGGTCCGCGAGGCGCGGGACTGGGAAACCCATCCCACCGTGATGGACGGCGAGGACACCCGCCGCTGTGTGGAGGGGGCCAGCCACACCGTGCTGGACGGATTCACCGTCACCCGGGGCAATGGCTATGAAGGCGGAGGCATGCGCAACGAGTCCTGTCGGCCAAAGATCGCCCACTGTGTCTTCCGGGAAAACAGCGCGCACAGAGGCGGGGCGATGCACAACTATCTCAGTGCTCCGTTCATCGCGGACTGCGCCTTCCTGGACAACCGAAACGCCGACTATGGTGGGGCGCTCTCCAACTTGTACTCCTCCCCCGTGCTGGAGCGGTGCGTGTTCGAGGGGAACGAGGCGGGGCAGAACGGCGGAGCTGTGATCTCTCATGAAGGGACGCTTTCCGCCTCCGCCTGCGTGTTCACGCGGAACAGCGCGCAGCAGGGCGGCGGCGGCGTGTGGGGCGATTTCGTCTCCTCCACGCTGGTGAACTGCCTGTTTACGGCGAACAGCGTCTACTCGCTCTACGGGTGGGACACCTACGGCGGCGGCATCGGAAACAGCTATGGGTCCGACCTGGAGCTGGTGAACTGCGGCTTCGCCGGAAACACCTCCCCCCACAGGGGCGGGGGCATCTTCAACATAGGCAACCAAGCCTCCCTGAAGAATTGCATTGTCTGGGGCAATGACGCGCCCGACGGTGCCGGCATCTGGAGTGCCGCCCTCGCGGGCACCCTGGCCAGCTTCTCCTGCATAGAGGGGGGCTACGAGGGCGAGGGCAACATCGCCGAAGATCCGCTGTTTACGAATCCGGCGGCGGGAGACTACCGGCTGCTGCCGGGCTCGCCGTGCATTGATGCGGGAACACTGGAAGGCGCGCCGACGACGGACTTGCTGGGCATTCCACGTCCCCTGGGCGCGGGAGTGGACATGGGGCCGTATGAGCTCGTCCCGGCGGGCTTTGTGGCCGTGCCGGAACTGTCGGGCCTTACCCGCGCGGAGGCGGAGGCCGCGCTGGTGGCGGCTGGCCTGTCTGTGGGCGCGGTGACGGAGGAGTACAGCAGCGATGTGCCCGAAGGTCAGGTGATCCGCCAGACGCCCCTTGCGGGCATCTACCTGGCGTCGGGTTCGGCGGTGGCGTTTTTTGTGAGTCTCGGTCCGGTGCCGGTGACCGTTCCGGTGCCCAATGTGAGGGGCCTGACAGTGCCCGAGGCGGAGGCCGCGCTGGCCGAAGCCGGGTTGACTGCGGGCGCGGTGACGGAAGAATACAGCGCCACCGTTCCCGCAGGCCGGATCATCCGCCAGACGCCCGCCGCCGGAACAGAGGTCGCGCCGGGGTCGGCGGTGGCGCTGGTGGTGAGCCTCGGTATCGCGCCGGTGACCGTGCCCGTGCCCAATGTGACGGGGCTGACGGTGCCCGAGGCGGAGGCCGCGCTGGCCGCCGCCGGGTTGGTCGTTGGCGGGGCATCGGAGGAATACAGCGCCACTGTGCCCGCGGGCCGGATCTTCCGCCAGGATCCCGCAGCGGGCATACAGGTTGCGCCGGGAGCGGCGGTCGCATTCGTGGTGAGTCTTGGCCCCGCGCCGGTGGCGGTGCCCGACGTGACGGGGCTTTCCCGTGCGGCGGCCGTGTCCGTTCTGGCGGCGGCGGGGCTGGTCCCCGGGCCGGTCACGGAGGAGCACAGCGACACCGTGCCGCTGGACCGGGTCATCCGCCAGACGCCCCCGGCGGGCGCGCAGGTGCCGCCGGGCACGCCGGTGGGCCTGGTGCTGAGCCTGGGGCCCGCGCCGCAGGGCGTGGCCGTGCCGCGCGTGGTCGGACTGGCGCGCTCCGCCGCCGAGGCGGCCCTCGGGGCCGTTGGACTGGCCGCGGGCACGGTGACGGAGGCGTACCATCCCACGACGCCGGCGGGCCAGGTGATCGGACAGACGCCGGGCGCGGGCCAGCGGGTGCCTGCGGGCACGGCGGTGGACCTCGTGCTGAGCAAGGGCGCCGACCCGGCCACGGTGACCGTGCCGGACGTGGCGCGCCTGCCGCGCGCGGCGGCGGAGGCCGCGCTGACGGCCGCCGGGCTGGCCGTGGGCGCGGTGACGGAGACCCACAGCGGCCTCGTGCCCGCGGGCGCGGTGGTGCGGCAGGATCCCCCGGCGGGGGTGCTGGCCGCTCCGGGGGCGGCCGTGGCACTGGCCGTGTCGCTCGGCGTGGACCCGAAGGCCGTGGAGACGGCCCGGGAACTCCTCGAGGCGGACTTCGACGCCCTCGACACCGACGGCAGCGGCGGCCTGAGCCTGGCCGAGGCCCGCGTGCGGATAGGAAACCTGACGGAGCTGATGTTTGCCGCCCTCGACACCGACGGCGACGGCGAACTCAGCGAAGCCGAGCTTGCCGCCGCCGACGGCTGCGGCTGCGGCTGCCGCAAGGGGTCTCTGACCCCAGGCGCCCTCAGGACCCGCCTCGGCGACCTCTTCCTCGGCGGACTCGCCCTCCTCGCCCTCGCCGCCCTGGCCCGCAGGGGAGTATAGT
>JAPXRP010000166.1:0-2500 GCA_033813475.1 Candidatus Hydrogenedentota bacterium
GTGTGCGACAACGCCCCGGCGAACTGTCCACGCGGCCGGGGCCAGGGCCGGGGTGTGTGCCCGAACTTCGCGGATGCGGACCAGGACGGGAAGTGTGACAACTTTGTGGACGCGGACGGCGACGGGGTGTGCGACAGCGCCCCCGCGAACTGCCCGCAGGGCCGCGGCCAGGGTCGTGGCCGCGCGATGACCGGTGGCCGGGGCCAGGGCCGGGGCGCGTGCCCGAACTTCGCGGACGCGGACCAGGACGGGAAGTGTGACAACTTTGTGGATGCGGACGGCGACGGGGTGTGCGACAGCGCCCCCGCGAACTGCCCGCAGGGCCGCGGCCAGGGTCGTGGCTGCGGGATGACCGGCGGCCGGGGCCAGGGCCGGGGCGCGTGCCCGAACTTCGCGGATGCGAACCAGGACGGGAAGTGTGACAGCTTCGTGGACGCGGACGGCGACGGGGTGTGCGACAGTGCGCCGGCGAACTGCCCGCAGGGCCGCGGCATGCGGAATGTGGCCGCTGGCGGCGGCAGCCGGGCCCGCTGGTCCACGGGCGGCATGGGTGCCGGACAGGGCGCGCGCCGCGGCCGGGCGCGCTGAGCCCGCGGGAACACAGGATGCGACAGCGCCTATATATAAAGACGGAACCGCGAACACCCCCCCCGGCGAGGGGGGTGTTCCTCCTGTTAATGGCGGTGCTGCTGGCGGCGGGGTGCGGGCTGGCGGGCCATTCCGCCGGGAAGCGCGCGCTGGAGCGCGAGCAGGCCGCGCGGCGGGAGCTGCTGCTGGACGTGGCGGAGCACATCGCCCATGCGCAGGCGCGGGGCGGGCGCTACCTGCCCGACGCGCTGGCGGAGGCCCTGGGCGGCATGGCGGACTCGCCGCAGGTGGCCGCGCTGCGCCTGGAGACGGTGGACGGCGCCGTGCTCTTTGACGGCGGCGCGTGCGACGGCGCGGGGGTGTCCCCCTTCGCGCCGGAGGGGTGCCGGTGCGCGCGCATGCTTTCCAAGCTGGGCGTGCATCCCCTCAACGGCCCCATGTCCGGGCGGGGCATGCACGGCCGGGGCCGCGGTCCCGGGGGCGGCCAGGGCGGCGGTCCGGGGTGGGAACCCCTGCCGCCGGGCCCGTACCGGCTGACGCTCTGCCTGGACACGGCGGAGGCGCGCGCGGCCCTGGCCGGGGTGCGCGCGCGGAGCGGCCTGCTCGGCGCGGGGGTGCTGCTGGCGTGCTGGCTCGCGCTCGCGCTGCGGGGCGCGGTCCAGCGGCAGCGCGGACTGGGGGAGCGGCTGGCGCTGGCGGAGGCGCGGGCGGAGCACCAGGAGCGCCTGGCCCAGCTCGGCGCGGGGCTGGCCCATGAGACGAAGAACCCGCTGTCCGTGGTGCGCGGGATGGCGCAGGCCCTGGGCGACGCGCCCGGCGCCACCGACGAGACGCGGGCGCGCGCCCGCACCATTGTGGACGAGACCGACCGCATCGTCGGCCGGGTGAACGGGTTCCTCCTTTTCGCGCGGCCGCAGCCGCCCGCGCCGGAGCCGGTGGACCTTGCCGGGATCGCGGGCGGGCTGGCGGCGCTGCTGCGCGACGAGGCGGCGGCGCAGGGGGTGTCGCTGGAGACGGACGTCCCGGCGGAACTGCGCGTGCGCGCCGATCCGGAACTGCTGCGGCGCGCCCTGATGAACCTGCTGATCAACGCGCTGCGCGCCATGCCGGACGGCGGCGTCCTGCGGGTGGAGGCGTCGGCCGCGGGCGGCCGCGCCGCGCTGCGCGTGCGCGACACGGGCTGCGGCATCGCGCCGGAGGACCTGCCGCGCGTGGGCACGCCGTACTTCAGCCGCTTCCCCGGCGGGTGCGGGCTGGGGCTCGCCCTTGTGCGCGAGACCGCCGCCGCCCACGGCTGGCGGCTGGACATCGCCCCCGCGCCGGACCGGGGCACCGTGGTGTCGCTGGAAAACCTGGAGGCGGCGGCGGATGGATGACGCGCGCGCCAGAGCCTCCGTCGCGGTGGTGGACGACGATCCGGCGCAGCGCATCCTGCTGCGGAACGCGCTGGAGGCCGCCGGCTGGGCCGTGGTGGAGTGCGCCACGGGGGAGGAGGCCCTCGCGCGCGGCGCGGCGTGCGACCTCATGCTCCTCGACATGCGCCTGCCCGGACTCAACGGCCTGGAGGTGCTGGCGCGGCTCCAGCAGGCCGAGCGGCCGCCGCGCGTCATTTTCCTGACGGCCTACATGGACCTGCGCGACGCCGTCGCCGCCGTCAAGGGCGGCGCCCTCGACTATGTGGAAAAGCCCGTGGACCTCGACGAGCTGCTCACGGCGGTGGAGGACGTGCTGGGCGTGCCCGGCGCCGACGCGGAGGGCGAGCCGCCCCCCGGGGTCGTCGCCGAGAGCGCGTCCATGCGCGAGACCCTGCGCGCCGTGCGCCGCGCCGCGCCCGCGGACATCACGGTGCTGCTCCTCGGCGAGAGCGGCACGGGCAAGGAGGTGCTCGCGCGGCTCCTGCACGCGTGGGGCG
>JAPXRP010000166.1:7500-9845 GCA_033813475.1 Candidatus Hydrogenedentota bacterium
CCACCTTGCAGCCGTTTGAGCAATGGGGTGACGCAGGAGGATAGGACAGCTGCCTATCGGATGGCAGTCTAAGCGTGTGGGCCGCAGTCCAGGCAAATCCGGGCTGCACAAGGCTGAGGCGTTAAGGGACGCGAATCTCTCCGGAGGGACGCGGATTGTCTGATTCCACACTGCCAAGAAAAACCTCTAGCGAGGCTGCGGGTGCCCGTACCGCAAACCAACACAGGTGGACGAGAAGAGTATTCTAAGGCGCTCGGGTGATCCGCTCTCAAGGAACTCGACCAATTAGCCCCGTAACTTCGGAAGAAGGGGTGCTGCCGTCGGTGATAGCCCTCGCGGCTGGAGCTGCCGGCAGTGACACTAAAGTGGCTCGGGCGACTGTTTACTAAAAACACAGGTCTCTGCAAAGTCGCAAGACGACGTATAGGGACTGACGCCTGCCCAATGCCGGAAGGTTAACGGGAGAGGTCAGCGCAAGCGAAGCCTTGAACCGAAGCCCCGGTTAATGGCGGCCGTAACTATAACGGTCCTAAGGTAGCGAAATTCCTTGTCGGGTAAGTTCCGACCTGCACGAATGGCGTAACGATCCGAGCATTGTCTCGAGAGCGGGCCCGGTGAAGTTGTAATACGAGTGAAGATGCTCGTTACCCGCATAAGGACGGAAAGACCCCGTGCACCTTTACTACAGCTTGATATTGGGTTTAGTGGCAACTTGTATAGGATAGGTGGGAGACGTTGAAGCTGGAGCGCAAGCTTCGGTGGAGTCACCCTTGGAATACCACCCTGGTTGTCATTGAATCCTAACTCCGAACCCGTGAATCCGGGCGGAGGACAGTGTCTGGTGGGTAGTTTGACTGGGGCGGTCGCCTCCAAAAGAGTAACGGAGGCGCCCAAAGGTTCCCTCAGCATGTTTGGAAACCATGCGAAGAGTGTAAAGGCATAAGGGAGCTTGACTGCGAGACCTACAAGTCGAGCAGGTGGGAAACCAGGGCTTAGTGATCCAGCGGTACCGTATGGAAGGGCCGTTGCTCATCGGATAAAAGGTACGCCGGGGATAACAGGCTTATCTCCCCCAAGAGTTCATATCGACGGGGAGGTTTGGCACCTCGATGTCGGCTCATCACATCCTGGGGCTGAAGCAGGTCCCAAGGGTTCGTCTGTTCGCCGATTAAAGTGGTACGCGAGCTGGGTTTAAAACGTCGTGAGACAGTTTGGTCCCTATCCTATGCGGGCGCAGGAAATTTGATGGAATCTGACCCTAGTACGAGAGGACCGGGTTGGACGAACCTATGGTGCTCCGGTTGTCACGCCAGTGGCATCGCCGGGTAGCTATGTTCGGAAGGGATAAGCGCTGAAAGCATCTAAGCACGAAGCCCATCCAGAGATAAGATTTCCCTGGGCGCAAGCCCCTGAAGAGTCCTGGTAGAACACCAGGTTGATAGGCTGGAGGTGTAAGCACGGTGACGTGTTCAGCTGACCAGTACTAATTACTCGTGAGACTTGGTCTTAGCAATAATGGGGCGGCAACGCCGCCCCCCGGCGAGTACACGCCGCGTCCTTGCGTGCGATATGCCCCTTGCATTCACTGTCAAAATGAAATTTGAACCGTCCCAGGGCGGCCTTCGGGCCGCGCAGGACACCCGGTTTTTGCCGGCGGCCATAGCGGCAGGGCCACACCCGTTCCCATTCCGAACACGGTAGTTAAGCCTGCCAGCGCCCATGGTACTGCAAGGGCAACTTTGTGGGAGAGTAGGACGTCGCCGGCACTAAATTTCGCGCCCCGCGCCTCGCAAGAGGCGCGGGGCGTTCGTTGTTTGGCCCCGGAAAGCCGCCGCCGTCGCGCGGTTGTCTGGGTCTGCGGCCCCAGGGGCGCGCGCCCCGGGGCGGACAAGTCCCTCCGCGGGGAGCCCGCCGTCCCCGCACGAGAGCAACGGCCAGTTGTCCGGCCGGCGAAAGAACTGGTATGTTTTCCAAAATGCTTCCAAAGCGGGTTGAGAGCGACGCGCCGACGGCCCCCCGGACGGCGGACGGGGGGCGGTGGGTTCCTTTTTTCCATGCGGTTCTTTTCGTGCTGTTCATGGCGCAGCTTCTGGTGTTTTTCGGCATCCAGGGGGAGGACTGCTACATCACGTTCCGGTATGCGCGGAACCTGGCGGAGGGGGCGGGGCTGGTCTACAACCCCGGGGAGTATGTGGAGGGGATCAGCAATCCTTACTGGGCGTTTTGCCTGGCGGGGCTGTACGCGCTGGGGATTTCGATGACGCTCGCCTGCTCGCTGCTGGTGGTGGGGCATGCCCTGGCCGCCTACGCGCTGACCGCCGCCGCGTCTGTGGCGTGGTTTGGGC
>JAPXRP010000167.1:0-9644 GCA_033813475.1 Candidatus Hydrogenedentota bacterium
GTGCCGGGGCGGGGGCGGAGCCGCGCGGCGGGCCGCCGCGCCGGGGGGGACGCTGTCCGCGCATCATGCTCTCCCGGGGGTGCGCCCTACTTCTTCGGCGGGTAGGCGTCCGGCAGGATGCTCACACCCGTGGTGAAGACGAAGGGGAAGGGGAAGTCGCCGTTGGGGAACTCCATCTCCAGGAAGAAGGCCGTCCAGCCCTTTTCCGGGGCGGTGACGTCCGTGGTGTAGACGCCGTCCGCCGACAGGGGCAGCTCGACGGCCTCGTACTTCTTGCCGAGGGTTTCCAGGCGGAAGTCGCGGGCGTCGGGGTTCACGGCCTTCCACAGGCGCACCGCCGTCGGTTTGGTCTCGCAGCGCACCGTGAACGACCCGTCCGCGTTGCGGTCCCAGGCGAACTTCGGGCGCGGCGTGCCCGCCATGAGGGCGTGGTAGAAGCCCGCGATGCGGAAGTACGCGTCGGCGTTCAGGCCGTGGTCCGTGTTGGGGAAGTAGCAGAGGAACTTCTCGTCCTTCAGCCCTTCCCAGTAGAAGCGCCAGGAGTCCGCCGGGAAGAACTGGTCGCCCGCGGAGTTGCAGACGTACTTCGGCATGGTCAGGCGGTCGCGGTAGCTGTACGGGTCCACGACGTCCAGCAGCCTCTTCATCTCCGGCGTGTGCAGCCGGTCCGTGATCTTCATGTCCACATAGTCGGAGACCGAGGGTGCCCAGAACCCGTAGGCGTTGATGTGGTTTTCGAGCGAGGGGATGAAGTTCAGCACGTCAATGACCGCCGGGGCGATGCCGATGACCCGCTTGTCCACCGCGGCGACGGTCCAGGTGGTCCAGCCGCGTTTGGACCCGCCCGCCACGAAGAAGCCGTCCGTCCTCGGGAACTCCTTCTGCACGAGGTCCATCGCGCGGACCACGGCCTTCGTCATGGGCAGCCGCGCCAGCCAGACCGGGTCGCCGCCCTGGAGGAACTTGTCCCACCCGTAGGTGATCATGGCGTCCTCTTTGCGGCCCTCCTCGGTGTAGCGCGGGTCCGACTCGTCCGGGAAGCGCAGCGGCTGGTTGGGGATCTGCTTCACATGCGCCACAATGGACTTCGTTGCCAGGGCGATCTTGTCAAAGGGGTCGTTTTTCGGCGTGTCGTCCGCCTTCAGCGGGTTGCCCCCGCCGCCGATGAACACCATCGCCTTCGTGAACGCCGTCTCCTTCGGCACCGTCACCACCACCTCGTGCTCCCACAGCGGGCGGTCCACCTGCGACGCGTCCAGCCACGTCTGCGAGACCATGTGGTACAGGTAGGTCGTCGCCGCCGCGTCCTCGGTTTTCCCCGCCAGGGTGTACTTGAACGCCGGGTCCGGCGCCGCCACATAGTCGTCCAGCGGCGTCGCAACCGCCGCGGACCACCCCAGCATGCACACCGCCACCGCCAGAGCGAAACGTCCCAAAATCATCTGCCTGCGCATCATCGGAAATCTCCTGTCCGGTTGGAAACCGGTCTGGTTGCCGTGGAAAGGCGGTCAGTGTGACACACGCGCCCGTTGAAGACCAAATGGAGACGGGGGCGGAGGACAGACCCGAGCCCTAAACGGATTATTTTCAAAGCGATTGCTGGTTAGTCCTGGAGAATGTTTCTGACCAGCCTGTACACCGTGGTGCCGCCCAAGGTGTGCGGCCAATCACTGCAGGGAGGATTGTCATGCAGTTCGGCGCGACGGACAGCTTCATCAATCCGGTTACGGGTGATCTTGCGTGTATCGATCCCCTTGTCGTAGCCGGGAAGGTGCCGTTTCAGCCGGTTGCTGCAATCTCGTGATGATGCCAGACCGGCTCCGTCCTCAAAATGGAGAAGCAGCCAGAGCTCGAAACTGGGGTTGCTAAGGGCAAGTCCGTGGTTGTTCTTTTCCTGCGCCCATTCATGAAGCAGGGCCAACTGTTCGTCGGTCCACCGATCCTTGTCCACCACGAGCCATGCTTCATCGGAGGCTCTCAGTTCTTCCTGTCGAAGATGGTCTTTCATCCGTTTCAGCACCTGTGGCGGCGAGCTGTTGTGCCGACCTTTGAGACACCTTACCCGAATCACCGATTGCTTTTGCTTGTCATTGAAGATGGCGAAGTACTGCGGTTCGGTCTTCTCGCCTTCCACGGCGATCACGAACAGTTTGCGGTAGCGACGTTCGCCAAGGGGTCTCTGGAACTTTCGTCTCTTCGGTGGCATCAGTCATCCCCCTCACTTCCTTCATTCACGCAGGGTTTGGTCAAGACCCCTCCCGACAGAATCCGAGGAATTCCTCCCAATCGCCCCTGCAGATAGCTCTTGCGGACATCCTTGTCATACCGGACATCCTTGTACTCGCTGAAAGAAAGCAGGCTCGAAACCCCGGTGGCGTCCCTTTCGGCCACCCACATCTCGTCACGGCGCAGGAGTTGCTGGTCCATGAGCAGGACGTCATGGGTGGTTAGCAGCAACTGCGATCTGGTTTCCGTGGAACAGTTGGCCAAGTATGCTTCGAGCAGCCTGCGTGTCAGTAGCGTGTGCAGGCTGCGGTCTACCTCGTCGATCACGTAGACCTTCTTCGAGGCCGGGTCTGACAGATCAAGAAACGCGGGCAGCAGATCAATCACACGCTGCGAGCCGTCCGACTCATGGCGGATATCAAACTTGGCCTCCGTGCCGTCAGCCTTTGGATGGTAGGTCACCAGCTTCTTGGCGATCAGCTCCCCACCCTTGCGGGCAAACACAAAGCGCTCATTGCTTGATTCGGACCGCAGGCGAACGCCCACGCCGTCCTTGACATCCTCCTGAAGCCTTTTCTTCAGTGGCTCGGGCAACGGGATATTCTCAAACGGGAGTTCCTCACCACCCAAGTGCGCGATACCTGTGTCGAGCTGCCAAAGCATCTCGTTCATGGTTGCGTAGAGAGGAAGCCCCTCATCCAGAAATTGTTCGAAAGGTTCGAAGCGAGAGTCGGGTGCTACTAGCTCAAGGGTGTTCTTGAACCAGTCGTAAACCTTCCTGAAACGGTCGACCTTCTGCGAGACCGAGTTGGTCAGGAAGAGCTGATTGTCCCGAGTCCCTTGGAAAGCGAAGTCGAGAAATTTCTCCCTAGCCAGGGATTTGTCAAAGTTGGGCTTCCCGTCCCGGCGGTGGTAGAGCACCCTCTCGCTGGTGTTGGTGATTTCCACCAGCTTCTCTTCCAGAACAGCCCTGCGGGTCACCGAGAAGCTGAACTCGTAGATGACCTCATCAATCAGCAGTTCGAAGCTAAATCGTGAGGGTTGCTCAGCTCCCCTGTCGTCCAGCCGAAACGACTCGACAGCAATCAGGCTGTCAGGCTGGGTAACCTTGAGGACCATATCTCGCGCAAAACTCAACGCCTTGAAGAAATTTGTCTTGCCCGACGCGTTGCCGCCGTAAATTGCCGCAATCGGAAGGACTCTCGTTTGGTACTTGCCAAGCTTAGGAACTCTTTCTCGGTGCTGGCGCTCCTTGCTGGCAACCATCGAGAACTTGACTTGGTCACGGAAGGACATCCAGTTCTCCAGTGAGACGCTGATGATCATGCTGTTTTCTCCAAAACGGTCTTATTTGGTTCTTTAATGGTCAGATTATAGGCGAATTCACTCATAAAGTCAATCAAAAAGAGATTTTTTCTCGCAGAGCCGCTTGATGCCGTCGTGGCCAGCGAAGCTCTCGGAGCATTGTGTCGCCGGGTGATGTCCAGCTCAGCCTCGGCTCCATTGACTCGGGACAACGTTTCTGGAGGAGCGAGTAGGCAAAATTTTCCCCGCTTCATATACTCATCTAGTCATACAACTGGGATGAACTCGATGCGGTGGCTGGCGCCGGGGCGGCCGAGGCGGGGGCCGGTGACGAGGAGGACTGTCTTCCCCCTGTCGGTGTCGGCGGGGAAGAGGTCGTGGGCGAAGACGTCCCAGTCGTCGGGAGGATGGTCGAGGGGGACGGGATGCACGCCCCAGGAAAAGAGGAGGTCCCGGGCCGCCGCAGGGGTGGAACAGAGGGCAACGATCCACACGGGCGGCTTGCCCCGGGAGAGGAGGCGGGCCGTCGCCCCGGTGCGCGAGGGCACGACAACGGCGGCGCAGGGCAGGCGGTCGAGCGCCTCGTCCACCAGTCCGGCGACGGCCTCCGCCTTGCCGGCGGGGTGGACGGCGCCGAACCGCGCCCGGAGCGCGTCGGGGGAGACGGGCGGGAGCTGCGCCTCGGTGGCGGCGGCAATGCGGGCGAGCATGGCCACGGCCTCCTCCGGGTAGCGGCCCATGGCGGACTCGGCGGAGAGCATGACGCCGTCGGTGCCGTCGAGGATGGCGTTGGCGACGTCGGTGGCCTCGGCCCGCGTGGGGATGCGGCTGGACACCATGGACTCCAGCATCTGGGTGGCCGTGATGACGGGTTTTCCCGCGAGGTTGGCGCGGCCGATGATCTCCTTCTGGAGCAGGGCGATCTCCTCCACGGGCACCTCGACGCCCAGGTCGCCGCGCGCGACCATGACGCCGTCCGCGGCGGCCAGCAGTTCGTCCAGGTGCTTCAGCGCCCCGGCGCGCTCGATCTTCGCGATGACAAAGGGGTCCGCGCCGCGCGCGCGTGCCGCCGCGCGCACCGCCTCGATGTCCGCCGCCGTCTCGACGAAGGACTGGCTCACGGCGTCCACGCCGTGGTCGAGCGCAAACTCCAGGCAGGCGCGGTCGTGGTCCGTGAAGGCGCGGATGCCCAGGTCCGCGCCGGGCAGGTTAAGCCCCTTGCGCGAGCGCAGCTCGCCGCCCGCCTCGACCTCGCACTCCACGTCGCCGTCCACCACCCGCAGCACGCGCAGCGCCACCAGGCCGTCGTTCAGAAAGATGCGGCTGCCCGACCGGACCACGTCCGGCAGCTCCGGGAGGGTGGTGGAGACGTGCTCCTCCGTACCCGGGGTGTCGGCGGCGGTCAGGGTGAACCGCGCGCCCCGGCGCAGCTCGACGGGTTCCCGCTCAAAGACGCCGATGCGGATCTTCGGCCCCGGCAGGTCCGCCATCACCGCCACGGGCAGGCCCTCCTCCCGCGCCGCCGCGCGCACCCGCGCGATGGTCTCCGCGTGCGCCGCGAAGTCGCCGTGGGAGAAATTGATCCGGACCACGGACATGCCCGCGCGGAGCAGCCGCCGCAGCATGTCCGGCGCGTCGGAGGCCGGGCCGATGGTCGCAACAATCTTGGTCTTGTGGGAGGGAAAATCCATGATGGCGTGTCTCCGGGCGGCCCGAAGGCCGCAGACACAGCATGGCACCCGCGGCGCGGGCGAAGCAAGCGGGGCATGCTATGATCGGAAACGAAATCCAAGGGGATGCCTGCATGAATCACTGGAAGAAAGCCGCGCTGGCCGCGGCGGTGTTCTTGGTGGCGGGGTGCGGTGTGACCTCGCCCGGCGACTGGCCCGAACTGCGCCAGAACCCGCGCCTCACGGGCATCCAGCCGCTGGCGGGAAGCCTGCGCGCCGCGCCGTCCTGTGTCGGGAGTTTTGATCTGGGGCGGTCGGTGCCCTCCCTGACCGCGGTGGCCGGTCCGAACGGCGACGTCGTGGGCATAGGTATCGTTGCCAACGCGCTCCGGTGCTTCAACGCCGACGGCACGCCGCGCTGGACCTGCCACCCCCCGGGCCTGAACTTCACCGCCCTCACCGCCGCGGAGGATCTCGACGGCGATGGAAAGACGGAGGCGCTGCTGTCGGCGGGACGGCCCGGCGCGCCCTACGGCGCGGCGGCGCTGGTCTCGCTGGACGACGGCCGCCTCCTGTGGCGCTGTGATGTCGAGCCCATGTCCTATGTGTGGTATCTGCACACAGACCGTTACCTGCCCGGCACGGCCTCCAAGCAGATCGTCGTGCTCATGCAGGGGTATCCGCCGGACCCGAAGAACGGCTACATCGCGCTGTTCGCCTTTGACACGCCCGGAGCGCCGCCGGTCCAGAAGTGGCGGTACGACTTCTCCGAATACACCTGCTTCCCCACGCTGCTCACGACGGACCTGGACGGCGACGGCGCGAGGGAGATCGCTGTCCAGACCCACAGCCGCATGTGGCTGCTGGACGCCGCCACGGGGGCCCTGAAACAGTTCTGCGCGTGGGACGTGTCGCCGGCGAACGTGCGCAGCTACGGCCACACCGCGTTCACCGACCTCGACGGCGACGGCCGCGAGGACTTTCTGTGCATCGCCAACTTCGCCCAGCACCACGAGGTGCTGCTGAACCGCGGCGGCGCGCTGGAGAAGGCGTGGTCGCACGGATGGCCCGAGAGCGTGACCACCGGGAAGGTGTCCACGGTCTGGGCGGAGCCGCCTCAGGCGGACGTGGACGGCGACGGCGGGCTGGAAATCGTCCTCTCCATGCACAACTCCGAGTCGGAGAACGCCTGGCTGCTGCGGGTCTATGACGCAGTGACGGGGGCGCTCAAATACCGGGTGCCCGGCGTGATCGCCGCCGCCTGCGCGGACACCAACGGCGACGGCGCGGCGGAAATCCTCAACAACGCCTCGTCCGACCCCACCGGAACCGTCCTGTCCGGCGCGCGCCTGTATGCGGTGCGCGGCGGCGCGCCGGAGCTTGTCTGGCGGGACGACACGGCGAAGGCCATCGCGCCGCTCCCCGACGCCCTGTCGGCGGGCGCGCCCGTGGCACGCGTGGAGCGCGACGGCGGAACGCATGCGGTGGTGTGGGACGGGGAGGGCGTCTCGCTGCGTCCATGGACCCCGCCGCCTTCGCCTCCCGCGCCTGTTCTCCAGCCGCCCCCGGCCGTGGCGGGGCCGCCGTTCCCCTCCGTGCTGGCCGCGGACGTGAACACCGACGGTGTGAACGAGGTGCTGCTCTTTCAGGAGCCCCGGGTGCGGGTGCTCTCCTTCTCCGGAGGGGTGTTCGCGGAGGCGGGTGAATTCTCCTCCTCCTGCGAGCCCGTGGTTGCGGACCTCGACGGGGACGCCAAGGCGGAGGTGGTGACGGCGCTCGCCACCCCCACGGGACCGCCGGTGGTGGAGGCTGTCACCCCCGCGCTGGGGGGACGGCGGCTGTGGCGGACAGAATTCCCGGCGCCGGACCGCGCGGGACTCCCCCAGCCCCGCAAGGCCTACCTGCGGACGGGACGGTTCACAGGACGGGCCGCGCCCGACCTGTATCTCTGGGCGGGCACGCCGGTGGTGCGGAGCGCCGCCCTCGACGGGGCAACGGGCCGCATTCTCTGGGACAAGGGCGAGACGCCGGGTCTGGAGCGGTACTGGGGGCCGAGCGTCAATCTGGCGTCGGTGATTGATTTCGACGGCGACGGAAAGGAGGACCTGGTCTTCACCAACCCGGACTACTACTGTGTCGCCTCGGGCCCCACGGGCGAGCCGCTCTTTGGCCCGCTGTTCCCCCCGGACATCTTCAAGCAGCCGAGCCAGGGGCTCTACACCTTCCCCGCGATCCTGGCTGAACGGAGGGGGCCGCCCACGGTGTGCCTCGTGAGCGGCCATTATTTCCAGGGGGCCATGAGTCTGCGCGCCGCCCCGCACTGGCACGCCCTGCCCGCGCCCGGGGACAACCGAACGGCCTGCGAGGCCTTCCTGCGCCTGCGCAACGGGGCGTGGCTCATGGGGTTTGGCCGCCAGAACGGAAACTTCGCGTGCGTCAACGTCTCCGACGGATCCTCCCGCTGGGAGCTTCCCGTGGAGGCGTCCTGCTCCGATCCGGCGGTCTGCGACGTGGACGGCGACGGCACCCAGGAGTTCGTCTTCGGCACAAGCCACGGCGCGCTCCTGGCCGTGGGCGACGACAGGGGCCGGCCCCGCGTCCTCTGGACGGTGGATGTCGGCGCAGGCGCCGGCGCGCCCGTCATCGCCGACATCACCGGCGATGGCAAGGTGGAGATTGTCCTTCCGACAGCCGACGGATGGGTTCACATGTTTGGTGCGGAGTGAACCCGCCACCGGGGGCGTGCTAGACTTCGGCGGACATCTTCAGCATCCGGCGCGGGAACGCGCGAGCGTCCGCCCGCACCCAACAGGAGGGATTGGCCGTGATATTTGCGATCGGCTTCGCGCTGTACGTCTCCGGCGAGGAGAAAATCGGGCGAATTCTCATGATCGTGTCGGGGGTCCTGGCCCTCGTCGTGTCCCTGCTCGGCGTGGCCTGATCCCGCAGGACTATTCCGCCCGTTTTTCCTCCTCCAGGAGCCGCGCGCTGAAGAGGTGGTACACCCAGCCCGCCACCACGAGGAGCATGCCGCAGGCCATCCAGGAGAGCACGCGCTGGTACTGGAGCAGCGTGGCCGTGTCGAAGAGGATGACCTTGCCCATGGTCACGGCGAAGAGGACCATGCCCCCCGCGCGCAGGGACACCTGCCGGAAACGCAGGCCCAGCCAGATGAGCGCGAAGGCCTCCACCGCCCACGCGGCGGACACCAGGCTGATCCCCACGCGGCTGTCGAGACTGGTCAGGGTGCCCGCCCAGCGCGGCATCTCCAGCGCCAGCGCCGACGCCGCCAGAAAGGCCGCCCCCAGCCGCAGCGTTGGCGCGGCGGCCTTGCCCGCGTTTCCGTAGTCCGCCCGCGCCAGCAGGCACAGCGCCCCCACCAGGCCCATCCAGGGCAGGAAGGCGTCGTTGAGGAACAGCCAGGACGAGGCGGGCAGGTAGGCCCTGTCGATGAGCATGCCGAGGGCCGCGAGCACGCCGATGGCGGCGGGCGCCAGGGCCGCGCCGCGCCACACCACACCGCAGTCGCGCGCGCCGCGCGCGGCCAGCAGCGCGACGACGGGCCAGATCACCAGCATGGACGCGTACAGGCGCGCGTTGTGCGCCCGGACCCCGGCCTGCGGCAGCACATGCCGCCAGAGGGCGTCCGCCTCGAAATGGAGCGCGAACCCGCACAGCATCAGGCAGGCAAAGGCCGCCGCGTTGCCGGCCTGGGCGTTGGACGCCGGACCGCCGGTCTCCGCGCTGCGGCGCAGCAGCCGCGCCGCCACGCCCCAGCACACCGCCAGCACCGCCCAGCAGAGAAAGGACAGGTTGGCCAGGGGCCGGAACGCGTCCGCATGCAGGGGCAGTTCGGTGAACAGTCCGCCCACCGCCAGGGACAGCAGCAGCAGGCCCGCGACAGCGCGGTGCGCCCGGCCCGGCCGCATGCCCAGCGCCGTGAGGGCCAGCCCCTCCGCCGCCCAGACGGCCCCCGCGAGCATCGCCCCGTCATGTTTCGTGAGACCCTCCATGACCTCCGCCCACCGGACAAACTCCAGCCGCGTTGTCACGGCAAGCAGCACAGCAGCGGCGCATTCGAGCGCGGTAGCCAGCGCCGCCGTGTCCGCATCCTTGAACCGGGTCCGGGCCGCCGCCATCAATACCCCCATCAGCAGCAGGTACGGCAGGAAGGCCTCATTCAGGAAAAGCGGCGCGAAGGCCGCGTCCCACCGGTAAAAGCCCATCTGCGCCGCCACGAGTGCCACCACCACCGGCGCAAATCCCGCCCACCGCCAGCCCCCCCCCGCGCGGCGGCCCATCCAGGCGGTGACCAGCGTCATCACCGACCACAGCGCGACCAGCGTCTCCACGCGGTGGCGCGGCCAGAGGGGCAGGTGCGCGCCGTTGAACTCCCACGCCAGCGCGGACTCCAGGCTGAGGGCCGCGCCGAGGAGAACCAGT
>JAPXRP010000168.1:0-9634 GCA_033813475.1 Candidatus Hydrogenedentota bacterium
CGCCCCGGACGCGGACACGCTCCTGCGCTTCAAGAAGCTGGGCTTCTCCGACAAGCAGCTCGGCCACCTCTGGGGGAAGACCGACCTCGAGGTGCGCGCCCTGCGCAAGGGCCTCGGCGTGATTCCCGGCTACCGGCTGGTGGACACCTGCGCCGCCGAGTTCGCCGCCTACACCCCCTACTACTACTCCTCCTACGACAACGAGGACGAGGTGGAGCTGACGGGGAAGGAGTCCATCATCATCCTGGGCGGCGGCCCCAACCGCATCGGCCAGGGCATCGAGTTCGACTACTGCTGCGTCCACGCGGCCTTCGCCCTGAAGGACGACGGGTACGAGACCGTCATGGTCAACTGCAACCCGGAGACGGTGTCCACGGACTACGACACGTCGGACCGCCTCTTCTTCGAGCCCGTCACCTTCGAGGATGTGATGAACATCATTGACCGGGTGAAGCCGAAGGGCGTCATCGTGCAGTTCGGCGGGCAGACCCCGCTGAACCTCGCCCAGCGCCTTGAGGCCGCGGGCGCGCCCATCATCGGCACCTCCCCCGGCAGCATCGCCCGCGCCGAGGACCGCGAGCTCTTCCGCGAGGTCGTGGAAAAGCTCGGCCTGCTCCAGCCGGACAACGCGACGGCCACCTCCTTCGCCGAGGCCGCCGAAATCGCCGACCGCATCGGCTACCCCGTCGTCGTGCGGCCGTCGTTCGTCCTGGGCGGGCGCGCCATGGAAATCGTCTACGACCGCGCCTCCCTGGAGCGCTACATGACCTACGCCGTCGAGGCGTCGCCCCAGCACCCCATCCTCATTGACAAGTTCCTGGAGGCCGCCGTCGAGGTGGACGTGGACGCCATCTGCGACGGCGAGACCGTCGTGGTCGCGGGCATCATGCAGCACATCGAGGAGGCCGGGGTCCACTCCGGCGACAGCGCGTGCATCCTGCCGCCCTACGACCTGCCCGACGCCGTCATCGCGCGGATCAAGGACCAGACCCGCGCCCTCGCCCGCGAGCTCGGCGTGATCGGCCTCATGAACATCCAGTACGCTGTCCGCGGGAACGACGTCTACCTCCTCGAGGTGAACCCGCGCGCCTCGCGCACCGTCCCCTTCGTGAGCAAGGCCATCGGCGCGCCCCTGGCCAAGCTGGCCGCCCGCGTCATGGCGGGCAAGACCCTGCGCGGGCTCGGCTTCACCGAGGACCCCGCCCCCGCCTACGTCTCCGCCAAGGAGGTCGTGCTCCCCTTCATCAAGTTCCCCGGCGTGGACATCCTCCTCGGCCCCGAAATGCGCAGCACCGGCGAAGTCATGGGCATTGACATCACCATGGGCCTCGCCTACGCCAAGAGCCAGATCGCCGCGGGCAACACCCTGCCCACCAAGGGCACCGTCTTCCTCAGCCTCAAGCGCCAGCACCCCGGCGAGGAGGAGGAAATCGCCCGCAGCCTCGGCGCCCTCGGCTTCCGCATCCTCGCCACCGAGGGCACCGCCGCGCGGCTGGCCGCCCTCGGCATCGCCGCCGAAGAGGTCGCCAAGGTCGGCGAGAGCCGCCCCAACATCCTCGACCGCATCATCAACGGCGACGTGGACTGGATCGTGAACACCCCCCTCGGCGGCGACGCCAAGGAGGATGAGCGGGCCATCCGCCGCGCCGCCATCGAGCGCGGCATCCCCATCATGACCACCCTCGCCGCCGCCCGCGCCGGGCTGGCGGGCATCAAGGCCCTCCGCGAAAGCACCGCCCACGTGCTCTCCCTCCAGGAATACCACGCCGGCGCCTTCGGGAAGTAGCGCGAGGGAGACATCCGGCCGATCCGGCGGATCCGACCGATCGGTCCGATCGGCTTGCTCCGTCCGACCGGTCTGACCCGTCCGACTCGTCCTCCGCCCCTCGCCGAAGACGTGGACCCCGCCCGCCTCGCCTGCGGCCGCTTCAGCAGTCCGCGACCGCGCGAAGCAGCTCGGGTATGGCCTCGCTTGCTGTTCTCCACACGACTTCCAGGTCCACCGTCCCATAGCCGTGAATCAACCGGTCCCGCATGCGCGCGATGGCGTTCCAGGGTATGTCGGGGTGGGCTTCGCGAAAGGACAGCGTGAGGCGCTTTGACGCCTCGCCGATGATCATGATTTGATGCTGCACGGCGGCCTGGGTCTTCATGTCCCCAAGAAATGCGGCCTCATCCATACCCTCAATAAACCGGGCGACGGCCCGGGCCGCGTGCGCGATGTCAAGCAGGCAGGCGCTGTCGTCACGGCGCGACATAGAGGGGCTCCGCGCTTTCCAGGATGGCCTGGCGCCGAATCCAGTTGGGGGATTCCTCGACCGCGCGCCGACTGAGCAGGTCCACCGGCCGGCCGAACAGCGCCTCGAGCTCCTCCTCCATGAGCGCCTCGTCAAACAGGGTAATCCGGGCGTCCGGCGCGTACACCGCGAGCAGGTCCACATCGCTCCCGGGCCCGAAGTCGTCCCGCAGGGCTGAACCGAACAGGTCCAGCTCAAGAATGCGCCACCGGACGCAAAAAGACGCGAGCCGCTCCCTGTCTATGTCCAAAGGCGTGTTCATGCCGCAAATTCCTGCGCCCAGTATACCATGCCGTCATGCCCCCGACACCGGTCCATTTCTTCCCGCAGTCCCTTATCCGACGGTCAGGGACCGCCTAGCCGCTTGTCCGGACGGCGGGGGGTGGTCTACCATGGTGGCACAGGCGCGGCGGGCGGGCCGCCGCGCTTTCACAGGAGGCCGGGCCATGGCGACACGGCGGGCGTTTCTTCGGGGGGTGGCGGCGGCGGCCGCGGGGGCGGCCTTCCTGCGCCGCGCGGGGGCGGCGGAGTCCGCCGCGAAGCCGAACATCATTTTCATTCTCGCGGATGACATCGGCTATGGCGACCTGGGGTGCTACGGCGCGCAGGAGGTGAAGACGCCGAACCTGGACCGGCTGGCCCGCGAGGGCGCGCGCTGCACGGACGCCCACGCGCCCGCGTCGGTCTGCTCGCCGACGCGCTACGCCCTCCTCACGGGGCGCTACGCCTGGCGCAGCGAGCGGGGCGACCACATCCTGGACGGCGACGCTCCGCTGGCGATTGAGCCGGGGCGGCCAACCATCCCGTCGGTCCTGAAGGGGGCGGGCTACGCGACAGGACTGGTGGGCAAGTGGCACCTGGGCCTGGGCACGCCGGAGGCTCCCGTGGACTACAACGGCGACGTGAAACCGGGGCCGCTGGAGGTGGGCTTCGACGAGGCGTTCTACATGCCCGCCACGGGCGACCGCGTGCCCTGCGTCTATGTGGAGAACCACCGGGTGGCCGGGCTCGACCCCGCCGACCCCATCCGGATTGACTACAAGAACCCCGTGGGCGACGAGCCGACCGGAACGTCGCACCCGGAGCTGCTGAAAATCAAGGCCGACCCCCAGCACTCGAAGACCATCGTGAACGGCATCAGCCGCATCGGCTACATGGCCGGCGGCCACGCCGCCCGCTGGGTGGACGAGGACATGGCGGACGTGTTTGCAGGCCGGGCCGTGTCGTTTATCGAAAAGCACAAGGACTCCCCCTTCTTCCTCTACTTCTCGCCCCACGACATCCACGAGCCGATGGTGCCCAACCCCCGGTTCCGGGGCACGAGCGGCTGCGGTTGGCGCGGCGACGTCATCCACCAGCTCGACGCCGCCGTGGGCAGGGTCCTCGACACGCTGGACCGCCTCGGCCTCGCCGAAAACACGCTGGTCGTCTTCTCCAGCGACAACGGCGGCGCGATCAAGGACACCTATGACGACGGCACGAACGAACTCCACGCGAAGCAGCCGCCCAACGCCCCCTGGCGCGGACACAAGGGCCAGCTCTACGAGGGCGGCCACCGCGTGCCGCTGCTGGCCCGCTGGCCGGGCCGCATCCGCGCGGGGGGCGAGTGCGCCCACCTGATGGGGCTGGTGGACATGATGGCCGTGTTCGCCGCCGCCGCGGGGATGGAGACTCTGCCGGACGACGCGGGGCCGGACAGCTTCGACGTGCTGCCCGCGCTGGCGCGGCCGGAACTGAAACGCCTCTACCGCGACCATCTGGTCGCCCAGGCGTACAACAAGAAACTGCTTTCCCTGCGGCGGGGCCCCTGGAAACTCATCGCGCCGGAGGGGAAGAAACCGGAGCTGTACAACCTGCACGACGACCCCGGCGAGGAAAAGGATCTGGCGAAGAAGGCACCGGAGAAGGTCGCGGAGATGACGGAGGAACTGGAACGGATCAAGACCGCCGGACGCACCCGGCCCTGACGAAAAGGAGAGACCCATGAAAACGCTTGCGGGAATGATGCTGTGCGCGGCCCTGGCCGCGGGCGCGCCGGAGGCGAAGGACGACGCGGCCCGCGCGCGGGAGCTGTCCGTCCTGCGCAGCGGCCTGTTTGTCTGCTGGTCCCTCAGCACCTTCTCGGGCCACGAGTGGACCCGCGGCGTCACGGACCCCGCCTTCTTCCGCGCCGCGGACTGCGACACCGACCAGTGGTGCCGCACGGCGAAGGAGGCGGGCATGGGCTACATCCTCTTTCTCGCCAAGCACCATGACGGCTTCTGCCTGTGGGACACGAAAACGACGGACTTCAAGGTGACGAAGGCCCCCCTGGGCCGCGACGTCCTCGCGGAGCTGCGGCAATCCTGCGACAAGCACGGGCTGAAACTCGCGCTCTACTTCTCCGAGGGCGACTGGACCTGGATCAAAGAGCCCCTGCCGGAGGACGGCATGAAGCCCGGCGGGAAGAAGTGGGGAGACCCCGTGTGGGCGTCCAGCAGCAACCCGGACCTCAAGAAGGAGCAGCTCCGCGAGCTGGTCACGGGCTACGGGCCCATCGCCTTCTTCTGGATGGACCACGCCCAGGGCGAAGGCGGCCTCGGCCACGCGGAGACCGCCGCCTGGGTGAAGCAGTTCCAGCCGGACTGCTTCGTCGGGTTCAACCACGGCGACCCCGCGGGCGACCTCTGCCTGCGCGAGCGCGGCCGCCCCGGCCCCGTCGGCGACGCCGCCGCCTCGGAATACAACAAGGACGCCGAGAAGGGATACAAAGGTTACCTCGCCGCCGAGTTCACCTACCCCATCCTGCCGGCCCACGAGGGCGGCGCCGACTGGTTCTACTCCCTGCCCCAACACGACGGCCTGTGCCACCCCGCCGAAAAGCTCTTCGAAGACTGGCTCGGCGCCGAAAAGCACGGCAACCTGTTTTCCATTAACGTGGGCCCCAACTACGACGGCCGCCTCCGCGACATAGACGTGAAAGCCCTCCGCGAACTCGGCGAGCGCGTCGAGAAACACCGGACCGGCCGCGACTGACGCGTTTCCTGCCGCACACCGGCAGGGGCGGGGGTCACAGTTTGATGACGATGTTGTCCCGGTGGAGTTTTCGGGCGACGGCGTAACAAACGAGGTAGAACCCGGCGAAGCCGGCGAGGGCGACGGCGGGGCCGGAATCCTGCGGCACGACGGTGCCGTGGAGGGAGCCGAGGGCCTCCTGGACGATGTAGACGACGAGGGGGTTCATGCCGAGCACGGTGAGGTGGGGCAGGCGCAGGTTCCACCGGTCGCAGAGGAAGTGGAAGGGGATCCAGGTGAGGAAGCAGAGCCCGGCGGAGTAGAGGGGGTAGGGGGCGGACATGCCGCGCTGGGAGAAGGGCCACGCGGCCTTGACCGCCGGCCACTCCGCCCGCAGGAGCCAGCCCGCGGCGCACAGCGCAACGCCCCAGACGGCGAAGCGCAGGAGCGCGCGCCCGCGGTCCGGGTGCTCCGCCAGGTCCTGCGCCAGGCTGCCGAAGAGGAAGATCGCCGTCCACGGCAGGACGCCGAGGGGGCCCCCGTCTATGCTGTTCGCCATGGTCCAGTCCCCGTAGCCCCCCAGGGAGTACAGGCCCTGGTACAGGGCGAGCATGCCGAAGGCGGCCGCCGCGCGGACCGCCGCGCCCCGGCCGATGAACGGCAGTGCGAGGATGCCCGCGAAACCGATGTCCACCAGGGCGTCCCACCACCACTGCCAGTTGCCGGGGGAGGGGCCGTACAGCACGATGCCCACCAGGATGAGGGCGGCGTAGCGCCGGAGGGCGGCGAGGGCCGCGGGCAGCGCGCCGACGGCCGCCGCGCGCCGCCGGAAGGACATGCGGAACCCCATCCCGGCGACGAAGATGAACAGCGGCGCGATGGTGTCGGCGTAGCTCATCCCGGCGTTGTGGTGGCGCAGGGTCTCGGGCATGCAGGGGAACTCGCCGAGGTAGTTCACGAGGATCATGCCGAAGACGGCGTAGCCGCGCATCTGGTCCAGCGACGCGACGCGCGCCCTCTTTTCGGGGTGTTGTTCCTTCTCCACGGGCCACTCCATGTTCCCGGTCCCCCGGCCGGGTTGCAATATACTATACCGGGGTATAGAATGAGTGCAAGAGACCCGGGGCGTTGGCGGGAACGGGATTGCTTCGCTTCGCTCGCAATGACGAGCCACGCGGCGGTCTTGCGCCGTGCCGAAGGTATTCCGACAGGAGGTCGCCGCGTCGGCCGCTGCGCGGCCTTCCTGCGATGACAAGTTAAACAGTGGCCCTGGAACGACCGGCGATCTCAGGCCACACCGGCGCCCAGCGCGTCATTGCGAAGGAGCGAAGCGACGGAAGCAATCTCGTGCCCGGCACGGCCCCGGGCCGTTGCGGCGCCCTGTCCGGCGGTTCACGAGGAAAAGGAGACCCGCATGTCCCACACGGTGCGCGACAAGAAGAAGCTTTTGAGCCGGGTCCACCGGATCCAGGGGCAGCTCGCCGCGCTGGAGCGGCGGCTGGCGGAGGAGGACGACGACTGCCACGCCATCCTCCAGCTCGCGGCGGCGTGCCGCGGCGCGCTGAACTCCCTGACCATCGAGATCATCGAGGGGCACATCCGCCACCATGTGGTGAACCCGGACGACAACCCCCGCGGCGAACAGGCCGTCGCGGCGCGGCAGCTCCTGGAGGTGCTCCGGGCCTACATGCGCTGAGCGACACCCGCAAAGGAGACCGCCCATGAACTCCCCCACCCCGCTTCATTCCCACGATTTCGGCCAGGAGGCGCGCATGCCCGGCGAGCGCCGGACCGTGGCGGTGGCGGCGATCACGGCGCTGACGATGGCCGTGGAGATCGCCGCCGGGCTGGCCTTCGGGTCCATGGCGCTGCTGGCCGACGGGCTCCACATGGGCTCGCACGCGGCGGCGCTGGGCATCGCCGTCTTCGCCTACGTCTACGCGCGGCGGCACGCCCGCGACCCGCGGTTCAATTTCGGCACGGGCAAGGTGAACGCCCTGGGCGGCTTCACGGGCGCCGTGCTGCTCGCGCTCATCGCCGTGTTCATGGCCTGGGAAAGCGCCGAACGCCTGCTGTCCCCCGTTTCCATCGCCTTCGACAAGGCCATCCTGGTGGCGGTCGTCGGGCTCCTGGTCAACGGCGTGTCCGTGGTCATTCTGGGCCGCGGCGACGGGCATTCCCACGACCATCCTCATGTCCACGCGCATGGCCATGAGCACCATCATCACCACGACCACAACCTCCGCTCCGCCTACCTGCATGTGCTGGCGGACGCGCTGACCTCCGTCTTCGCCATTCTGGCGCTGCTGTCGGGCAAGTATCTGGGATGGAACTGGATGGACCCCGTCATGGGGGTCATCGGGGCGGTCATGGTGGCCGTGTGGTCCCGCGGGCTGCTCCTGGCGACGGCGCGGGTGCTGCTCGACATGCGCGTTTCCGACGAACTGCTGGAGCGCCTGCGGGAACATCTGGAGGCGGACCCGGACACACGGGTCACGGACCTGCATGTGTGGGAGGTCGGCCCGGGCCGGCACGCCGCCGTGGCGTCCCTTGCCGCGGCCGTCCCCCGGCCGGCGGCCCATTACCACGCGCTCATTCCCCCGGAACTGGGCATCGTCCACGCGACCATAGAGGTGGACGGCTCCGGGGAATGACCCCCTCTTTGCGGTTTGGGGCCGGGAACGCCGCCCCCACGCTCCTTAAAAGGCTTTGTTTTGGCCTTCGCGCCGAACAACCTTGACAATCCTCCCTAGAAGTGCAAAAATAGCACGCTTGGTTTCGGCGATGGAAGATGGAATCCGGCGGGGTCCGCAGGCACGGGGGTGACGCGGGCAGCACGGCGGTTCCGGGCGTCTTCCATTGTTGGGAACACAAGGCGGAAGAAGTTGATGTCACCAAAACAGCGGCTGTGCAGAGGAGCATGCGGCCCGTTTAACGTCCCGTCCGGAGAGGTTTCCGGCGGGGGGCGGCCCATGAGCCTGACAGCAAGGGGGGTGCGGACATGTCTGCCCGGAGCGACAGGCCTTTGGTCATGGTCGTGGACGACACGGCGGAGAACCTGAAACTTCTTGACGGCATTCTGGAGGGCGGGCGCCACGAGGTGCGCCTGTTCTCCTCCGGGGCCATGATGCTCAAGGCCGCCGCGAAGGATGTGCCCGACTTGGTGCTTCTGGACATCCTCATGCCGGAAATGGACGGGTATGAGGTGTGCCGGAGGATGCGGGGGGAGGAGGCGCTGCACGACGTGCCGGTGCTTTTCCTGAGCGCGCTCTCGGACGTGAACAGCAAGGTGAAGGCCTTCGAGGCGGGGGGCATGGACTATGTGACAAAACCGTTCCAGGTGGAGGAGGTGAAAGCGCGGGTGAAGACCCATCTGCTGCTCCGCAAGAGCATGCGGGACCTGGAGGAGCACCGCAGGGATTTGGAGCAGGTCGTGCGGGAGAAGGTGCGCGAGGTGTTTGACTCGCAGCTCGCCACGATCACCGCGCTCTCCAAGCTGGCGGAGTCGCGGGACGACGAGTCGGGCCACCATGTGGAGCGGACCCGGGCCTTCTGCGGGATTCTCTGCGGGCGCCTGAGCCGGTCCCCCCGCCACCGCGACATCATGACCGAGGACTTTGTCGCAAACGTGTGCGGCGCCTCGGTGCTGCACGACGTGGGGAAGGTGGCCATTCCGGACAAGATTCTCACGAAGCCCGGGCGCCTCGCGCCGCACGAGTACGAGGTCGTCAAGAACCACGCCCACATCGGCGCGCGGACGCTGGAGGCGGCGCGCCGACAGGACCCGCGCAACGCCTTCCTCAGCGTGGGGGTCGCCATCGCGCGGTCGCACCACGAACGGTGGAACGGCGGCGGCTACCCCGACAGGCTCCGGGGGGAGGGCATCCCCCTGAGCGCGCGGATCATGGCCGTTTCGGACGTGTACGACGCCCTGCGCAGCCGCCGGCCCTACAAGCCGGCCATGCCCCACGCCGAGGTGGCCGGCATGATCCGCGCGGGCGCGGGCACGGACTTTGACCCCGCGGTGGTGGACGCCTTCCTGGACGCGGAGGGGGAGTTCGCGGAGACCTATGAGGAGTACTCCCGCCGGACCCGCCCAGGCTCCACCACGCGCCGCGAGGGGTTTCTCTAGGCCCCGCGTCCGCCCCCCTCAGGGATGGGGCAGGTCGAAGATGCGCATGACGGCGGACATTTTGGCGTTGACCGGGGGTTTTCCGGGGTAGCGGACGTACTCGACGTGGCCGTCCATGTACAGGACGTTGCAGCCGCCGGGGACATGGTTGAACTGGGCCGCCGCGACGCCGATGTTGTCGTAGAGGACGAAGACTTCGCTGGACGCGCCC
>JAPXRP010000169.1:0-9529 GCA_033813475.1 Candidatus Hydrogenedentota bacterium
ACAGCCCTGCGCGTGATGAAAAAGCGGTTCGCCGGGGCCGATGTGGAATGGCGTGGGGGACCGCCGTACCAGCCCTGAGGGGATGCCCGTCTTCAGCCCGCAGACCGTCTCCTGCGCATGAACAGGAAGACAGCCCCGCCCCCCGTCAACGCCCCCAGGAGAAAGACTACTCCGGCAAAGGGAAGAACGGACAGGAGGCGGACATGCAAGGGCACGGGGCCTGTGCTCCCCTGAAACAGCTTCATTAACTCGGCGGGGGGAAGGGGGGCGGCCGACGTTGGCGCAGGAACGGGGAGAGGGAGTGTCGGCGCCGGAAGGGCTTCGGCCGAAACCGTTGCCGCTGTCCCGCCGCTGCCTTCCGGAGAAACCCGCCCCGCCTCCATGGCCTCCGCAAGCGCGAGGGCGGACTTCGCCTTGATGCGCACCCCCGCCTGGAGCAGACGGAACGGCTCCAGATGGGGGAGATGCTGTTCAAGCAGCCGGTCTGCCTCGTTGAACGCCTCGTAGGCCTCCCGCGGGCGGTTCAGGGCTGAATAGGCGCTTCCCAGATGATAGAGAACATTTGTCAATCGTTCCGCATCTGTAACCTTGGCGCGAAGACGCTCGCCCAGCTCGCGCATTGCGTCCCACTTCTCAAGGGAAGCGTACGCGTTCAGCAACTGAAACTCCGTCTGCTCCTGCAGGGAATCCGGATAGTGGTGGCCCAGCCGCCGCAGTTCCTCCAGATACCGCGCCGCGCCGGACCAGTCCCCCTGGCCGATGGCCACCTGCGCCTGCTGGTATCTGGCGAGGCAGTGCCACTCATTCGCCGGATCGGAAATCTCGGCGGTCATGACTTCCAGCGTGGCGGTCGCCAAGTCCGCATCTCCGGAATGACGCTGGTGAACGGCCTGGTTGATAAGCAGCGCATACCGTGGATCCCCCTCCAGCGAAGGCGCGATCTCCCCGGCGACGCGCACGAACTCACGGCGGGCGGCCTCGGTGGTCCCGGCCGCGCCGACCAGCTCGTGCAGGGCCATGACATATCCGAACTGGACCTCGGCGTCTTCGGTGTCGAGAGCGGCCTGCCCCAGAACGTCAAGCCCCTCCGCGACCCGTCCCGCCGTCACGAGTTCCCTCGCCTGCGCGTATGGAGGCAGGCCTATGACCCGATCCAGCGCGTCGGCGGTCCTTTCCATGAACAGGCGCTCGTAGTCCGTCACGGAGAAACAGACTGTTAACAATAGAGCCAGCATGGCCGCTTCCTCCCTGTTGGGCTGCTCGATGAACATATCACACCATGTGCGTGGGATCAACCCCGCGGCTGCAGCGCGCCCGGGGGGCAAGTAGACGGCAGGAGGCGCTCATTGGGTCTTTTCGGCGTTGTCTGCGCGCTTCGTGTCCGGCCCGCTTCTTGACATGTTCCGGCGGTTTCGGGCATTCTATGCGGGCGCGGCGGGTGCCGCGATTCCCCCGTGCCGGTCACGGAAAACCACCCTCACAGGAGCGAGCAAGTCATGCACAAGGTTGTGTTGTTGCGCCACGGACAGAGCACTTGGAACCTCGACAACCGGTTCACGGGCTGGACGGATGTGGACCTGAGCGATCAGGGCCGCCAGGAGGCCGCCGCGGCCGGAAAGCTCCTGAAGGAGGAGGGGTTCGAGTTCGACCTGGTGTACACGTCGGTGCTGAAACGCGCCATCCGCACCATGCAGATCGCCATGGACGAGCTGGATCAGATGTGGGTGCCCGTGGTCCGCAACTGGCGGCTGAACGAGCGGCATTACGGCGGGCTGCAGGGGCTGAACAAGGCGGAGACGGCGGCGAAGCACGGCGAGGAGCAGGTGAAGATCTGGCGCCGGGCCTTCGACATCGCGCCGCCGGAACTGGAGGAGAGCGACCCGCGCTTCCCCGGCCACGACCGCCGCTACGCCGACCTGTCGAAGGAGCAGCTGCCGCGCACGGAAAGCCTGAAGGACACCATCGCGCGCTTCGTGCCCTACTGGACCGAGGTCATCGCGCCGCAGGTGGCCGCGGGCAAACGCGTCATCATCGTCGCCCACGGCAACAGCCTGCGCGCCCTGGTGAAGTACCTCGACGGCATCTCCGACGCCGACATCATTTCCCTGAACATCCCCACGGGCATCCCGCTCATGTACGAGCTGGACGCGAATCTGAAGCCCCTCTCCAGCCGCTACCTCGGCGACCCCGAGGCCGCGAAGCGGGCGGCGGAGGCCGTCGCCAACCAGGGCAAGGCCGGGAAGTAACCCCCGGAGACAGAAGCAAGAACGGAGCGGGTCCCGCGCGGCGGGGCCCGTTTCATTTTTAAACCACCGATGAACAGGGATGAACGGTGATGGGCAGGGGAGAAGAAAAGAAGCAGAGAAGAGGAAGAAAAGAGAAGAGACAAGAGGAGGGTTGTGGGCCTTGATTGCGGCGGCTGGTTAGTCGGACAGGTCTGACGGGGCCGACGAGTCGGACAAAGCCGGCGGGCCTGATTCGTCCGACAGGTCAGACCTGTCCGACCTGTCCGACGGCTCTGATCCGACCGATCCAACAGATCCGTCTGATCGGTCGGATGTCCCCTTTTCGGTTCAGGCGGGAATCTGCTATCCTGCCGGGACACCGCGCGCGGCGGGGGCCGCGCGGGCAACAGGAGTTTTCCCATGGACCGCCGTGATTTCCTGAAGGGACTGGGGACGGCCGCGCTGGCCGGGACATTCACCGGAACCGCCGCGCGCGCCGCGGAGGCCGACGGGGAGGGATTCTGCTTCGCCGTGGTGGCGGACCCCCACTGCGCGGAGGGGCCGCGCAAGGGCATGGAGGCCCTCGGCACGGGGGCGGACCGTTTTCTGCGGTGCGTGGAGGCGATGAAAGCCCTGCCTGCGGCGGAGCAGCCGGACTTCGTCCTGGTGCTGGGCGACCTGCACACGGACGCCTTTCTCCCCCTGGTAAAGGAGGTGCCGTATCCCTTGCATGTCACCTTCGGCAACCACGAGTCCACGCCGGAGCAGCGCAAGAACCTGCGCGACGCATTCCCCGGCGACTTCACGGTGAACGGCGAGCCCTCCGACTATTACAGCTTCACCCACAAGGGCGCGCGGTTCATTTCCCTGTGCGACGCCGGGCTGGGGGGCGAGCACATCGGCACGCTCTGCTCGGAGAACATCCGCCCGCGCGGCCAGTGCGAGTGGCTGGAGGCGGAGCTGTCCGCCCCGGAGCCGCGCAAGGTCCTCTTCGCCCACATCCCCGTGGAACGCAACGGCGGGGACCGTGAGATGCACCTGAACCGCAACGACTCCCGCTGGATGAACGCGCTTCTGCGGGAGAAGGGCCCGGACGCGCTCTTCTTCGGCCACCTCCACACGCCCACGGAGGAGTACAGCAACGGGAAGTCCCGCGTGTGGCAGGTGCGGTCGTGCTGCTGGAACGGGGGCAATGCGCCGGCGGGTTTTCTGCTGGCCCGGATGACCCCCGGCGGCGTGTCCTGCCGGGAAATCCTGACAGGCGGCGGGGCCTGACCGGCACCGGCGGCATGGTTGTCCCCCGGGGGGCATAGTTGCTAAGATGGATTCCCAAGAAGCGGGCCGCGCACCGGGCTGGTGTGACGCACAGTCCGCCCAAATGGCAACGCTGTACCAACCCCTGGAGTCCCCCCATGTTTGACCGACTGGAAATGGCGCCCCCCGACGCGATTCTCGGCCTGACCGAAGCCTTCAAGAAGGACCCCCGCCCGGAGAAGATCAACCTGGGGGTCGGCGTGTACAAGGACGCGGACAACCAAACCCCCGTGCTGAAGTCGGTGAAGGCGGCGGAGCGGCGGCTGCTCGACACGGAGACCACCAAGAACTACATGCCCATCACGGGCGACCCGGCCTATGCGGACGCGGTGATCCGCACCGTGTTCGGCGGGGCGGGCGCCGCGGCCCTCGGCGGGCGCGCCCGCGCGGCCCACACCCCCGGCGGCACGGCGGCCCTGCGCGTGGCGGCGGACTTCCTGACGCGCGGCTACGGCGCGCGCACCGTCTGGATGAGCGATCCGACCTGGGCGAACCACCCGTCGGTCTTCGAGGCGGCGGGCCACACCGTGAAGTCCTACGCCTATTACGACGCGGCGACGAGGGGACTCGCGGCGGACGCGTTCTTCTCCGCCCTGGAGGCCGTCCCGGCCGAGGACGTCGTGCTGCTGCACGCGTGCTGCCACAACCCCAGCGGCATGGACCTGGAGCCCGCGCAGTGGAAGACCGTGGCGGAGATCGCGGCGCGGCGCGGCTGGCTGCCCCTGGTGGACTTCGCGTACCAGGGCTTCGGCGACGGCCTGGAGCAGGACGCCTGCGGCGTGCGCACGCTCACGGAGGCGCTGCCGGAGCTGCTCATCTGCACGTCCTTCTCGAAGAATTTCGGCCTCTACCGCGAGCGCTGCGGCGCCCTGGTCCTCGTGGGCGACAGCGCCGACACGGCGACCCGCGCCCTCAGCCAGATGGAGAAGGCCATCCGCACGAACTACTCCAACCCGCCGGCCCACGGCGGGCTTGTCGTGTCCACCATCCTCAACGACGCGGAGCTGCGCGCCCTGTGGGAGTCGGAGCTGGTGGAGATGTGCGGCCGCATCAACGGCATGCGCCAGCTTTTCGTGGAGACGCTCAAGGCGAAGGGCGTGGACCGGGACTTCTCCTTCATCACCCGGCAGAAGGGCATGTTCTCCTTCTCCGGCCTGACGAAGGACCAGGTGACCGCGCTGCGCGAAAAGGACGCGCTGTACATCGTCGGCTCGGGCCGCATCAACGTCGCGGGCATGACGCCGTCCAACATGGACCGCATCTGCTCGGCCATCGCGGCGGTGCTGGCGGGCTGACCCGCGGTCTTTGAGAGGTGTCGCCGGCGGCGGACCGCCGGCGCGGACAGTCAGGCTTTTCGGCAACCAAAAAAAGAGGATCATGTCATGAAGCAGGCCAAGAGCACGTTCGCGGTGTTTTTCGGGAACCGCGGGTTTTTCCCGGCGTCGCTGCAGGCGGGCGCGCGCAAGGAGATGACGGAGACGCTCCAGAAGCTGGGGCACAAGGTGATCGCGCTGGACGCGGACGCCACGCGCCACGGCGCGGTGGAGACCCCGGCGGAGGGCGAGGTCTACGCGAACTTCCTGCGCCGCAACGCGGGCAAGTACGACGGCGTCATCCTGTGCCTGCCGAACTTCGGCGACGAGACGGGGGCGGTGGCGGCGCTGCAGAACGCCGGGGTGCCGATCCTCATCCAGGCCTATCCGGACGACCTTGACAAGATGGCCCCCGAGCTGCGCCGCGACGCCTTCTGCGGCAAGTTCTCCATCATGGACGTGTTCCACCAGTACGGGCTGGACTTCACGGTGCTCAAGCCGCACACCGTGCACCCGTCGGACCCGCGCTTCGCGGAGAACGTCGAGTACTTCGACCGGCTCTGCCGCACCGTGAAGGCCATGCGCTCCATGGTCCTCGGCGCGATCGGCGCGCGCACGACGGCCTTCAAGACCGTCCGCATTGACGAAATCGCCCTCCAGCGCCACGGCATCACCATGGAGACCCTGGACATGTCCGAGGTCTTCGCCCGCATGAACGCGCTGAAGGCGTCGGACAAGGCGGTGAAGGACAAGGCGGCCCTGCTCAAGGGCTATTCCAACTGGGGCCGCACGCCCAAGCGCGCCTTCGACAGCATCGTGCGCCTCGGCGTCGTGCTGGACACGCTGGTGGACGAGATGAAGCTGGACGCCATGGCCGTCCGCTGCTGGATCGAGCTCCAGCGCCAGCTCGGCATCTCCTGCTGCGTGCTCCTCAGCGAGATGAACAACCGCGGCATCCCCGTGGCCTGCGAGGTGGACTGCGGCAGCGCCGTCACCATGCGCGCCCTGGCCGCCGCCTCCAACGGCGTCGCCACCTGCCTCGACTGGAACAACAACTACGGCGGCGACGACAACAAGTGCATCCTGTTCCACTGCGGGCCCGTGCCCCAGGCCATGATGACCGCCAAGGGCCGCATCACCGACCACGCCATCCTCGCCAACTCCGTGGGCAAGGGGTGCGCCTACGGCTGCAATGTCGGCCGCATCGCCCCCGGCCCCATCTCCTTCGGCAACCTCATCACCGAGGACGGCCGCCTGAAGTTCTACCTCGGCGAGGGCCGCTTCACCGCCGACCCCGTGCCGGACGACTTCTTCGGCTGCGCCGGCGTCGCGGAGTTCCCGGACCTCCAGGAGTCCCTCATGCGCATCGGCTACGCGGGGCACCGCCACCACACCGCCGTCACCATGGGCAGCGTCGCGGCCCCCGTGCGCGAGGCGTTTGAGAAGTACCTCGGCTACGAGGTCCTGCCCGTGTGACCCGGGCGCGCCCGCAAACATAGCCTCCCGAAGACCCGCACAGGAAAGGGCAACCCATGACCGTGTCCTGCGTGGCCGCCGTGCTGCTTGCGCTGGCCCAGCCGTCCCCGTCCGAACTGCGGCTGGTTTGGGATCTGCACCCCACCGCCGCCGATGAGCCTTTCCTGGACTGGCTTCAGGCGGGCGGATGGTGCTGGGGCATCGAAGTGCCCGCGAACGCGGAGGACGCCGATTTCGACCGGGTGACGGCGCGCGGCATGGCGGCCATCCCCCAGCTCCACGCCCACCCCTACACCCGCGCGTGGCACTGGTCGCGCCGCGGCCTGCCCGCGCCGTCGCTGGAGGCCGCCGTGTCCACCGCCCGCCGCGTCGGCGGCGGAAAGCCCCTGATGCAGATGTTCATGGAGGACGACTCGGCGGGCGTCGGCTTTTCCGCGCGGCTCCTGCGCGAGAAACCCGACTCTTACGCCAAGGCGAAGGCCCTGTGGGACATCTACCTCGAGGAGGCCATGACGGAGGTGCGCCGTTTTCCGGACTTGAAGGTCTGGGGCATGGCCGGGTTCGCCCGCACGGCCCACGACTACATGCGCCACGGCATTGACTGCGTCATTGTCGAGCGGTCCAACGACGACATCGAGGACCTCCAGACGGCGGTCGCCTTCGCGCGCGGCGCGGCCCGCCAGTTTGGAAAGGAGTGGGGCATTGACCTCTCCCTGTGGTGGGGCGTCTTCTACGGATGCGTGCCCGACCTGAACGGGTCGCTCTACACCCGGCACCTCTGGCAGTCCTTCCTCGCGGGGGCGCGCGCCTACCGCATCGAGGGCGGCAGCATGCACTTCGGCCCCGCCGGCCCCGGCGAGGTCGCCCGCGCCGTGGACGCCTTCGGCGCCGTCGCGAAAGACCTCGACGGCGGCGTGCCGGACGTGCCCGTGGCGGTCCTGCTCGCCGACGACCACGGCTGGATGACCCCGCCCTACTGGCGCACGCAAAACGAGGCGTGGAACTACGCCCGCATCCCCTACCGCCAGGGCGACCGCGGCGTGGACGGCTTCTTCGGAGCGGCCTTCCCCGGGTCGGTCTACGCCATGGACCCGTGGCCCGCCGGCCGCTACCGTGTGGAGGAGCCCCTCGCCACGCCCTACGCCCTGTCGTGCATCGCTCCGGAGTTCGCCCCGGCGCCGGAGGACGAGTATTACGCCGAGCCGCCCCTCCCCTTCGGGAAATACGACAACCGGGACGAGGCCCGGAAGGATTTCCTCGAGAACACGATTGACCCGTCGCCCTACCGGCCCATGGGCGACTCCGCCTGGGGCGACATCTTTGACGTCCTCACGGCCCCGGCCCCGCAGGAGGCGCTCAACGCCTACAAGGTGCTGGTGCTCCTCGGGCAGGTGGACAGGAAGGACGGACTGAAGGGGCGGCTGCGCGCCTTCGTCGAGAACGGCGGCACCCTGGTGTGGTGCGCCGGACAGGCCACGCCGGAGGACGCGGCCCTCTGCGGCGCCGCGATCGGGCCCGAGCTGCGCGTGGGCCGCGCCTGGCGCTGGGGCACGGGCGAGCCGGTCGCGGAGGCGTTCCGGTACTGCCCCGTCGCCGGGACCGATGACAACGTGGAGGTGCTGGCCGCGACCCCCGCGGGGGATCCGCTGGTCCTGCGCCGCCGCGCGGGGACGGGCGCCGTGGTCACCGTGCTCGTGCCGTGGTACGAGGCCGGCCACGCACCCCTGTGCGGCCTGGCCCGCCGCGCCTTCGACGAGGTCTTCGGCGGGGTGCAGCCCGTCCGTGTCAAGGGTCTGCCGGTGCAGTGGCTCAGCACGACCGGCGCCGGCCACCGCACCGTCCTCGTCAGCAACAACGACGGCGCGCCGTGGACCGGCGAGGTCATCGTGTCCGGCGTGGCCCCCGCCTTGGAAGAATGCCGCGAACTCACCACCGGTGCCGGGGTCCCCTTCTCCCGCAACGGCGAGACCGCCAGCGCAGCCGTCAGCGTGGCCCCCTACGGCGTGGCCGTCCTGCGGTGGACGGAGTAGGGGCGCCCATTTTCGACATGGCTGTCAGGCAGGCCCTCTTGGCGCGATGACGCAGACATCCGTTCCGCGTCTGGAATCCGCCTCCTTCATCATCTGCGGGAAACGCGCCGGCCGCGCGGCGTAGAATGGGCGCACTGGAGACCTCGATGATGAAACGCCGCGACTTCCTTGCCGCCTCCCTCGCCGCCGTGGCGGGGGCCGCCCTGGGCCGCCGGACGGCGCGCGCCGACGACGCGGGCGCGCGCCCCAACATCGTCTATGTGCTGGCGGACGACCTGGGCTGGGGCGACCTGCGCTGCCTGAACCCAGAGGGGAAGATTCCCACGCCGCATCTGGACGCGCTGGCGGGCGCGGGGCGGGTGTTCACCGACGCCCATTCCGGTTCGGCGGTGTGCACGCCCACCCGCTACGGCATCCTCACGGGGCGCTACTGCTGGCGCAGCCGCCTGAAACGCGGCGTGCTGGACGGGTGGTCCGCGCCGCTCATCGAGCCGGGCCGCCAGACCGTCGCCGCCCTGCTCAAGGAACGGGGCTACCACACGGCCTGCGTCGGCAAATGGCACCTCGGCCTCGACTGGACCACCGCCGAGGGCAAACCCGCCTCGCGCGAGCGGACGGACTACACGCGGACTTTCCAGTACGGCCCCTGCGCCCTGGGGTTCGACGAGTTCTTCGGCATCTCCGCCTCGCTCGACATGCCGCCCTATGTCTATATCCGCAACGACCGAGTGGAGGAGCCGCCCTCCGGGACGCTGGAGGACAGCCCGAAACCGGCCTATTACCGGGCGGGCCCCGTCGCGCCGGGTTTCCAGATGGACCGGGTGCTGGAGCGCCTCACGGACGAGGCGGTCGGCGTGGTGCGGCGGCACAGGGAACGCGCCGATGAAAGCCCCCTGTTCCTGTACTTCCCCCTCACGGCGCCGCACACCCCCATCTTCTCCCGCGAGGAGTTCCGCGGCAAGGGGGAGACCAATGTCTACGGGGACTTCGTCCATGAGGTGGACGCATCCGTGGGCCGGCTCCGCGCCGCGCTGGAGGAGGCGGGGATGGCGGAGAACACCCTGTTCATCTTCACCAGCGACAACGGGTGCAGCCCCATGGCCAATTTCGAGGAGCTGGCCGCCAAGGGGCATCACCCCGGCGGGCCCTTCCGGGGCCACAAGGCGGACAT
>JAPXRP010000170.1:0-9406 GCA_033813475.1 Candidatus Hydrogenedentota bacterium
CCAAAGACGCCGTCCCAACACGACAAAAACGCGCCGGAAAAACAGTGCAAAAAACTTGACCGCGAACCACAGTATCTACATGCGCGGGCCTGAGGCAGACGCCGTAGGGGCGCCGCTTGCTGCGCCCTGGAGCGAACGCATAGGCCCCCGCTTATCCGGCGACGCGGGTCAGGACAGCGCCTGCCGCGCGGCCTCCAGGGTCCGGTCGAGATGGGCGTCCCCGTGGGCCGCGCTCACGAAGCAGGCCTCAAACTGCGACGGCGCAAAGTAGACGCCCCGCTCCAGCATGCCGCGGAAGAAGCGCGCGTGGAGGGCCGTGTCGGAGGTTTTCGCATCGGCGTAATTGCGCACGGGGCCTTCCGCAAAAAAGAGGCAGCCCATGGACCCCGCCTGCGTGACGGTCACAGGAACGCCCCGTTCGCGGGCGATCTCCGCCAACCCCGCGCCCAGCCGCGCGAGCGCGGCCTCCATGCCCTCCGCCACGCCGGGCCGTTCCAGCTCCTCCAGCGTGGCGAGGCCCGCTGCGGTGGCCAGCGGGTTCCCCGCGAGGGTGCCTGCCTGGTAGACGGGTCCCAACGGGGCCAGGTGGTCCATGACAGCCGCCGGGCCGCCATAAGCCCCCACGGGCAGCCCCCCGCCGATGACCTTGCCCAGCATGACCAGGTCGGGCCGCACGCCGCAGCGCGCCTGCGCCCCGCCCAGGGACACGCGAAACCCCGACATCACCTCGTCGAACACGAGCAGCGCGCCGTGGCGCGCCGTGAGGACGCGCAGCCCCTCCAGATAGCCCGGCGCCGGCAGCACGACGCCCATGTTTCCCGGCACGGGTTCCACGATGAGGCAGGCAATTTCCGCCCCATGGGCGTCGAAAACCGCGCGGACCGCCTCCAAATCATTGTAGGGCACTGTGTGCGTGAGGCCGGCGTAGGATGCGGGGATGCCGGGACTGTCCTGGATGCCCAGCGTGGCGACGCCGCTGCCCGCGGAGACCAGCAGGCTGTCCACATGGCCGTGGTAGCAGCCGTCCATCTTGACGACCCGGTTGCGCCCTGTGACGCCGCGCGCGAGGCGCAGCACGCTCATGGCGGCCTCGGTGCCGCTGTTCACCAGCCGCACCTTCTCCATGACGGGGTAGTGCGCCCGGATTTTCTCCGCCAGCAGAATCTCCGCCTCCGTGGGGATGCCGAAGGAGGAGCCCGCCTCCATCGCGCGGCGCACCGCCTCCACCACGCGCGGATGGGCGTGCCCCAGCACCAGCGGCCCCCAGGAGAGGACATAGTCCACATACTCGTTTCCGTCCTCGTCCACCACCAGCGCGCCTTTTCCCGACTTGGCGAAGAATGGCGAGCCGCCCACGGCCTTGAACGCGCGCACGGGGCTGTTCACCCCGCCCACCAGCACCTGCTGCGCCCTGCGCCACAACTCTTCCGATCGTGTGTGCATCATCGTGTTTTCCTTCCGTTGCGCGGTTTGCCGCCGCCGCCGCCTAGTGTATTCACCGGCGGCGCGGCACGGCAAGATTCGCGCGCCGCCGCCGGGTTGCGGTACCCTGTGCCCATGACACGCCCCCTCACCCATGTGCTGGTCATCAACTGGAACGGGCTCGCCCATCTGGAGGACTGTTTCGCCTCCCTGACGGCGTGCCCCGGGGGGCATCTGCGCTTCGTGCTGGTGGACAACGGCAGCGCCGACGGGTCGGTCGGGTTCGTGCGCGACCGGTTTGGCGCGGACCCCCGGGTGGAGGTTCTGACGCTGGACCGGAACCTGGGCTGGGGCGGAGGCAACAACGCGGGCATCCGCCGCGCGCTGGACGCCGGCGCGGACTATGTCTTCCTGCTGAACAACGACACGCGGACGCGCCCGGACGTCTTCGACCGCTGCCTGGACCTCGCCGAATCCAACCCGAAGATCGGCGTGGTCGCGCCCAAAATGGTGCTGTTTGACCAGCCCTTTGTCCTGAACTCGGCCGGCGTGGTGTGCAGCCGCGCGGGGGCCTGCTGGGATGTGGGCGCGGGGCGCGCGGACGGCCCGCGCTGGAACGGAACGGCGCCGGTGCTGGCCGCCTGCGGCGGGGCCTGCCTGATTCGCGCGGAGACCCTGCGCCGCACGGGGCTCCTGCCGGAGGAGTTTGAAATCTACCTGGACGACGTGGACCTGTGCGTGCGGGCGTGGGACGCGGGATACGCGGTCGTGCCCTGCCCGGAGGCGGTGGTGGAGCACAAGTTCAGCGCCTCCATGGGCGCGGGGGACCGCGCCCGGCGCAAGTACTTCCTCGCCACGCGCAACCGCTTCTACCTGCTCCTGCGCAACCTCTCCCCCGCCCAGTTCCTGGGCACGCTGCCCTGGGTGGCGCTGGGAGAGGCACGCGCCGTGGGAAGGGCCTGCCTGGACGGCGAGGGGTGGCGTGTGGCGGCGCACCTGCGGGCGTGGACGGCCGCGCTGGCCCATCTGCCCGCCGCGCGCCGACACCGCGCGGAGCGGACCCGCGCGGGCGCGCCGCCCCGCACCCTGGCCCGCCGCCTTCACACAGAGCGCCTTTTCTGCGCCGCCGTGACGCTCCCCGAGGACGGATGGTACCCCCCGCGGACGGCCGACGGGGTCGAGGTGCGCCCCCTGGCCGCGCGCGCGCGGCTCCGCGTGGCTCCGGGATGGTTGCGGGTCATTTCAGTGAATTGCTATCCTTCGTGCGGGCCGTCGCGCGTCCGCATTTCCGCGGACGGGGGCGGCCCCGTCGTGCTGGAGGCGCCGCTCCGGGCCGAGACGCGCATATTCTCGGCGGAGGGACGGTTGGAGTTTGACGCGGAACGCCTCTTCACGGCCGAGGAGACGGGCGAGACCGCCGACTTCGGGGGATGGATCGCCGTGGTTCCCGAAGAGACAGAACAACCCCCGAAAAAGGACACCCCCTGAACAGTGGGCACGTTTCTGGACAATGAGCGGTGGGCGGACGCCCGCGCGCGGGTGGACGCCGCCCTGGCCGAACGGCTTCCCGCCGGGGGGCCGGACGCCCTGTGCGCGGCCCTGCGCGCCGCCGTGTTTCCGGGCGGGAAGCGGCTGCGCCCCCTGCTGGCGCTGGCGGTCGCGGAGATGCTCGGCCGGCCCCCGGAGCGCGTGCTCGACGCCGCCTGCGCCGTGGAAATGGCCCATGCCGCGTCGCTCATCCTGGACGATCTTCCCTGCATGGACGATGCCGAGGAGCGCAGGGGCCGCCCCGCCGTCCACCGCGCCTTCGGAGAGGCCACGGCGCTGCTGGCGGCCGTGTCGCTCCTGGCCGAGGCCTTCCACCTGACGGCGCGAAACGCCGAAGTCATCGGACAGCCCGAAAACGCCGCCGCCGCCGTCGCACGGCTGCGCTGCGCCCTCGGGGTGGGCGGCCTCTGCGGCGGGCAGTACCTCGACCTGCACGCGGGCGCGGCGGGGCCGGAAACTGCGGAGCACCTTTTGCGCATACACAGGGAAAAGTCCGGGGCGCTTTTCGTCGCGGCGGCCGTGCTGCCCGCCGTGCTGCTCGGGGAGCCGGCGGAGGTCTGCGGCCGCCTCGAACGGTACGCCGAGGCCCTCGGCCTCGCGTTCCAGATTTCGGATGACCTCATTGACGCGGCGCGCCCCGCGGACGGGGACGGCGGCAGCAGTTTCGCGGGCCTCGGCGGAACGCGCGCGGCGGAGGAAAAGGCGCGGCTTGTGGACGCGGCGAAGGACTGCCTGGCCCCCTGGGGCGAGGCCGCGCAGACCCTGGCTGGAATGGCGGAGTATGTGGGAACCCGCTCTTCCTAGACCCGGGCTGCGCCGCGGGCATCCGTTTTCGTGTCCAACGGAGAAGAACCAGTGAAACAACGCAGAATGGGAAGACGGGAACTCCTGCGGTATTCCGCCGCCGGCGCCGCCCTGACCGCCGCGGCGGGCGCCTCGCGGGGGGATGTCCCGGAGCCCGAACGCATGGGCGGGGAAACTGTCACCACCCATGCGGACGTGCTGGTTGCCGGCGGGGGCGCGGCGGGGACCGTCGCGGCCCTTCAGGCCGCCAGAGCCGGCGCGGACACGTTTCTCGTCGAGCGGGGCACCCAGCTTGGCGGCACCACCACGACGGGGGGGGTCGCCTTTCCCGGGCTTTTTGACGCCTGGGGCAAACAGGTCATCGCGGGCATCGGCTGGGAACTGGTCCGTGAATGCGTGGAGCTGGACGGCGGAACGCTGCCCGACTTCTCGAAGGTTCCAGAGCGCCACTGGATGAACCAGGTTCGTCTCAACCCTTTCCTCTACGCCCTGCTTGCCGAGGAAAAGTGCGCGCAGGCGGGCGTCCGCATCGCCTGCTACGAATTTCCCCAGGGCGTGACGGAGACGGAGGACGGGTGGCGGGTGGACTGCGCCGGCTTCGGCACGCGGCGGCAGGTGTTCTGCAAACAGATCATTGACTGCACGGGCGGCGCGGAAGTGGCCGGCCTGCTGAACCTTCCCCGCCTGCGTGAAGCGGAGACCCAGCCCGGCTCCCTGCTCTTCATGCTGGACACCCCGGACAACCCCGGGCGTCCGGCGGGCGCGCTGGAAAGCCTGTATGTGCACGGCGCCGATTCGACGAACTCCCGCACCGTGACCGCGGCGAACCTTGCAGGGCGAAAATCCCTGCTGGAAAAGGTCCGCAGGGAGAAGAAACGCCTGATGCACATGCAGCCGGAGGCTGGGTTCCGGGAAAGCTTCCGCATTGAGGGCGAGACGGTGATTACGGTGGACGACTACACCTCGGGAAGGATGTTCGACGACGCCGTGTGCTACGCCTTCTACCCCGTGGACCTCCACACGCGCGAAGGCGTCACCCCCAAACCGCTGAAACGGGGCGTGGTGCCGACCGTCCCGCTGGGGGCCCTGGTCCCGAAGAACAGCCGCAACATCGTGGTTGCGGGACGCTGCGTCTCCAGTGACCGGCTGGCGAACTCCGGACTGCGGGTGCAGGCGTCCTGCATGGCCATGGGGCAGGCCGCGGGCGCGGCGGCCGCCCTGGCTGTCCGGGACGGCACAACGCCCCTCGGCGTTTCTTTGGAGGAGATACGAAAGACCCTGCGCCTGCATGGGGCCCTTGTGCCGCCCGATGTTGTGTTCGGCTGACTTCGGCGCCCATGATGACAACGCTGTGACGGGACCTGTGAGAGAGCATCCGCATCATGTCTGAACCTGGAAAAGTCAGAAACACGGGCATTTACCTGCGGCTGCTGGGGCTTGCCGCCGTGATGGCGCTTGCCGCGGCGGCGGGGCTCTGGCTCGGCAAGTGGTCGGTGCCCGGGGAGGCGGCGCCCGCGGTGGCGCCGGTTTCGGGGGCCGGGGCAAGCGGGCCGCTGGCAGCGGGCGAGGGGGCGGCGGAGGAGCCCGGCACCGTCGGCCCGCCACTCTATTTCTTCGCGCGGCCCGACGCGCCGGAGGACTGGAAGACGGTGATGGAGGAGGCCGCCCTGGCGGCGGAGGCGGGGATCACCCGCCACATTGTGCCGGTGGCGCCCGCATGGTCTGAAGAGGACGCGCCGGACAATGTGACCGCGCTGCTGAAACAGCACATGGCGGCGAATCCCCGCGCTTCCTTCCTTCTTCAGGTGGACATGAACCCGCCGCCCGACTGGGCCAGGGCGCACGAGACGGAAATGATGCTGGTGAACGGGGCCGCCGGGCCGCTGCCGTCCCCCGCCTCGCAGCAGTGGGTTGTGGACGGGCAGGCCGCCCTGCGGAAGCTGGTGGAGTCGGTGGAGGGCGGCGAGGTCAGCCGCCGGATTGAGGGATACATCCTCTGCGCCCTGGAGGGGGGGCAGTGGACGCTGCCGGAGACGGGGGACCGTTCGGAGACCAACCGGCAGGGTTTCCGCGACTGGCTGGTGCGGCACTACCAGGGCGAGGCGGCGCTGGGCGAGGCGTGGGGGCGGCCCGGCATGTCGGCCGACGAGGTGACGCTCCCGGAGCTGCCGGACTTCAATGATACCGGGCAGGTCTTTGTCCGGTTCCCGGAGGAACGGCCCCTGTCGGACTACCTGCGGTACACCTCGGAAAGCACCGCGGACGCCCTGGCGGCGTTCACGGCGCATCTGGCGGAAGTCTCCATGATTTCCCCGAAGATACTGGCCCCCTACGGGTTCAGCCTGGAAATGGCGGGGAACGCCTCGGGCCATTTCGCCCTGGGCAACCTGCTCGAAAGCGACCTGAACGGTGTGATCAGCCCCGTCTCGCAGACGGACCGGGGAATGGGGGGCGCCGGGGGCTATGCGGGGCCGGTGCATTCCCTGCTCGCCCGCGGGAAGACGTGGACGGTGCTGGACGACACCCGGACGGGCATGGAGCGCGACCCGGCCTCGGGCACAGTCGCCCGGATGCGCGGTGTCCGCGCGGAGGACATCTTCGAGGTGCAGAAGCGGAATTTCGCCTCCGCCCTGGTGGATGGACTGGCGCTGGCCTGGGCGGACCCGCTGGGAGACGGCTGGCTCCTGGACAGCGACCAGTGGCGGCTCTTCGGAAAGATGCGCGAGGTCTACGCCGCCCGCGCCGAAGAGGGCGGCGCACCCTCCGGGGAGGACGTCCCGGCGGGGCTTACCGTGGTGGTGGACGAGGCGTCCCGGGCGGTGCAGCGCTGCGCCGGGCCGCTCAATGCGCTGCTCGTTTCCGGCGGGCGCGACGCGGCCCTGCGGGCGGGCGTGCGCACCCGTTTTGTCCTCCTGCAGGACGTGCTGGAGGAGCGCGTGGGGCCGTCGCGGACCTGGCTGTTCCTGAACGCCTTCCGGCTGGACGCGGAGGCCCGGGAACGGCTGCACGACCGCTTCGCGCGGGAGCGCGCCAGCGTGATCTGGCTTTACGCGCCGGGATATTTCGACGGGGACACGGCGGCGGCGGAAAACATCTCCGCCGTCACCGGCATGGACGTGCGCGCCCTTGACGGCCCCGCCCCCGCCGGGTCGCTCTTTGGCCTGTCCGGGCAGTTCATGGCCCAGGACGCGCCCTTCGGCGCGGCGGGCGCGTGGAGTCCGCTGTTTCACATTGAGGACGCGGGGGCGGACGCGCTTGCCCGGTACGCCGGCAGTGAAAAGACGAGCGTCGCGGTGAAGTCGGTGGACGGGGAATGGACCTCCATCTATGTCGCCGAGCCCGGCGTGACCCCGGCCCTGCTGGCGGAGATTCTGCGCATTCTCGAGGAGCCCCTGTTCATCGCGCCCGGGGAAACCAACTACTTCGACCCCGTCTATGCGGGGCCGGGCCTGCTGGCCCTGCATGGCGCCGAGTCCGGGAAGCGCACGGTCCTCCTTCCCGACTACTGCGATGTGCAGGACCTGTTTGACCCTGCGGCGGGGTGGACGCAGAAGGATGAGTTTGTGCTGCCCCTGCGCACCGGCGAAACGCGCGTGTTTTCCCTGAAGCCCATGGGCCGGACGGCGGCGCCGGGCTGAGGGTTGCATTTCTTTCCTAGAACGGGTATGCTAAAAGTGCGGCGGGCGGCGTCCGCCGGAGGATTTCGCGGGGCTGTCCGGCCCTCGGCAGAGGAAGACGAGAGGGAGTGAAGTATGACGGGTGAGCACGAGCGGCTGAGCGAGAAGGATCCCCTGAGGCTGTGTCCCGAGTGCCGCATGCCCATCAGCATCCTGGCCAACCGGTGCCGGTTCTGCGGGGCGGCGGTCGGCAAACCCCGCAAGGAGGTGGAAACGCTGACGGTGCAGGACCTTGGGGGGGATGACGCGTCCACCTACACCGTGTCCGGAAACGTCATGGAGGCCCTCAAGAGCTTCATGACGGAGGAGCAGGCCGCGGCGGACCGGACGCGGGAGGAGGAGGAGGCGCGGAAGGGTGCCTGGTTCGGCCGCAAGCGGGCCGGGCAGGAGACCGCGCCGGAGGAGTCCGGGCTGCCCCCGCTGGACCCCGCGCACAGCAACCTTGCCGACATGGGCGCCCGTCCCTCCACCCCGTCGCAGATTAAGGCGCGCAGGCGGGCCGCCGCAAGGTCACGCGAGATCGGGCGGAAGATTTTCCTTTTCGGCGCCATCACGGCGGGCCTGGTGCTCCTGTTTCTCGGCACGAACTTCGCCGTGGCACGCATCAAGGAGATGCGCGTGCGGAACACCCCCGAGGGGTTCGTCTATCCCAACAAGGCGCTCGAAATGCTGGCTGCGGGCACGCCGTCGGCCGACTGCATCGAGGAGGCCCTGACCGCGGTCCGTCACAACGACACCCCGGAAAACCGCGCCATTCTGGAAACGGTGCGGCTTCAGGTGATCAGCGAAGTGGAGGCCGGGCTGAACTGCGTGCCCTTCGCCCAGGAAAAACTCGACAAGGCCTCCGCCCTCATCAACCGGGTGGGGGTGAAGGACTCGGACGCGAAGACCACCGCACTCCTCGACCGGGTGAACCGGGAACTGGCCTACTTCAAGTTCGTGCTGGTGAGCACGGAGGGCGAGGGGGGGAAGGCGGTTTTCCGCCTCAACAACTCCTACCTTCAGGAGAAGGAGCAGACCGTCGCCGAGGGGGAGCTGCTTCAGGACCGTTTTCTTGTGAAGAAGGTCGGATCCACCTTTGTCCGCCTGGAGGACACCAAGGTGGCCTCCGAGAGCGGCTCGCCGCGCACCCTCATGGCGCGCAAGATGTCCCCGGTCTCCAGCATGTGAGCGGTTTCGCGTCTTGCGGGCCGCCCGCCGGAGGGGGGGCGTGCTTTTCAAACTATCCACGGTTTCTGTCATAATACCGGCTGTTGGTGACCGGACAGATGTGGGCGGTTTTCGGGCCATGCCCGGGAAAGGATGAATGGAAATGGGTTTTCGTGCTGCGGCGGGATTGCTGACGGCGGCGATGGCGGTCATGCTTTCGGCGTGCTTCGGGGGCGGACGGGGCCTGGTGCAGGACGACCCGTCCGCAGAGGCGGTTTCCGGGGCGTCCAGAACGGAGGCGGAGGCGGCGCTGCGCGGGATGGTCGAGAAGCATCTGCGCGCGGAGGCGGGCAGGGGGTCGAGCGGAAGCCCCGAGCTGGTGCGCCGCCGCCCCTATTACTTCCGCGAATATGTGGAGTATCCCGGCGGCGCGGAGAGCATGGAGATCGTGCTGCGGGAAAACGATTCCCGCATCCGTCCGCTTTCCGGCGAGGTCCGCGCGGCCAAAGTGCGCCACAGCACCCGGATGCACCGCAGCCGCGGCGAGGCCGCGGAAGACGGGAGCTTTTTCCGCGACACGGGCACGGAAATCCTGAACTATGAGCTGCGCAACGGACGGTGGCGCCGCGTCGGCAGCCTCTTCGTCGCGGACAAGACCGAGGAGTTCCTGAACGGGGAATGGGTTCCGCGCCGCGAGGAGGAGAGGCGTGTCGCGCCGGAGGCGCGGCCCGGGTGGTTTGCCCGGACGCTTTCCAAGATCACCGGCCGGGACATGGAATAGCCCGGTGGCGGAGGGCGTGGTGTGC
>JAPXRP010000171.1:0-9392 GCA_033813475.1 Candidatus Hydrogenedentota bacterium
CCGGGACATCCCCCAAAATTTTGCCCAGACCACTTCCCTGCAAACAAAAGCCCCCGAAGACAAAACACTTACGACGGCGTACCGTCATTTCTTGGGGGAAGTCCTGGGGGGATAATGGTTGACAAACCACAGCATGTGGTGTACACTGCGTTGCTGGGCCGTGTCGTGTGTTCCGCCGGGCGTGGCGGGGAAACACACCCCTGAAGGCCCCTTACTAAACGGTTGGAAGTCTGCACGGTCGGCTTGCGGGCCGCCGTGTCCTTGGCACGAACCCCGGGGTACGAGGGTGTGTCGCGCGGAGCGGCGGGCCCATTTCCTCGAACGGTCACAGGAGGTCTCATGCCCGAGGCAACACGGAGCACGGTCAAGGACCGTCTGCCGGAAACCGGGTTTTCCCGCAGGGTCGGTCTGGCGGCGGCGGTGTTGGCGGTGTGTTTTTCGGCGGTTCTGGCGGGCTGCCAGAGCGCGGGCGTCCAGCGCGCGGTGGCGCATTTCAAGCCCGCCCCGCGCGCGGAGGTGGGCGCGACGGAGCTGGAGCCGGTGGAGCCGGCGGCGGAGGGCGTCGCCCCCGGCGCGCGCAGCTATTCCCCCCTGGTGGTGCCCAACCCCCTTCCCGCGCCGGTGGAGCGCGAGATTGTGGAGCTGACCACGGAGTACCCGAAGACGTTCCAGCGAGGCCTGGAGCGCGGTGCCAGGTACGAGGAATACCTCCGGGGCCGTCTGCGGGCGGCGGGGATGCCGGAGGACCTGGTGTATCTGGCGATGGTGGAGAGCATGTACCGTCCGGAGGCGAAGTCGCCGGCGGGGGCCTGCGGCATGTGGCAGTTCATGACGCCGACGGGCCGGCGGTTCAAGCTGCGCATAGACCATTATGTGGACGAGCGGTTTGACGTGCCCCGGTCCACCGAGGCGGCGATCGGCTACCTGACGGCGCTGCACGACTATTTCGAGGGGAGCTGGGCCCATGCGATTACGGCGTACAACATGGGGGAGGGCGGCCTGAGCCGGGCGATGGCGGCAAACGGGGGGGAGCGGGACATCTGGCGCCTCATCAGCACGCCGCCGGCGAGCGACCGGATCAAGCTGGAGGCGAAGAAATACTACGCCCGCATGCTGGCGTACATGGTGGTCACCCGCGACCTGGAGAAGTACGGGTTTGAAAAGTGCCCGGCCGTTCCCAACGACCTGACGCCGGTGCATGTGGAGGGGATGTACTCCCTGGCGAAGCTGGACGAGGCGCTGGGCTACGCCCCGGGCACGCTGTCCCAGCACAATCCGGCGCTGATCCGGGGCGTGACCCCGCCCTCGGGGGGGATCACGGTGCATGTGCCGGCGCGGGACACGGAGCGTTTCCAGACCGCCCTGCGCGGCATGGCTCCCATGAAGTCGTCGCCCAAGGACGTGATGCTCGCCGGCGGGAACGCGACGCACCGGGTCCGGAAGGGGGAGACCCTGGCGAGCATCTCCAAGAAGTACGGCGTGGGCGTGCAGGCCATTGTCAGGGAGAACAAGCTCAAGTCGGCGAACCGGCTTGCCGTGAACCAGACGCTGGTCATTCCGGGTGTGGCGGCGCGCGGCGGCAGCGAGTTGCGGGAGGCGCTGGCGGGGTCCGTCCCGCCCGCCCCGCGGGCGGAGCAGTCCCCGTCCGCGCCCGAGGCGCCCCGCGCCGAGACAACGGCCACCCACACGGTCCAGAAGGGGGACACGCCGGCGGGGGTCGCCCGGAAGTACAAGGTGTCCCTGGCCAGCCTCCAGGAGTGGAACGGACTGGGCAAGAACCCCGTGATCCGGGTGGGACAGAAACTCGTGGTGGGAAAGACGGCCGCCCCCGTGCGGGCGTCCGAACCGGCGGATTCTCCGTCGCACCATGTGGTCAAGAAGGGCGAGTACCCGGCCGTCATTGCCAAGATGTACGAGATGGAGGTGGGCGAGCTGCTGCGGGCCAACAACCTGACGCCGAAATCAACGCTCCAAGTGGGCGACCGGCTGGTGGTCGCGCGGGCCCGGGCCGCGGCCCCGGCAGAGACGGCCGCCAAGGCGGCGCCGGCCGCCCCCGCCGCCGCAACCGAGCAGGTGACCATCAGGCACGTTGTGAAGCGGGGCGAGACGCTGTCCGCCATCGCGGCGCGGCACAAGGTCGCGCTCAAGGACCTGATGGCCCTGAACAAGCTGACGAACAAGTCGGTGCTGAAGGCGGGCCAGGAGCTGACGGTGCGCACGGAGATGCCCGCGGGGGCGGGGGGCGGCGCGCAGGGGGTGACGGTGGCGAAGGCGGAGACGGGTCAGGGCCGGAAGATCGCCCACAAGGTGGCCCCGGGCCAGAACCCCACGGTGATTGCCCGCAAGTACGGGGTTTCGGTGAAGGACATTTTCACCTGGAACGGCTGGACGACGGCGCCGGTGCTGAAGGTCGGCGACACGGTGACGGTCTTCGAGAGCCGGTGACCGGGCGGGGTCCGCTGGGGCGGGCCGCCGTTGATGTGGTAGCATTCGGCCCGGAGTTCCCCCCGCGGCGGCGCGGGCGGGACTCCGGGCGTGCTTTTTTTGGATGGAAACACGGTGCCGCCGGGCCTCCCGGCGGAGGGAGAAAGACGAATGACGAGCAGGCTTGCAGTGGTTCTGACGGCGGTTCTTGCCCTGCTGGCGGCAGCGGCGGGGGCGCAGGCCCCGGACCTTTCCAGGATGGACATCGTGGAGCGGTCCACGCCGGACGGCCCCGTGGCGATTGTGGAGGGCGTGCCGATAGACCGGGAGGATTTCCTCCGGACCTATGAGCGGCATCTTGCCGAGGTGTCCCGGGTGGCCGGGCAGAAGGCCCTGCGCGATGAGGACCGGGTGCGGATCGGGCTGACCACGCTGGGCGAGCTGATCCGCCGGGAGATTCTCGTGAAGGAGGCGGCGCGCCGGGGGCTGAAGGTGCCCGAGGGCGAGGTGGACAAGGCCTACACGGAGAAACTGAGGCGCTTCACCGAGGAGCTGAAGGCGGCGGGGAAAGCCTCCCCCACGGAGCAGGAGGTGCTGGCCCTGGCGGGGCAGACCCGGGAGGATGCGCGGGAGAGCATCCGCAGCCAGCTGCTGGAGATCGAGGCGGCCCGCGCGCTGCAGAAGGAGCGCGGCGGCACGGTGGCGGACAAGGAGGTGCGGGAGTTCTTTGACAACCGGCCCGAGATGTTCAAGCAGCCGGGCGGGATGCGCGTCAGCCAGATGCTTTTCCGCCCCAAGCCGTCGGTCCAGAAGGCGGACGAGGCCGCCTGGAAGGCCGCGGAGAGCCTGGCGGAGCGCGCGCGGGCGCGCGTGCTGGCGGGGGAGAAGTTTGAGGTCGTGGCGCGGGACGTGTCGGAGGCCGCCGACGCGGCGGAGGGCGGGGACATGGGCCTGGTTCCCGCGGAGCAGCTTCCCCCGTTCTTCGTGGAGGTTCTGCGCGGCATGAAGCCGGGGGAGATCAGCAAGGTCTTCCGCAGCCAGTACGGCGCGCATGTCCTGCGGCTGGTGGAGACGTCCGACGAGAAGGCGGTCTCTTTCGACGACGCAAAGGCCCGCATTCGCCAGATTCTGGAGGGGGTGAAGACAGAGGACGCGGTGAACGATTTCATTGAGCCGATTGTCAACGACCCGGACCGGACCAAGATTTTTGTCCAGCTGGAGCGGACACTGCGCCTGCTCGGGGCGGACGCCGCCGCCCAGGAAAAGACCGCGGCGCCGGCCGCCTCCTCGGGCGGGAGCGCCAAGAAGGGGCGGTGATGGGTCCCATGCCGCGTTTTCTGGCCGGGGCCGCCGTGGCCTTGGCGGCGCTCCTCGCGGCCGCCGCCCCGCAGGACGGGTGGGTGTGGCCGCTGGAGCTGCCCCGGCGCCTTTCGGGCAGTTTCGGGGAGGACCGGGGCGCGCGGCACCACATGGGCATTGACCTGCGAACAGGGGGCGCCACAGGGAAGGCGGTGCTCGCTGCGGGTGACGGGCATGTGAGCCGGGCGCGCTGCTCCGCGTGGGGGTATGGGCGGGCCCTTTATCTCCAGCTCGACAGCGGCCACACGGTGATCTACGGCCACCTGTCGGAGTACCAAGAGGGAATCGCGGCGGCGGTGCGGGCGAAACAGCACGCCGCCGCCCGCTACGACGTGGATGTGACCTTCACGCCGGACCAGTTTCCCGTGCGGAAGGGCCAGGTGGTCGCCAGGAGCGGCGACACGGGTTCGGGGCCGGCGCATCTGCATTTCGAGGTGCGCGACGCCGCCAACCGCGCCGTCAACCCGGCGACCCTCGGCCTCACCTGGGAGGACGCCACCCCCCCGCGGCCGGCGAAGCTGCTGGTCTGTCCGGCGGGGCCGGACTCCCGCGTGAACGGCGCGCCCGCGCCGGCGGTGTTCCCCCTGGAAAAGGACGCCTCGGGGCGCTACGCCTGCCCGCCGGTGCGGGTGCGCGGTCCGGTCGGCCTGGCGGTGGAATACACGGACCCGGAGCCCGACGGGCCGCGGCTGGGCGCGCACCGCGCGCGGCTGCTGGTGGACGGCGCGGAGCGGCATGTGGTCCAGTATGACCGTCTGTCCTACGGACAATATTATCATAATGCGGTAATGTACCACCCCTATCTTGAAGACCTGGGGCGCTTTCTGCTGCTGTGGCGGTGGCCGGGCAACCGCAGCGGATGCGTCCTGCCGCTCCCGGGGGACGGGTGGGTGGACATTGGGGGGGAGGCCCGCGAGGCCGTCGTGGAGCTGACGGATTTCATGGGGAACCGCGCCGAGGTTGCGGCCTCCCTGCTGCCCGGCGGGGCGGGGGAAGCTCCCGCCCCGGAAACGGCGCAAAACAGGGAAGTGGGACAGGTTTCCGCGCGCAGTCTGGGCGCGTGGCTGAGTCTGGAGGCGCGGTTTCCCTCGCCGGAGCCGGCGCCGCCGGTGCTGGAGTCGGAGGGGGCGGACGGCGCCCGGCAGACGCCGTTCGTGCGGACGGGCCCCGCGGTGTTTCATCTGGGCTGGGCGCCCGCCGCGGACGGGCCGCACCGCCTCCGGGTGGCGCACCCCCGGCTGAAGGCCTTCACGCTCGCGCCGTTCCGGGTGTCCCCGGGGGCGGCGCGGACGGTTCCCCTGGAGGGCGGCGGACGTCTTGACATTCCGCGCGGCGCCCCCTTCGGGGCCATGCTCCTTTGGGCCGGCGGGGATGCGGCGCTGGAACCCCGCGGGGCGCCCTTTGGGGAGCGTGCGCGCCTGACACTGCCCCTGCCTTCGCAGGTTTCTGACCCGCGGCGCGCGGGGATTGTGCGCGTCACGGACAAGGGGCGGCGGTGGATCGGCGGCCGCCCGGCGGCCGGCGAAGTGGAGGCGTCCATTGACGCGCTGGGCGCCTTTGCGGTGGACGAGGACACCGCGGCCCCGCGGCTGGGCGACTGGGCCCCGGAGGAGGGCTCCGTCACCCAGGGGCGCAGACCGCGGATTGTCGCCACGGTTTCCGACACCGGGAGCGGCGTGGCGGCGTGGTCTCTGCGGTGCGGCGGCCAGTGGCTCCTGAGCGCCTATGACGCGGACGACGGCAGGGTGGTCTGGGAGCGGGACGCGGACCTGCCGCCGGGGCCGCAAACCCTCACGCTGCGGGTGGAGGACGGGGCGGGGAACCGGGCGGAATTCGCGCGGGCCGTCGTGGTCGGCGTCCGGTAGCGCCGCCTTTGCCCCCCGGCGGGCGGGCAAAAAAAACGGGGCGTTGTTTGTTGACTCGGGCGGCAAAATATGCTATGCTACGCGTCCGTTGTCGCATGGCGGTGCCGTGTGTCGCACCGCACGGGTGCGTTGTCCACCGGCGCGCCGGCGGCGGAGAATCCAGGCTTATTGTCCAGGGAGAGAAGTTTTGCCTACGATCAACCAGTTGGTGAGAAACTGCCGCGAGAAGATGACTTCCAAGACGAAGTCCCCCGCGCTCAAGGCGTGCCCGCAGGCGTCGGGCACGTGCACGCGCGTCTTAACCATGACCCCCAAAAAGCCGAACTCGGCGCTGCGCAAGGTGGCGCGCGTCCGGCTGAAGAACGGCATGGAAGTGACGGTGTACATCCCGGGCGTCGGGCACAACCTGCAGGAGCACTCGCAGGTGATGATCCGCGGCGGCCGCGTGAAGGACCTTCCGGGCGTGCGCTACCACCTCATCCGCGGGGTGCTGGACGCGGCGGGCGACCTGGGCGGCACGGCGAGCGAGAAGGACCAGGGCGGCAAGAAGGTCCATGCGGGCCGCTGGGTGAGCCGGTCCAAGTACGGGGTGAAGCGGCCCAAGAAGGGCGGGGACCCGAAAAAGAAGAAGTGACGTGAGACTGCGGGCGCGGACCGCACGGTCCGGGCCTTGGACATAAACCGGCGCAGGGCGCCACAGGGCGAAGGCAACAGATGGCAAGACGCAGAGTACCGGAAAAACGGGTTCCCCTCGGCGATCCGAAATATGGCAGCACGCTGGTGGCAAAGTTCATCAGCACCGTCATGATCTGCGGCAAGAAGAGCATTGCCGAATCCATCGTGTACGGCGCCTTCGAGATCATCAAGGCGAAGGTTCCGAACGAGGAGCCCCATCTGGTGTTTGCGGCCGCGATCGAGAACGCCAAGCCCCTGCTCCAGGTCAAGTCGCGGCGCATCGGCGGCGCGACCTACCAGGTGCCGGTCGAGATCGCCCCGGCGACGCGCACGGCCCTGGCCTTCCGCTGGATCATCGAGTTCGCCCGCAAGCGCGGCGAGAAGACGATGCGGGAGCGGCTGGCCGGCGAGCTGCTCGACTGCTACAGCAAGCAGGGCGCGACGATGAAGCGCAAGGACGACACGCACCGGATGGCGGAGGCGAACAAGGCGTTCGCCCACTTCCGGTTCTGACACACGGACAGTGATGAGGGACTTACTGACAATATTCGAAGCGGAGTGAGCGGCCGGAGAGTTTTCCCCGGGCCCGCGCCTCTGCTTGCAACGGAAAGTTGAATCAGAGCGAGCGTGAAGCCGGATGCCCAAGGCGCGATGCCTGCGGGGAGAACCGAAGGAAGCCTGCCGCAAACCCCGCAAGGGTGAAGAGAGCGACGGACGTGCCCAGAAAACTTCCCATAGAGAACATGCGCAACATTGGCATCATGGCCCACATTGACGCCGGCAAGACCACCGTCACGGAACGCGTCTTGTACTACTCCGGCCGGTTGCACCGCATGGGCGAAGTCCATGACGGCGCGGCGACCATGGACTACATGGACCAGGAGCGGGAGCGCGGTATAACGATCACCTCCGCCGCCACAGCGTGCGAGTGGAGGGGCTACCACGTCAACATCATCGACACGCCCGGGCACATTGACTTCACCGCCGAGGTGGAGCGCAGCCTGAGGGTGCTCGACGGCGCGGTGGCTGTTTTCTGCGCCGTCGCGGGGGTTCAGCCCCAGTCCGAAACCGTCTGGCGCCAGGCCCACCGCTACCACGTCCCCCGCATCGCCTTCATCAACAAGATGGACCGCGTCGGCGCGGATTTCGACCGCGCGGTGGCGAGCATGCGCGCGCGTCTCGGCGCGAACGCGGTGCCGCTGCAGATGCCGATCGGGGCAGAGGACCTCTTCAGCGGGGTCGTGGACCTGGTGGAGTTCCGCATGATCATGTGGGAGGGCGAGGGCCCGACGGCGGAAATGATCATCTCGGAGGTTCCCGGGGACCTGGCCGGCCCGGCGCGGGAGCGCAGGCACGAGCTGCTGGAGCATGTGGCGGACGCCGACGACGAGTTCATGGACCGCTACCTCAACGAGGAGGACGGGCTCAGCGTCGCGGAGATCAAGGCGGCCATCCGCCGGGCGACCCTGGCGATGCGCCTGTTCCCCGTCGTGTGCGGCACCGCCCTGCGGAACCGCGGGGTGCGCCTGATGCTGGACGCGGCGGTGGACTACCTGCCGAGCCCGGTGGACGTGCCCCCCTGCGAGGGCACCCATCCGGACGACGCGGAGCGCGTGGTGACCCGGGAGGCTTCGGACGACGCGCCGTTTTCCGCGCTGGCGTTCAAGATTCTCACGGATCCCCATGTGGGGCGTCTGACCTTCATCCGGGTGTACTCGGGCGTTTTGGAGGCCGGCGACCAGGTGGTGAACGCCCGGACGGGCCGCAAGGAGCGGCTGGGCCGCCTGCTCGAGATGCACGCCGACGAGCGCACGGACCTCAAGGAGCTCCGGGCGGGCGACATCGGCGCGGTCATCGGGTGCAAGCAGACCACCACGGGCGACACGCTCTGCGACGCGGACAGGCCGGTGGTGCTCATGCCGGTGACGTTTCCCGAGCCCGTCGTGCACATCGCCATCGAGCCCAAGACGAAGGCAGACCAGGACAAGCTGTCCCAGGCCCTCGCGAAGCTCGCCGAGGAGGATCCGACCTTCCGGGTGCGGGTGCACGAGGAGACCGGGCAGACGATCATCGCCGGGATGGGCGAGCTCCACCTGGAGATCATCATTGACCGGCTGAAGCGCGAGTTCAAGGTGGAGGCGAATGTCGGCCGGCCCATGGTCGCCTACCGGGAGACGGTGCGCGGCAAGGCGTCGGTGGAAAAGAGATTCATCAGGCAGACGGGCGGACGCGGCCAGTACGGGCATGTGGTGCTCACACTGGAGGCGGGCGAGCCCGGAGCCGGGTTCATATTTGAAGACAAGACGGTGGGCGGGGTGATTCCGAAGGAATACATCCCCGCAGTCGAGAAAGGCTGCCGCGAGGCGCTGGAGAGCGGCATCGTCACGGGCTACCCCATGGTGGACGTGAAGGTGACGCTCACCTTCGGGTCCTACCACGAGGTGGACTCGTCCGAGATGGCGTTCATGATCGCGGGCTCCATGGCGGTGAAGGAGGCGGCGCCCCGCGCCAATCCGCAGCTGCTGGAGCCGGTGATGAAGGTGGACGTGATCACGCCGGACGAGTACACCGGCGAGGTGATCAGCGACTTCGACCGCCGGCGCGGCAGGCTCGACGGCATGGAAAGCGAGGCGGGCGTGCAGAACATACGCGCCTACGTCCCGCTCGCCGGCATGTTTGGATACGCAAACGACCTGCGTTCGCGGACCCAGGGCCGCGCCACGTACGCGATGGAGTTCTACCAGTACGAGGCGGCGCCCAGGAACGTCGCGAACGAGATCATGGAGAAAATGGGAAGCACCTTCCGCTTCTGAGCGGGGGGCGCGGACAGCCTTTGACATCGAAAGTGTGGGTCCGGCGGCCTGGAGGGCCGCGGACGCAACCCGCGGCGCCGGGCGCCGCAAGCAGGGAGAGCCGTCATGGCCAAGGAAAAGTTTGTACGGAGCAAGACGCACGTGAACGTGGGGACGATCGGTCACGTGGACCACGGCAAGACGACGCTTACGAGCGCGATCACGAAGGTTCTGTCGAAGTCTGGCAAGGCGAGGGCGATAGACTTTGCGATGATTG